>JAKCDM010000039.1:19996-28686 GCA_021841865.1 Pseudomonadota bacterium
GGCAGCGAGCCCACCTTGGTGCGCAACTGATAGACGTTGCCCGACGGATCCTTGATCTGAAGCCGCAGCAGATTGCCGTACAAGGTGCCGCTGACGGCGTTGTCGGTCGACGTGACGTTGCCGCTCGCATCCACCGTGACGTTGTCGACGAAGACCTCGGCCGGGTTGATGGTCGACACCGTCGGCACGCTGCCCGACTGCGTGGTCTGCGTGTTGACGGACTGCGACACCGGGGTTTCGGCGATCACCGACTGCAGCGAATAGGTTCCCGGCAGCACCGCCTGCACGTTGGCCTCGATCAGGTCGCCCAGGTCGAGCTCGGGGCCGAATCGGTCGTCGGCCAGGATCGCGGTCTGCAGCGCCGGCAGCACCGTGGCGCAGTTGCCGCCGAGGGTCGCGGCGGCGGTGGCCAGCGTGGTCGATGCGGTGTTGGTCGCGCTCAGCGTGGCGTTCTGGGCGATGGTCGCGGCCAGGTCCGTGGTGGAGGTCACCGGGGTCGCCGGCGTGCACAGGTTGTCGCCCACGGCCTTGATCGCCGCTGCGATCGCCAGGATGTCGTTGCGGTAGGTCGCCAGCGTCGTCGCGTAGCTGGCCGGAGTCAGGTTGCTGAAGCTGCCGCCGTTGGTGCGGGCGAACACCGCCAGCGCAGCGGTGCTCACGGGGCTGATGTCCAGGTCGGGCAGGTTCGACGTGGTCAAGGCGCCCGCCGCGGCCAGCGCATCGGACTGGCCGAGGTAGCTGCTCAGCTCCAGCGTGGTTCCGGCGCTGGTGTTGGGCGCGACGGCGTTCGCGAACACCGGCACCGACCCGGTCGGCAGGTTCACGCTGATCGTGAAACCGCCCTGCGAGTCGGCGGTGATGCTGCCGATGCTGGTGCCGCCGTCGACCAGCGGCGCGCCGGAGGTGATGGTGATGGTGGCGCCGGCGATCGGCGCGTCGATCGCCGCTCCGCTCAGCGACGTGGACGCCGCGCCGAGCGACGGGCCGCCGCCTCCGCCGCCGCCGCAGCCGGCCAGCGCCAGCGCGACCGCCGCGGCCGCAGGAAGCAGGACGAAGGTCTTGCGCAGTTTCAGGGAACGATGCTGCATGGTGCACTCCTCGGGGTGGGATCGGCAGCGCCGTGCCGCAAGGCCGCGCTGGGCGAAAAGGGGTGTTGCTTTGGCGCAATCATAGATGGGAAAAGTTCCCAGTCAATAGCCTTTGCTGCTAGAGTGCTGACATCGTTGCTTTCCCGCGATTCGATTCCTGCGAGCCCACTCCTCCAGCTCCCGCACACCATGGCACGACCCAGTTCCCGGTTGTCGCAGGCTCCCGCGTCCAGGCTGGCCCCGGCCGCCTCGCAGGACGTGCTGCGCGCGTGGGCCCGCGTGCAGGCCCCGCTGTGCCGCCTGCTGCTCGGCGCGGGGATCGACTTCCCGCAGGCGACGGCACAGCTGCGCAGGATCTTTCTCGAGCAGGCGCATGCCCGCATCGTGCGCAGCCAGTCGCCCGACACCGATTCGGCGCTGAGCCTGCTGTCCGGGGTGCACCGCAAGGAGGTGCGCCAGTGGCGCGAGCAGGCGCCGGGCGAACGCGGCCGCGCCCAGGTATCGCTGAGCACCCAGGTGTTCGCGCTGTGGAGTTCGCTGCCCGGCTACCGTGGTCGCGACCGCCGCCCCAAGGCGATCCCGCGCAACGGGCCGGCGCCGTCCTTCGAGGCTCTGGCGCGCCAGATCACGCAGGACATCCACCCCTTCAGCCTGCTGCAGGAACTCGTGCGCCTGGGCGTGGTCGAGACCAGCCAGCGCAAGGGCATCGAATTCGTGCTGCCGCGCGCCGACGGCTTCGTTCCCGACGGCGACCTCGAGCAACTGCTCGACCTGTTCGGCATGAACCTGGCCGACCACGCGGCCACCGCAGTGGCCAACATCGCGCAGGAGGGGCCTCGGCTGGAGCAGAGCGTGTTCGCCGACGGGCTCAGCGAAGCGTCGATGGCGCGCCTGGACGAGCTCGCTCGCGAGCTGTGGGCGCAAAGTCGGGACCGCATGGTCACGGAAACCCTACGATGCCTGCAGGCCGACAGCGCGGACCGCGCCGCCCGCGGGCGCATGCGCTTCGGCACCTATTACTGGAACGCGACGGACGAGTCCTTGCCCGAGCCGGGCGCCGGGCAAGCCCGGCGCGGCAAGGCGAAACCCGGCAAGGCGAAACCCGATACCCAGCGCCCCTCTCGGACACCCAAGGAACGGTCGTGAGCAATCTTTCGCGAATGAGCATGCGCCGAGCACTGCTGCTGGCTGCCTCGGCGTGCCTGAGTCTCGGGCTGGCGGCCTGCGGCGGCGGCGCCGCGGCGGTGGCGCTGGTGGGCGGCGGGGTCGGCACCGGCGGCACCGGCATGGTGCTGGGCACGGTGGTCGGGCTGGGCAGCGTGATCGTCGACGGCCAGAGCTTCAGCAGCGCCACGCCGAACTACTTCCGGGCTTCCGGAAACAGCGGCGAGACGCCGAGCAACTCGCAGGCCGTCGAGGTGGGAGCTCGCGTCGACCTGCAGGTGGCCTCGAACCAGCAACCCAGCAGCGTGCTGATCCAGCCGGACCTCGAAGGCACTCCGCAATTCGATGCATCCGGCACCCTGACCGTCAACGGCGTGCGCGTGCTGACCAATAGCGACCCGACGCGTGGACCGGTGACCTTCTACTCCGGACTCGGCGGCCCGGCCGCGCTGGCCTCGGCCTCGCGAATCGAGGTCCACGGTGCCTACGGCGAGGACGCCTCCGGGCCCTACATCCAGGCCTCGCTGATCGAGCAGCTGCCGGCGTCCGACACGACCACCCGAATCACCGGGGTGGTCAGCGCGCTGAGCTCGCAATCGCTGACCGTCGCCGGCCAGAGCATTCCACTGGGGGCGAACACCACCGTCGTCGCGGGCCCGGGGGTCAGCCTCGCGCCGGGACAGCTGGTGCACGTCTGGAACAACGGCTCCAACTGGGTGGTCCGCGTGCAGGCCCTCGGATCGTTCACCGGGCCGGTGCAGATGGGCGGGCTGGTCTACGGCCTCAGCGCCAGCGGCTTCACGCTGTCCGGAATCCCGGTGGACACCCGCTCCATGAGCGGCGCCGTGCCGGCGCTGCAGGCCGGCGACTACGTGGTGGTCAGCGGCCACGGCGACGGCCAGGGCACGCTGGTGGCGCAATCCATCCAGGCCGCGCCGACCACCGTGACCATCCGCGGCACCATCACCGGCTATGTCAGCGCGTCGAGCTTCCAGGTGCGCGGCGTGCCGATCGACGCATCGCAGGCCAGTTTCGCCGCGGGCTCGAGCGCCGGCCAGCTGGGCAATGGCGCCTACGTGGTGATCCAGGGAGCGGTGTCGACCACCAGCCCCAACGTGATCTCGGCCGCCCAGGTCAGCGTGCTGTCGGCTCCGCAGGCGGGCGAGACCGTCGACCTGCAAGGCACCGTGACCGGCGTGGGCGACGCCAGCCACTTCACGCTGCAATGGCAGAGCGAGCAGGATGGAACTCCTGTCAATCCCCTGCCCACCGCGCAGGTCAGCATCGCCGCCAACTGCGCCTACATCAACGGAGGCGCGGCGAACATCGCGGTGAACACCGCCGTCGAGGTCGAGGGCACCTACCAGAACGGCGCGCTGAGCGCGTACACGATCAAGTTCCTGCCGACGCCGACGAGCGAATCGAGCAGCACGCAGGAGATTTCCGGGCGGGTGTACGGCTGGACCAGCGGCGGCTCGAGCTTCGAGCTCAACGGCATCACGCTGGGCGTGCCGTCGGGCACGCCCCTGCCCTCCGGTTTCGACAACGGCGTGTCGGTCGAGGTGAGCTTCACGCCTTCGGGCTCAGGCAACACGGGAACGGTGCAGAAGGTCTCCATCGACAATTGAGCCACCACGCCCCTGTCCAGCCAACCACGATGATCCGAAGCCTTCCCCTCGCCGCGGCCAGCGTCGACGACCCATGGGCCGACTGGCTGCTGCACGAGCGCAGCGCCGGCGACCCGGAATTCGAGATGCGAATCCAGGCGCGCGTCAGCGAGTACATCGACCGCGCGCTGCGCCCGCTCGAACTCCCGCCCGGAGCCACGCTGCTGGACTTCGGCTGCGGCGACGGCGCGCTCGGATTGCGCGCACTGAGCCTGCGCGACGACCTGCGCGCGGTGTTCGCCGACACGTCGGACGAATTGCTGGGTCGCGCCAACGAACGGGCCGAAGCGGCCGGCGTGGGCGCTCGCTGCCGCTTCGTGCTGCTGACCGGAGGCGACCTCGCCGGAATCGCCGACGCCAGCGTCGACGCGGTATGCACGCGATCGGCGCTGGCCTACGTTCCCGACAAGCCCGGCATGCTGGCGAGTTTCCACCGCGTGCTGCGCCCGGGCGGCATGCTGTCGCTGGCCGAGCCCGTGTTCCGGGACGACGCGCTGGTGTGCTGTGCCGAGCGCAGCGCGCTCGATGGCCCGCAGGCGCCCGAACTTCCGGCTGCGCTGCACCTGCTGCACAAATGGCGCGCACGTCAGTTCCCCGACACCGCCGACGCGTTGGCCGCCTGTCCTCATTGCAACTTCTCCGAGCGCGACCTGTTCGCCTGGGCCATGCAGGCCGGATTCGAGCGCGCGCACCTGGAGCTGCACATCGACAGCGGCCCCGCGCTGGCGCCGGACTGGGAAAGCTTCACGCGCCACACGCCGCACCCCTTCGCGACCAGCCTGCGCGACGTGCTGGACTGGGACTGCAAGCCGGCCGAGCGCGACTGGTTGGAGAGCCTGTTGCGACGGCAGTGGGAGCAAGGCGCGATGATCTCGGTCGATCGAATGGCCTACCTGCAGGCGCGCCGCCCGGGCGAGCCCGCGCCGGAGCCGCGAACACCCGGCTAAGTCGAGGCTAAGTCGCCGGCCGTAGGCTGGAGTCCTGTCGAACCGGACCCAGCCATGACTCCAGGCCCGAAACCACCGCGAGCGCAGCCTCCTCGCTTCCAGCTAGCCCGCTTCGTGCTGCTCGCACGCGAACAGCAGCAACGCGCGCGCCGGGTCAGCCGCAGCGCCACGCTGGCCGCGCTGCTGCTGGCGCTCGGCGGCTGCGCCAGCTACAGCCCGCGGCCGCTGGCCGCACACGCCGATTCGGCGACGGCGCTGGCGCAGTTGCGCGTGAACGTGCACGACATCCCGCTGCCACGCCTGGCGGCGCAGCCCCTCGACCTGGATCGCCCGCTGCCGATGCCGGCGGTGGCGGCGCTGGCCGTGCTGAACAACCCGCAGCTGCGCCTGGCCCGCGACCGCCTGGGAATCGCGCGCGCACAGGCCTTCGCCGCCGGCCTGCTGCCCGATCCGCGGCTTTCCGCATCACGCGCCTTCGCGGGCAACAGCGCGGGGGCGACCACCACGGCCTTCAGCTACGGGCTGGACTTCGACCTGGGCGCGCTGCTGACGCGACCCGCCGCGCGCGCCGCGGCGCGCGCCCATGTGCGCAGCGTCGACCTCGATCTGCTGTGGCAGGAGTGGCAGACGGCATCGCAGGCACAGCTGCTGTACGTGCAGCTGGTCGGGCTCGCGCGGCGCCAGCAGCTGCTGCGCGAGGAAGCTTCGCTGACCGCGTTGCGCCTGCGCCGACTGCGCGCCGCCGCGGAGCGCGGCGAACTGCCGCGCACCGATGCCGACGCGCAGCTCGCGCGCCTGCAGGCACTGCGCCAGAGCATCGCCGACGCGCGCCGAAGCCGCGTGAACCTGCAGGGGCAGCTGCATGCCTTGCTCGGGCTCGCTCCCCACGTGGTGCTGCGCCTGGCCGGCATGCCGCGCCTGCCCGCGAACGATGCAGCGCAGGTGGGCAGCGCGCTGCAGCGCGTGGCGCTGATCCGCCCCGACCTGCTCGCGCTGCAAGCCGGCTACCGCAGCCAGGAGCAGAGCCTGCGTGAAGCCGTGCTGGCGCAATTCCCGTCGATCAGCGTGGGGCTGACGCGGGCGCGCGACAACACCGACGTCAACACCATCGGCTTCGGCGTCAGCTTCAACCTGCCGTTGTTCAACGGGGCGCGCGGGCGCGTCGCCGTGCAGCGCGCGACGCGCCGGCAGCTGTTCGATGCCTACCAGCTGCGCCTGGACCAGACCCGGGCGGACGCAGCGCAGGCGCTGCGCAACCTGGACCTGCTGCGGCGCGAGGCGGCCTCGATGCGGGCCAGCCTGCCCGATCTGCGCAGCGCGGCACGCGCCGCCGAGCTCGCGCTGCGGCGCGGCGAGATCACGCTGCCGCAGGCGCAGGCGCAGCGCCAGGCGCTGCTCGACCAGCGCCTGGCGCTGCAGCAGGTCCAGCAGCAACAGGCCGAACAGGCCGTCGCGCTGGACCTGCTCACCGGAACCGGGCTGTACCGCACGCAGCCCGCTGGCGCCGCCAGCCACAAGCCCTCAGGACAAGATTGATACCCCGATGATCCAACCAATCTCCCCTCCCCGCGGCCACGGCCTGCCCGTCGCGCGGCCTGCCCGCCGCAACTCGGCCTCGGCCGCTCTGCTGCTGGCCATCGCCATCACCGCCGCGCCCGCCGCGCGGGCGCAAGCGCCGGTCTCGGCGCGGGTCAGCATCCAGACCCTGCGGCAGGGCCAGCTGGTGCGCCGGGTGCAGGCGCTGGGAAGCGTGCGCACGGCTGCCGGACAAAGCCTGCAGATCAGCTTCGCGCGAGCCGTGCTGGTCAGGCGCGTGCTGGTGCACGCGGGCCAGGCGGTGCGACGTGGACAGGTGCTGCTCGAGGTCGCGTCGACGCCGGCCGGCCAGGCGGCCTTCACGCAGGCCCGCAACACCCTGCGCTTCGCCCAGGCCGAGCTGGACCGGATCAGCGACCTGGCGCGCCGGCAGCTCGCCACGCAGTCCCAGGTCGGCGCCGCGCGCAAGGCCGTGGCCGACGCGCGCGCCGCGCTGGCCGCGGCGCGCGCGCAGGGCCTGGGAACTTCCCTGCAGCGCGTGCGCGCGCCCTTCGACGGCTTGGTCGAGTCGGTGACGACGTCGCCGGGCGCGCAACTCGGCGCCGCGACCACGGCGCTGAGCCTGGCGCCGAGCGCCGGGCTGCAGGCCGTGATCGGAGTCGATGCGCTCGACGCCGGCCAACTGCGCCCCGGCACCAGCGTGCCGCTGCGCTCGGTGTTCGACCCGGCACGGCGCACGCTGGCCACCATCGTGGCGGTCGCCGGGCGCGTCGACCCGTCGACCGGGCATGTGGAGCTGACGCTGGCGCTGCCGGCGGCAGCGCGCTGGGCGATTCCCGGGCTGGCGGTGCAGGCCGAACTGCCGCTGCGATCGTGGCACGGCTGGGTGGTTCCGCGCCAGGCGGTGCTGCAGGACGCTTCGGGACAGGCCTATGTGTTCCAGGACGATCGCGGCCATGCCAGGCGAGTGAACGTGAGCATCGAGGGCGACCAGGGCGAGAACACGGCGATCTCCGGGCCGCTCGCGCCTGCGCTGCCGCTGGTGGTGCTGGGCAACTACGAAGTGCACGACGGCATGGCCCTGCGCACCCAGGCGGGCAACTCCGCGCCGGAGGCCCGATGAACGCGTCGCTATGGCTGCAAAGGCATCGACGCTCGGTGCTGTTCCTGCTGGCGCTGCTGGCCACCGGCGGAGTGCTGGCGGCGTTCAAGCTGCCGGTGGGGTTGTTCCCGAACGTGAGCTTCCCGCGCGTGGTGGTGTCGGTCGACGCCGGAGTGCGGCCCACGCGCCAGATGGTGCTGCAGGTCACGCGCCCGCTGGAGGAGGCCATCCGGCGCGTTCCCGGCGTGGTCACGGTTCGCTCGCAGACCAGCCGCGGAAGCTCCGACATCTACGTCACCTTCCACTGGGGCAGCGACATGAACCTGGCGGCGGTGCAGGTCAACGAGGCCGCCAACCAGGTGCTGCCGATGCTGCCGCCCGGGACCACCATCCGCAGCAAGCGAATGGACCCGACCGTCGACCCCATCATCGCCTACAGCCTGACCTCGTCGCGCCTGAGCCCGGTGCAGCTGTACGACGTCGCAGAGCTCGAGCTGCGCCCGCTGCTGTCGGGAATCGACGGCGTCGGGCGCGTGCAGGTGCAGGGCGGCGAGCAGGAGGAATACCACGTCATCGTCGACCCGGCCCGGCTGCAGGCGCTGGACCTGAGCCTGGGCGACGTCGAGCGCACGCTGTCGGCCGACAACGGCGTGCAGGCGCTGGGGCACCTGGAAGATCGCTACAAGCTGCTGCTGGCACTGGCCGATTCGCGCCTGCACGATGCGGCGCAGATCGCCGACCTCGTCGTGCGCGCGACCCCTGCCGGCGTGGTGCGCGTGCGCGATGTCGCCCGCGTGCTGCGCAGCACGGTGCCGCTGTGGACCACGGTGACGGCCGATGGAAAGCCCGCCGTGCTGCTCAACATCTACCAGCAGCCGGGCGGCAACAGCGTGAAGATCGCCGGCGAGGTGCGCCGCCTGCTCAAGGCCACCCGACTGCCGGCGGGCGTGCACCTGGCCAACTGGTACGACCAGAGCCAGCTGGTCGTCGCGTCGGCGCTGAGCGTTCGCGACGCCATCGTCATCGGCGTGCTGCTGGCCGGGCTGGTGCTGCTGCTGTTCCTGCGCAGCCTGAAGATCACGCTGATCGCGATGATCACGGTGCCGGCGGTGCTGGCCGCCACCGTGGTGCTGCTGTACACGCTGGGCATGAGTTTCAACATCATGACCCTGGGCGGCATGGCGGC
>JAKCDM010000156.1 GCA_021841865.1 Pseudomonadota bacterium
CGCTGACCACCAGCATGGCGAAGGCACCCATCGCGCGAGTGCGGTACTTGTGCTCCAGGAACAGGTACAGCGTGGTCGTCAGCCAGGAGAACAGCACGAACACTTCGTACAGGTTCGACAGCGGGATATGCCCGACGTCGGCGCCCACCAGGTAGCTCTCGAACCAGCGCATCATCGTTCCGGTCAGCGCCATGGTCACGCCGACCCAGGCCAGACGCGAGCCGAAGTACTGAGCGAAGTTCGAATGCCAGCCGCGCGCGTCGCGCACCGGCGTGCCGTCGGCGGCCACGCCGGTGCCGGTGAACATGCCCACCCAGTAGCTCGCGGTGGACAGGAAGAACAGGAAGGCCATCCACAGGATCGCCGTCTGGCTGGACAGGAAGAACTTGAGCAGGAACTCCTGCTCGCCGCGCGCCAGCACCGGCGTGCCGCCGGGGCCGTAGTACTGGCTGATGCCCAGCAGCGACAGCGCCCCGACCGCGATGGCGAGGTTCTTCAGCGGCGTCCAGCCCCAGGCCAGCAGGGTCAACGCCGTGGTGGCGCCGAGGAAGATCAGCTTGACCCAATAGCCCATGCTGGCGCCGAAACGGTGCAGCACGTAGGCGTCGACGCCGAGGATCAGCGCCAGGAACACCCCGTCATACGGGGTGCGGCGGCGCAGGTAGGCAAGCGGCCCGGAACGATACGCTTCGCGAGGCGAGTCGTCGAGGTCCATGACCACGTGTTTGCTTGTCAGTTCCATCGCTTGGGTCCTTCTCAGGTTGGGTCGGCGCCGCCCGCGGGCGACTTGCCCGAGGGCTGCAGGACGGCGTCCCGCAGCGCGCCGAATTCACGCTCGAAATCGATTGTGCGCCGATTCGTGCTCATCGCCATCAGCGTCTTGCTGGAGTTCTCGCCATCGTCCTTGACCAGGAACCAGGCACGGCGCTCGCGGATGTAGAGCATCGCGAACACCCCCAGGATGAGCAGCCCGGCGCCCAGGTAGACGATCAGCTTGCCCGGTGCGCGAGCGACCTGGAACACGCTGGCCTCGACCTGCTTGAAATGGGCCAGCTGCAGGTACAGCGGAGCCGGGTAGAAGGTGGCATCCGACAGCGCCAGCACCGCGGCGTTGAAAAAGCGCTGGTCGGCCTTGTCTTCCTTGGCCGGCGGCAGCCCCGCCTGCTGGCGCGAAACCTGCCACAGCTGCCACAGCGTGCCGTTGAGCACGTCGATGAACACCTTCGAGGCCTTCGCCAGCTGCGGCTTGGGCACGTTGATCTCGAGGAACTCGGCCAATGCCGGCAGGCCGCCGGGCGATTGCACCAGCGGCTTGCCGGTGGCCGCGTCGCGCGGGATCACGCCGGCGAACACGTCGAGGGTGCGCGCGGCGGTTTCGCGCAGCTGCGCGGCGAGCTTCGGCGCGGTGCCCGCCGGCAGCGCGTCCTTCACGTAGGCGTCGACCGCGCGCTGGCGCATTTGCGGGTCGTGCAGCGCCGCGCGCAGGCGCATCCAGTCGTCGACGCTGTCGTTCGCATCGGCCGGGATGCGCAGGTAGTGGTAGCTGCCGCCGACCTCGCTGCGCTCGCCGGCGACGAACATCGGCATGCCGTCGATGTCGATGGGCAGCATGTAGTTGAAGAACTCGTGGGCCTGCCCGGCCGAGTCGCGCAGCTTGTAGATCACGGCCGGGCCGACGTTGGTCGGGTGGTCCGTCGCCTTGGTGTCCACGGCGGCGCCGAGGTGGCGGTCGAAGGCGCCGAACAGGCCGCGCGCCTTGCCGGCACCGGCCACCGGGGCCTGCTGCGCGGAGTGCAGGTTCTCGACGTTGATGGCCCGGAAGCCCGTCAGCTCCAGGCGCAGCGACTGGCTGCCGTCGCTGAGCTGACGCGAGCTGCCGACGTCGCCCTTGAGGTCGAAAGGCTTGTCGCCGGCGCCGCGCATGGGCCAGGCCCTGAGCTGCAGGTGCGAGCCGCCGTCGTCGAATCCCGACTGGAAGATGGTCACGCCATCGTAGGTCAGCGGCGAGTTGACCTCGATGCTGGCCGGGAAGGTCTTGTGCTTGCGCGGGTCGGTGATCAGCACCTCGCTCTTGAACAGGCGCGGCATGCCGGTGGAGTAGTAGTCCACCGTGAACTTCTTCAGCGTGATGGTGAAGGGCAGCGGCTGCAGCACCGAACCGTCGCCGATGGTCAGCACCGCGGTGTTGGAGCTGTCGCCCTCGGGGATCTGCAGGTTGCCGCGGAAACTCGGGTTGTGCTGCGACAGGATGTACTGCGGCGGCACCTGCGAGATCTGCATGTTGGTGGTCAGCAGCTTCTTGCCGGTGAGCAGCATCTGCAGGCGGATCATCATGTCGCCGTCCAGCAGGCCGCCGACGCAGATCAGCACGAAGGCGCTGTGCGCCAGGATGTAGCCCAGGCGGTTGATCCCACCCTTCTTGGCCGCCACCAGCGTGCCGCCCTCGCTTTCATGCACGCGCATGCGCCAGCCGCGGCTGTGCAGGCGCGACTGCACTCGCTGCACCATGCGCGCGCGCGGCAGTTCCAGCGAGCCCTCGGCGCGGTCGTGCAGCGTACGCAGCGTCTGCTCGCGCACGTGGGTCTTGTAGCTGCCGAGGTCGGCGATGATCTTCGGCGTGTTGCGCACCAGGCACAGCGTGGTCGACACCACCAGCACGCCCATGATCAGCAGGAACCACCAGGAGCTGTAGACGTTGAACAGGTCCATGCGGTGGAACACCGAGGCCCAGAACGGCCCGAACTGGTCGATGTAGTTGTTCAGCGGCTCACCCTGCTGCAGCACGGTGCCGATGATGCTCGCGATGGCCACCACGACCAGCAGGGAGATGGCGAAACGCATCGACGACAGCAGCTCGACGGCGCTGCGCCAGGCGCGCGAGCCGCGGCGCAATTGCAGGCCGGAGGTGCTGAGGGTCGTGAAGGTGGAGGACATGGACTGCCGTTGGGAAACCTGGAGCTACGCGCGGTGTGCACACGCGACGCAGCGCGAGCGCGGACGCGAAACGGGTCGGCGCGCAAGGCCGGGAGCTGAGTCGCGCGCGCCGCACCGGCCCTTCGCAGGCCCGGCCGGCACCGATCGCCGGCGAACTTGCGTTGGTACAGCCAGGTGTATACGCCGCCAACCCGGAACAGGGCCTCGAACCACGAAGCCCGACGGAGTCAATATATCAAACCCGCAATCGGTGCGTGGTAACGAATGCCGCAAATGCAACATGCCCGCCCGCCCTCTGCCGCAGCCCGCCGATCAGTGCAGGCCGGCCGCGAAATCGGCCACGTCGCGGATCTGCGAATCGGTCATCCGGGATGCAATATCGTGCATGGGCCCGTGATCGTCTCGGGTCCCGTCGCGAAAGGCGTGCAGCTGGGCCATCAGGTACTGCGGCCACTGCCCGGCCAGCGACGGATACAACGGAGGAATGCCGTGGCCGTCGGCGCCGTGGCAGGCCGCGCAGGCGGGCACCCGGCGATCGGCGATACCCCCCCGCCAGATCTGCGCGCCCAGCGGAAGCTCGGCGGCGCTCGGGGACAGCGCCGGCTTGACCGACTGCGAGGCGAAGTAGGCGGCGAGGTCGCGCCGGTCCTGCGCCGAGAGATTCTGCGCGATCGGAGTCATGATCGGGTTCGGCCGCGGCGCCGGCGCGCCGGGCCGCGGTGCGCGAAAGCGCTCGAGTTCTCGCTCCAGATAGGAGGCCCCCTGGCCCGCGAGCTTGGGGAACTGCGGCCCGGACGCATTTCCGTCGCTGCCGTGGCAGGCCGCGCAGCTCTGTGCCAGCGTGCGTCCGCGCGCCAGTTGCGCCGCATCGACCGCGGGTGCGCTCAGCGTGGTGGCAGCCGGCGTGGCCGAGGCCGCCGACGCGACGCAGGGCAAGGCGCCCGCGACGGCACCCAGACCCAGCACGCAGGCCAGGCGGCGGAAGGACAGCGGCAGCAGCATGTCGATGCGCGGAGAAACAGGCATGGCGGGGGCTCGGGGGGCTTCGGGAACGCCCCAGGCGGCATGGCGAACGGCAGGCGTCGTACGCTGCGGTCAGCGGGCCGCGCTGGGCTCGGGACTAACATGCGGCATCCTAGCGATATATAAGTCATGACGAATATAGGGAATTCCAGCAGTCCGCGCCCCGATACCAGCGCCTTGTTGCAGTCGGCGCGCTTTTTCACGACCGCGGCGGAACTGCGCCAGCTGCCCGACAGCCCCTGGCCGGAAGTCGCCTTCGTCGGACGCTCCAACGCCGGCAAGTCGACCGCCATCAACGTGCTGTGCGGGCAGCGGCGGCTGGCCTTCTCGTCGAAGACGCCCGGACGTACCCAGCACATCAACCTGTTCGCGGTCGGGCTGGGTGGCGTCACCCAGGGCTTGCTCGCCGATCTGCCCGGCTATGGTTACGCATCGGTGCCGCTGGCGACCAAGCAACGCTGGGAGCGCTTCATCGCCGAATACCTGGCCGAGCGCAGGCAGCTCGTGGGGCTGATCCTGATCGCCGACAGCCGGCAGGGGCTGACCGCGCTGGACTGGACCCTGCTGCGCTATTTCGCGCCGGCCGGGCTGCCGGTTCACGTGCTGCTGACCAAGGCCGACAAGCTTTCCCGCAACCAGCAGTTCCAGCAGGCGCAAACCGTGCGCGACGACCTGCAACGCAACGCCGCGAAGGCCGGGCTGATGGCGCCGACCTCGGTGCAGCTGTTCTCCGCCACCGCGCGCCAGGGGCTGGACGAGGCCAGCTACCTGATCGAGGACTGGCTCAGCCGAACGCCGCAGACCTCCTGATGCGCCGCGCGCCCATCGCCCGCGCCGCCACCCGCCAGCCATGAACCGGCCGCCCTCGCCGACTGCGCGACGCTTGTACGCCGCCGCGGTGTTCGTGCTGGCGGCCTCGCTGATGCTCGCCGGCGCCGGCGAGTTCGTGCTGTTCGGGCTCGGCGACGAGCTCATTGCCCAAGTACGGCTGGCGCTCGGCATCGGCGCCGTCGCGACGGCCGGCGCGGTGGCGATGTACCGACGCAGGGCAATCGCCGCGCTGCTCTTGCTGCTCGGCGCGGCAATGCTGGTGCTGGCGCCCCGGCTGGTCGAGCGCCATCGCGAGCTGATCCGGGCCTGGGCGCTCGGGCAGGCGGCGCAATACCGCGCTCATCTGCTGGGGCAATCCGAGCGCCTGCCCTGCGCGAATGGCGACATCGCGGTGATCGAGGTCGAGACGCGGGACGGGCGCGAGAATCGCAACCTGGTGGTCGTGCCGCGCAATCCGTCCGCCAGGCCGGATTTCCTGGCGCAGAGCAACCCTCCTGCGGGAGGCGCGCGCCCGAGTCTGCGCAGTGTCGAGGGCTATATCGCCAGCCACGGCGATTGCGGCAGCGTTCGCTACCCGAGCCTGCTCGACGCGGTTCGAGTGCTGCAGCAGGACTACGACCGCCTGCACCCGGACATCGAGCCCCGGGTACGCCGGCCTTGAAGCATCGCGGCCGGGCCGCGGCGACGGGTACCGATGCCGGCGCACGACCGGCGGCGCGCAAACGACGAGGCCCGCGCCATGGCGCGGGCCTCGTCTCTTGCACAGGGACGGAGCGCGCCGCGGCCGAAGCCCCGGCGACGCCCGCCGGACATTACATGTCCATGCCGCCCATGCCGCCCATGCCGCCGCCCATCGGGGCCGCCGGAGCGTCTTCCTTCGGCGCGTCGGCCACCATGCACTCGGTGGTCAGCAGCAGGCTGGCGACCGAAGCGGCGTTCTGCAGAGCCGTGCGGGTGACCTTGGTGGGATCCAGGATGCCCATCTCGATCATGTCGCCGTACTCGCCGTTGGCGGCGTTGTAGCCGTAGTTGCCCTTGCCTTCGACGACCTTGTTCAGCACCACGCTCGGCTCGTCGCCGGCGTTGGCGACGATCTGGCGCAGCGGCTCTTCGATGGCGCGCATCACCAGCTTGATGCCGGCGTCCTGGTCGTGGTTGGCACCGGCCACCTTGACGCTGACGCGGGCGCGCAGCAGCGCCACGCCACCGCCGGCGACGATGCCTTCCTCGACGGCCGCACGGGTGGCGTGCAGCGCGTCCTCGACGCGGGCCTTCTTCTCCTTCATCTCGACTTCGGTGGCCGCACCGA
>JAKCDM010000157.1 GCA_021841865.1 Pseudomonadota bacterium
GCGGCGGGTTTTGTTGAGCTGCAGCACGGAGCGGGAGGCGCCACGAGGTCTAGCATGGACCAGGGCCCGCGCGGGGCGGGCGCCCGCGGAGGTCTCCCGATGTCCGAATCCGCCGAATCGGGTCGCGCTGCCGTCGACGTCGAGCGGCGCGTGCTCGACATCACCCGCGCCCTGTGCCGCGAACTCGACTCGCGCGCCGGCGACGCGGCCATCGGCCCGCAGGCCTCGCTGCAACGGGACCTCGGTCTTGACAGCCTGGCACGCGCCGAGCTGCTGCTGCGCGTGGAGCGCGAGCTGGGCGTCCGCATGGCGCCCGGCGCGCTGGGCGAGGTCGATTCGGTGCGCGACATCGTGCAGCGCCTGCGCTTCGCGCCGGGCACCGAAGCTGCGCGCCCCGCCTCGATCGCCCTGCCGGGCGCGCCGCAGGAGCTGCCGGGGCCGGCGCATACGCTGCTCGACGTCCTGCGCTGGCATGTGGAACGCGATGGCGCACGCACCCAGCTGGTGCTGGTGTCGCCGACGGCCGAGCAGGCGCTGAGCTACGCGCAGCTGGACGACGGCGCGCGGCGCGTCGGGGCCTGGCTGCAGGGTCGCGGCGTGGAGCCGGGGCAGACCGTGGCGATCATGCTGCCTACCTGCCTCGGATTTTTCCATGCGTATTTCGGCATCCTGCTGGCCGGGGCCGTTCCCGTGCCCATCTACCCGCCCGCGCGCCTGCAGCAGATCGAGGAACATGTGCGCCGCCACGCCGGCATTCTGGCCAACGCACAGGCCGCGCTGATGATCTGCACGCAGCAGGCCCTGCCGGCTGCTCGCCTGCTGCGGGCCCTGGTGCCGCGGCTGCGCCGGGTGGCGACGGTCGACGAGTGCCTGCGCGGTCCGCCGGAGCTGCCGCGCCCCGTTGCATGCACGCAGAGCGACACCGCGTTCATCCAGTACACATCGGGCAGCACCGGCAGCCCGAAGGGGGTCGTGCTCAGCCATGCGAACCTGCTGGCCAACATCCGTGCGATGGGCCAGGCCGTCGGCGTGCGCGACGACGATGTGTTCGTGAGCTGGCTGCCGCTGTACCACGACATGGGCCTGATCGCGGCGTGGTTGTCGAGCCTGTACCACGGCCGTCCGCTGGTGGTGATGTCACCGCTCGACTTCCTGGAGCACCCGCAGGCCTGGCTGTGGGCCTTGCATCGCTGGCGAGGCACGCTGACCGCGGCGCCCAATTTCGCCTACGAGTTGTGCCTGCGTCATATCGACGACGCGGCGCTGCAGGGCCTGGATCTCGGCAGCGTACGCCTGATGGCCAGCGGCGCCGAAGCGGTGAACCCGCCCACCCTGGAGCGTTTCGCGGCGCGCTTCGCGCGCTACGGCCTGCGCGAACAGGCCTTGACCCCCGTCTACGGACTGGCCGAGTGCACGGTGGGCCTGCTCATGCCGCCGCCGGGACGCGGCCCGCGCGTCGACCGCATCGACCGCGGCGTGTTCGGACGCGAGCGCAGGGCCGTGCCGGTGGGCCCGGGCGACCCGGCGCCCCTGCGCTTCGTGGCCTGCGGGCGTCCGCTGCCCGGGCACGAGGTGCGCGTGGTCGACGACCAGGGCTTCGAGCTGGGAGAGCGCGTCGAGGGGCGCCTGCAGTTCCGCGGCCCCTCCGCCACCAGCGGCTATCTGCGCAATCCGGCGCTGACCCGCGCGCTGATCGGCCCCGAGGGCTGGCTCGACAGTGGCGACCTCGCGTACCGGGCCGAGGGCGAGTACTACCCCACCGGGCGGGTGAAAGACCTGATCATCCGCGGCGGCAGGCACTTGTACCCGGACGAGATCGAACAGGTGGTGGGCGAGGTCGCGGGCGTGCGCAAGGGGCGCGTGGTCGCCTTCGGGGTCGCCGACGCGCGCAGCGGAACCGAAAGCCTGGTGGTGGTCGCCGAGACCCACGAGCGCGACGCCCGGCGGCGCGAGGAGCTGCGCGCGCGCATCATCGGGGCGCTCGGCGCATGGCTCGGAGAAAGCGCCGACGTGGTGCGCCTGCTGCCTCCAGGCAGCGTGCTCAAGACCTCCAGCGGCAAGCTGCGCCGCGGAGCCACGCGCGAGCTGTACCTGGCCGGACGCCTGGGCGCGCCGACCCAGGGGCCGGCGTGGCAGATCGCGCGTCTGGGCGCCACGGCGCTGGGGCAGCGCCTCCGGCAGGCATGGCGCGCAGCGTCGAGCTTCGCCTGGGGCGCTCGCGCCTGGCTGGCCATCGGGTTGCTCGCACCGCTGCTATGCGGCGCCGCGCTGCTGCAGCGAGATCCGCGACGTGCCTGGCGATTCGCGCACCGCGTCGCGCGCGCCGTGCTGCGCGCCGCCGGGGTTCCGCTGCTGCTGCGCGGCATGCCGGCGCGCCTTCCGGCCGGTGCGATCGTGGTGGTCAACCACGCCAGCTACGTCGACGGCCTGGTGCTGCTGGCCGCCTTCGAGCAGCCCCTGCGCTTCGTGGCCAAGAGCGAGTTGCGGGCCAGGCGCTGGTTCGCGCGCTGCCTGCTCGGCCTGGGCGTGGTGTTCGTCGATCGCATCGATGCGCCGCGCAGCATCGACGACGCGCGGCGCCTCGGCGACTTGGCGCGCGGCGGCGCCAACCTGTGCATGTTCGCGGAGGGAACCTTCCGTCGCGCGCCGGGGCTGCTGGCCTTTCATCTCGGGGCGTTCAGCGTGGCCGTGCAGGCAGGCGTGGCCGTGGTGCCGATGGCCCTTCGCGGAACCCGCCACATGCTGCCCGACGGCATCTGGTGGCCGCGGCGCAGCACCCTCGAACTGGTGGCCGGCGAAGCGCTGCAGGCGCCGGCCGGCGCCGACGAATTCGCCGCGGCGGCGCGACTCCTGCGAAGCTGCCGCGAATTCGTGCTCCGCAACGTCGACGAGCCCGATGCAGCGCATGTGCTCGTCGCCTTGTAGGCAGACGCCCAGCGCGGCCCGGCAGGGCCTCGACCACGCCTGGGGGTGAAGCCCGGCCTAGGCCTTGGGGCGATGCAGGGCGCAGAGCTTGTTGCCGTCCGGATCGCGCACGTAGGCGAGATAGAGCACCCCCGAGGGACCCGAGCGCGGGCCCGGCGGCTCTTCGATGGACGTGCCGCCGTGGGCGATGGCGACGGCGTGGAACTCGCGCACCTGCTCGGGCGAGCTGCACTTGAAGCCGATGGTGCCGCCGTTGCCGACCGTGGCGGCATGGCCGTCGATGGGTTGGGTCACCCCGAAGGAGGAGCCATCATGCCGGTAGAACAGGCGTCGCTGGCCCGTCTTGTTCGTGTTCTCGATGCCTGCTCCCGCGCCGATGACCTGGAGCACGGCGTCATAGAAGCGCTTGGATCGCTCGATGTCGTTGGTGCCGAGCATGACGTGACTGAACAAGATGGATCTCCCGTAACGAGGTGAAAGGAAACAAGGAAGCGGCGCAAGGCAGCGGCGACCCGTGCCGCACGAGCGCAAGCCAGGCGTCGGCCCAGGCCGAGGCCACCGGCGCATAAGGTAGCAGCCTCTCGCGATTCCTGCCTCGCGGGTACGCTGCAGCGCCGCGCGCTACCGCGAGCGCGCCGGGCACGGCACACGCAGTCCCAGGCCGTAGCGGCGATGAACCGCCGAATTCACCGCATGAGGTGAAGCTGCTCCTGGCGGATGGCCTTGAGGATGTGTCCGGGAAGTTCGATCATGCCTTCCCCAGTCCGCTCTGTGCAGCCCGCATCCCAGCATAGCGGCTGCCCGGGTCGGCAAGCAGTTGGTCAAGGGTGCCGCTCTCGACCACGCGGCCGTGGTCAAGGACGACGATGCGGTCCATGCCCTTCAGGGTCGAGAGGCGGTGGGCGATGGCCAGCACGGTCTTGCCCGCGAGCAGCTCGTGCAGCGCGTCCTGGATCAGCGCCTCGGTGCGGCTGTCCAGGCTGCTGGTGGCCTCGTCGAGCACCAGGATGGGCGCGTCCTTGAGCAGAGCCCGGGCGATGCCGATGCGCTGGCGCTGGCCGCCCGAGAGCTTGATTCCCCGCTCGCCGACCAGGGTCGCGTAGCCGGCCGGAAGGCGGCTGATGATGCCGTGGGCGTGGGCGCGGCGCAGTGCATCGGCGTCGACCACGGCGATGTCCTGCCCGCCTACCAGAACCTGGCCCGCCTGCGGTGCGAAATGCTTGAGCAGCAGGTTGATCAGGGTCGTCTTGCCGGCCCCGGTCTCGCCGACGATGCCGACCCTCTCGCCGGCGGCGATGTACAGGTTCAGCCCGTCGAACACGCGGCGGCCGCCCTCGTGGGCAAACAGCAGGTCGCGATCCAGGTTGCCATGACGGCGCCGAGCCGCCAGTCGACCCAGGCGATGCTGGCGGCGCTGGCCAGAATCGCCTGGGCCAGCGTCGTCATTCCGGCGCTGATCTGGCTCCACATGTCGTCGTAGCCGTCGCTCAGCGCCTTGACCTTGCTGACCAGGCCGCCGACCGGAGCGTTCTGGAAGAATCCGTGTCGATAGCTCAGGAGGCGATCGACGGAGCCGACGATGATGCCGCGGCGCACGAAGGGCTCGCTGCGCCAGGCGGCGAGGGTCGCCAGGCGCCAGGCCAGCCCGGTCGTCACATCGGCGAACAACCCGATGCCGATCGGCCACGCCAGCGCCCGGAGATCGACCGTGTCGCTCACCGCGATGGCGTCAACAATGAGCTTCATGGCGTAGTAGCAAACAGGGATGTACAGCGCCCCGCACAACGGCGCGACCAGCATCAGCAGGTGGTAGGCGCGGTAGCGGGCAGTCGCGCGGATCCCGGCACCCGTGAAGTGCAACTTCTCGACAATCACCTGCGGACCGATCTGACGGGCGTTCGGGCCATGACGCGTGCACTGGAACGGGTTCGGTGGCTCCAGTTGACCTATGCGGCGAGTTCGCGCGTCAGATCCGGATGGCGAATGATCAGGCGCAGCAGGCACAGCACCCCGCCAGGCGGGGCGAAGCGCCCCTGCTCCCAGTCCCGCAAGGTCGCGACAGGCGTCGCGATGCGCTCCGCGAACGCGGCCTGGGTCAACCCCGATGCTTCGCGAGCCTTGCGCAGGAGGATCTGCTCGGGAGTCGTGACGCGACCGACGCGCTGCTGCGCCTCGCCCAGGGCTTGGCGCAGTTCCGACAACGGTTCGCCCGCGTCGGCTTCGATGGCCTTTGCGATTTTTTCCACGTCCATGTCACACCGCCTTTCGGATGTCCTTGGGATGCATGTTCTCCTGCTCGGCCTTGGCGTAGAGCGCCACCAGAAGCACGGCTTCCTCGTCGATCAGGTTGAAGTAGATCACGCGCACTCCCCCTCGCTTGCCTGATCCCTGGCGGCTCCAACGTACCTTGCGAGCCCCTTCCGCACCGGGGATCACGTCACCAGCGTCGGCGTGCTCCGCGATCCAGGCGACGAACTCCAGACGTTCATCCTCAGCCCAGATCCGATCCGCCTGCTTCTGAAACGTCGGAGTCTCGATCACCGTGCGCATAGCACAAATTATACGGGATTCCCGCACCTATGAGCAACGGCTGGCTTGCGCTACGCGGGAGCCGGCGACCGCTTCCATCCCCTGCATTCGAACCTCCGACCCTCTGCTCCCAAACTGCCTTTGGGGGTCAAAAACGCTCGATTTGACGGGCCCCACGAAAATGCAAGTCGTTGATTCTTAACAAGAATGCATTTTTGCTGCGGTGCCGAAATTCGTTTGCAGCTAGCGCCGATTGGCAACAGAATGGCAACAGCAGGAGGGCTGTTGCCATGGCAGGACGAAGGGTCGGACTGACCGTCAAGGAAATCGAAAACGCACGCGCCGACGGCGCGGACCGCTGGCTGAACGACGGCGGCGGACTGTTCCTGCACGTGCGCCCTGCCGGCACCAAGACCTGGCGCCTGCGCTACACGGTCCGAGGCAAGCGCCGCATCGTCGACCTCGGAGATGCCAGGCTGAAGTCCCTGGTCGACGCCCGCCAGGATGCCGACCAGTTGCGCAGGGTCGTCGACAACGGCCTCGATCCGATCGAGGAACAACGCAAGGC
>JAKCDM010000040.1 GCA_021841865.1 Pseudomonadota bacterium
GCGGCGGCGCGGCGGATGGGCGCGCGCCGGACGGGCGTGCGGCGGGCCTGCGCGCGGCCGCGTCGCCGCGCCGCGGCGGCGTCGCGTCCTGCTCGGCAGGCGTCAGGTGCAGCGGGCGCCCCAGCACGCGCAGGCGCTGCAGCATGCGCAGCACGTCGCGCGGCAGGTCCGCGGGCAGCTCCACCAGGCTGTAGCTGCCGCGGATGGCGATATTGCCGATTCGCCGGTTGTCCAGCCCGGTCTCGTTGGCGATGGCCCCCACCAGGTGCCGCACCTCGACACCGTGCTCGCGGCCGATGTCGACGCGGTAGGTCTGCAGCGCGGTGGGCGTGGCCCTCGCGCGCGACTGCTCCAGGTCTGCGAAGGCCCGTTCGGCGATCTGTTCCAGGCTGCGATGCGCGCCGGGGGCGTCGCGCTGCGCTGGCTCCGGGCGCGGCTCGCGCGGGGTACGCGCTGCGCGCTCCGGTCTCTCGAAGCGTTCTGCCCGCTCGGCGCGCGCTGCCGGCGCCGCGCCCGGTTCGAGCAGCAAGGGCTTGCCGCCTTGCAGCAGGCTGGCCAGCGCGGCGGCGATCTCCTGCGCGGGCACGTCGTGCTCACGCTCGTAGCGCTCGACCAGCTCGACGAACGGGCGCAGCGCCTCCTGCTGCTCGCGCGCCTCGCTGATGCGCTCGAAGAAGCGCGCGGTGCGCCGGTCGTTGACGGCTTCCACGCTGGGCAGCTGCATCGCCTCGATGCGCTGGCGCGTGGCACGCTCGATGGCCTGCAGCAGGTAGCGCTCGCGCGGGGTGACGAAAAGAATCGCCTCGCCACTGCGCCCGGCACGGCCCGTGCGCCCGATGCGGTGCACATAGGCCTCGGTATCGGTGGGAATGTCGTAGTTGACCACGTGGCTGATGCGGTCCACGTCCAGCCCGCGCGCAGCCACGTCGGTGGCCACCAGGATGTCGATCGCTCCGTCCTTCAGGCGCTGCACCGTGCGTTCGCGCTGCGCCTGCTGGATGTCGCCGTTGAGCGCCGCGGTCGAGAAGCCCCGCGCGGCCAGCTTCTCGGCCAGTTCCTCGGTCGCCAGCTTGGTGCGCGCGAACACGATCATCGCGTCGAAGGACTCGACCTCGAGAATTCGCGTGAGCGCGTCGAGCTTGTGCATGCCGCTGACCATCCAGTAGCGCTGGTGCACGCCGCTGGCGGTTCGCGTCTGGGACTTGATCGTGATCTGCGCCGGCTCGCGCAGATGCCGCTGCGCGATGCTGCGGATGGCCGCCGGCATGGTCGCCGAGAACAACGCCACCTGGCGCTGCGCGGGCGTGCTGGCGAGGATGCGCTCGACATCGTCGACAAAGCCCATGCGCAGCATTTCGTCGGCCTCGTCGAGCACCAGCTGGCGCAACGCGTCGAGCTTGAGCGTGCCGCGCTCCAGGTGATCGATCACTCGTCCCGGCGTGCCCACCACGACGTGCACGCCACGGCGCAGCGCTGCCAGTTGCGGGGTGTAGCTCTGGCCGCCGTACACCGGCAGCACGTGAAAGCCCGGCAGGTGCGAGGCGTAGCGCGACAGTGCCTCGGCGACCTGGATGGCCAGCTCACGCGTGGGCGCCAGCACCAGGGCCTGGGTATCGCGGCTCGACAAGTCGACGCGCGCCAGGATGGGCAGCGCGAAGGCCGCCGTCTTGCCGGTACCGGTCTGCGCCTGGCCGAGCACATCGCGTCCCGCGAGCAGCGGCGGGATGGTCGCCGCCTGGATCGGCGACGGCGTCTCGTAGCCGACGTCGCGCAAGGCCTGCAGCAAGGCAGCGGGAAGGCCAAGGTCGGCAAAGCTGGGCTCGGCTGGCGGAGTCTGGTCGTCGGGCAAGGAAGCGGGGGTATCGGCAGAAGACATGGCTGGTTCGATCACGGCGGGCCCGGGGGCCCAGCCCGACATTGTGCGCCACGCACGCCGCGACTGGCGGCGGCGTGCGCGCCGGGACCAAAAAAAATGCCAAGCACGCGGCTTGGCCAAGGGGGGATCTGGAGCCTCGCGTGCGTCGGTGGCACGCGGGCGGTGAAGGGTCAGTGGTGCTGCACGGCGGCCGTGATGTCCTGCCGCGACGCGGGCGCGGCGCCGGCATGTCCGGCACCCCGCGACGAGCCGCCCGCCGACGCGTCGCCGCTCGACGCCGCGCCGTCGGCCAGCGCGCTGGTCGCTGTGCCCTGCGCCTGCAGCGTGCTCGTGGCCTCGGCCTGCGCGGCGGTCTCCGGCGGCATGCCGGCGGCCTGCGCGACGGTCCACGCGGCGCAGCAGGCAATGCATGCGGCCCATGCGCTCGGACGGCTCGAACGGCTCGGACGGAATCGTTTCATGATCGACGCGTTGCCTGGAGACGGAAAACGTTGCGGGCTGCTCGTGTTGACGGAAAGGCACTTCGGCATGCCGCCGACGCGGCGGCGCTTGTCCACCACCGATATGCAATGCCCGTGCCAGCGCGCGCAAACCGCTGTTTTTCCTGGGTTTGCCGACGTGCATCGGCCGCGCTGGCGACACCGCTGGACGCGCCTGGCCGCAGCGGCTGCCGATTCTGTCGCCGCGCTCCGACACTTTCGGGCACCCGTCGGCAAGCCCTTGTTCCAGCGAGGCTTTTTTGTCGCCGCGCGGCGACAACGCGAGCTCAGTCCGACTGCTTGAACAGCGCCGCCGACAAGCCGTGCTTTTGCAGCAGACGGTAGAACTCCGTGCGGTTGCGTTGCGCGAGCCGCGCGGCCTCGGCGACCTGCCCGGCAGTGATCTTCATCAGCTGGATCAGGTAGTCACGCTCGAAGCGGTCCTTCGCGTCGGCGTAGCTCAGGATCTCCACCGGCTTGTTGCGCAGGGCCCTCGCCACCAGCGCTGCCGGGATGCGCACCGTGGTGCACAACGCGCAGCATTGCTCGACCACGTTCATCAACTGGCGCACGTTGCCCGGCCAGTCGAATCGCATCAGCGACTCCATCGCATCGGCGGCGAATCCGACGACATGCCGGCCGTGCTTGGCCGACAGCAGGGCCACGAAATGCTGCGCCAGCGCCGCGATGTCCTCGCGCCGCTCGCGTAGCGGAGGGATGTGCAGGTTGACCACGTTGAGCCGGTAGTACAGGTCCTCGCGGAACGCCTGCGTTGCGATCAGGGCCTCGAGGTCGCGGTGCGTGGCCGACACGATGCGCACGTCGACGGCCACCGGCTGCTGGCCTCCCAGCGGGCGTACCTCCCGCTCCTGCAGCACGCGCAGCAGCTTGGCCTGCAGCGGCAACGGCATGTCGCCGATCTCGTCGAGGAACACCGTGCCCCCTTGCGCCGACTGAAAAAGCCCCTTGCGCGCCGTGTCGGCTCCGGTGAAGGCTCCCTTGACATGCCCGAACAACTCGGACTCCAGCAGGGCCTCGGGAATGGCCGCGCAGTTGATGGCCACGAAAGGCCCGTCTCGCCGCGTGCTCGCCTCGTGCACGGCACGCGCCAGCATTTCCTTGCCGGTTCCCGATTCTCCCTGGATCAGCACGTTGGCCTGGCTGGCGCCGACCAGCGCGACCTCGTCGAGCAAGGCGCCCATCAGCGGACTGGCGGTGACGATTCCGGCGAGACCGCTGCCACGCCCGGGCGCCGGGGCGCCCGCCGCGCGCTCCGACACCGCGCGACGCAGCAGGCCCAGCAACTCGCTGGCCTCGAAGGGCTTGGTCAGGTAGCCGAACACCCCACGCTGCGCCGCCGCGACGGCGTCGGGAATCGTGCCGTGCGCGGTCAGGATGATCACCGGCAGCGACGGATCGGCCGCGTGAATGCGCTCGAACAGGGCCTGCCCGTCCATTCCGGGCATGCGCAGGTCGGTGATCACCGCGCGCGGGCGCGCCACGGCCAGGCTGGCCAGCGCCTGTTCGCCGCTGCCCGCCAGCACCGGACGAAACCCCGCCGAGCGCAGGCGCATGTCGAGCAGGCGCAGCAGATCGGCGTCGTCGTCGACCACCAGCACGCTGTCGGCGGCGGCGTTCATCGCCCGCTCCTCATGGCAAGGCCCTGCCCGCGGGCGCGGGTTCCCGGGTCTTCGGCTGGGGACGGCTTCCCCGGTCCTGCGAACGGCCCTGCAATTGCACCTCCAGGTTCTTGATCTGCCCGATCTTGTCCTGCAGATCGGCGACCTTGCGCTGCGCCTTGGCCAGATCGGCGCGACTTTGCAGCAACTCCACGGTCTGCAGGCTCAGGCGCTGCAGCACGCGGATGAACTGGCGGCTGGCCGCATCGCCGGTCTGCGCGTCCAGTCCCCGAAGCAAATCGTGTGCCCGCGCCGCTTCGTCGAGCGTGGGCGCGGCACGCGCGATCAGCAGGTACGCCAGTTCCAGACGCTGCCCGGGGCCCCGCCGCGCGCCCGGCGCCTGCAATTCGCGCTGGCGCGCGCTGGCCGCCGGCTGGGTCATGGCCGAGACCTGGCGCAGCATCGCGGCGATGGCGGGCATGTCGAGCGCGGCGCCGTCAGGGCTCGACGCGACGCCTGCAGGCGACAGCGCCGCGGCAGGTCGCGGGGATTCGGGCGCTTGTCGCACCGCGGCGCTGTACGCGGGCGGCGCAGCGGTTGCCGGTGCAGCGGGCGACGCGCCGCCGCGCGGCGCGACCGCGCAGCCGCCGAGCAAGGCCCCCAGCAGCGGCCAGGCGAGCAGCGCGAGCAGACGCGGGGGCCGCGCCCGGGGCGCGCGGCCCCCCACAACACCAGCAACTCGGATCGGGATCATCGGGGCACGGAGGGGTTCGGGAAAGCCGGCGCCGCGCTCGCGGCGTTGTCCGGCACGACGTCGGCCGGGGCATGGGGATGCACGCGAGGCAGCCGGACGCAAAAACACGCCCCGGTACCGTCCGCGTTGTCGCACAGCTGGATCTGTCCGCCATGCAGCGCTGCGTACTCCTGCGCGATCGCCAGGCCCAGGCCGTTGCCCGGCGCCGCCGCGGCGGGCTGTCGCATGCCCTGGAAAAACGGCTCGAACAGGTGTTCGCGGTCCTGCTCGGCGACTCCCGGCCCCTGGTCGCTGACGCGCACCGACACGGCGTCGCCGTCGTCGTGCAGCAGCATGCGGATGCGTCCGCCGGCCGGACTGAATCGCATGGCGTTGATCAGCAGGTTCTCGAACAGGGTGTCGAGCTTGCCGCGATCGGCGTGCACGGCGGGCACGCAGCCCTCGAGGTCGACCAGCACATGCTTGGCGCGCAGCCCGAGCTCGTTGCGACGCACCAGCGCGAGCAGCAGCTCGCGCAGGTCGACCCCCGCCGAGACCAGCGGATCGAGGCGGCGCTGGGCCCGGCTGTAGTCGATCAGGTTCTCGATGCGCTGCTGCAGGTCGCGCGCGTTGCCGCGCATGATCATGCCGATCTCGCGCTGCTGCGCCGCCAGCGGACCGGCCACGCCGTCGAGCAGAAGCTCGACGCCTTCGCGCAGCGAGGCCAGCGGGGTCTTGAGTTCGTGCGAAACGTGGCGCAGGAAGCGCTGCTTCTGCTCGTCGGTCTCGCGCAGGCGGCGCCGCAGCCAGTCGAGCTGCTCGCCGAGCTGCACCAGGTCGCGCGGCCCGCGCACGGCCGGCTGCGGCTGCAGGTCGCCTGCGCCGAGCAGCCTGATGGCATGGTCGATGCGGCGCACCGGACGGGACAGCAGCCACGACAGCAGCGCGGCGATGAGCAGCGACAGCAGCACGGCAGCGCCGGCCTGCGCGAACAGCGCGGCGCGCAGGTTGCGCGACTGCTGCCCGAGCTCGCGTACCTGCCGGTCGACGAGGGCGTTGCCGGCGGCCACGATGCGGTCGCTGCTTCGCCCGAGGGACTGGAAGCGCGGCGCGAAGGCATCGAAGCGCGGCAGATCGGCCGGGCCGGCACCCTGCAGTTGCTGGTACAGCGCGGCCTCGTCGCGCCCCAGGCGCTCGATGCGAAGGTGATCGGCCGCATCGAAGGGCATCGCCAGCAAGGCCTGCAGTGCCGTGCGCACCGCCTTGTGGGCATCGTGCATGCCCAGGCGAAGCTGCGGGTCCTGCAGCACGTAATACTGGCCGGCCGCGCGCTGCAGCGCCGACAGGTCCTCCGACAACTGGCGTGTGGTGCGCGTGACGTCCACCGTGGTCTGGATGGCCTCGCGCGTCTGCCACGCCAGTCGCTGCTGGGCATAGGCCGTGTACATCAGGCCCAGCAGCAGCGGCAGCATGACCAGCGCGAACGCCGCCAGCAGCAGGGCGTGGAAGGAGCGCGGATACGGCAGGGACGACTTCAGGGCCATGGGCGACAAGGGGGCCGCGGCGGCGCGGTCAGCGGGCACGGCAGGCCTGCGGCGGCCCGCGCGTGGGAATTATCCCCCGCCGGATGCGCGGGCTGCATGCCCCGGGAATCCGCGCTGCGGCTCAGGGCAGGTGCGCGTCCAGCACGAAGCGGCCGGCGCCGTCGCGCCCCAACGCGTCGGCCAGCCAGGGCCCCGCGTCGCGCAAGGACTGCTCGAGCCCGAACGGAGGATTGAGCACGAACATCGAGCTCCCCATCAATCCGAAACCGTCGGCGCGCGCCGGTGCAGTCCACAATTGCGCCTCCAGCCAGGCGCCCGGCGCCATCGCGCGAAGGCGCCGGCCCAGGCCGCGCGACTCCAGGCTCTGCACATGCGGGTACCAGACCAGGTACACGCCGGTGGCGAAACGCTCGACGGCGTCGCGCAGCGCCGCCAGCAGCCGGGCGTAATCGGCGTCGAGTTCGTACGACGGGTCGATCAGCACGAGCGCGCGACGCGATGGCGGCGGCAGCACCGCCTTGAGCCCGGCGAATCCATCGGCCGGATGCACCGTGGTGTGGCGGCGGCGCCCCAGCAGGCCCTGCAGCGAGCGGCAATCGGCCGGGTGCAGCTCGAACAGCTGCATCGGATCGGTGTCGCGCAGCACATGCGCCGCAAGCGCCGGCGAGCCGGGGGCCACGCGAAGCGTTCCGTCCGGATTGAAGGCCAGCACCGCGCGCAGGTAGTCGAGCACCGCCTGCGGCAGCGGCGTGGCGCCGTCCGCTGCCTGCAGCGCAGTGCGCACATCGTCTCGCTGCCACAGGCGACCGACGCCTTCCATGTACTCGGCCAGGCGCTGGCTCATGCGCTCGGCCAGCGCGTAGCTGCCGGCACCCGCGTGGGTATCGACGAAACTCAGCGCCTTGGGCTTGGCCAGCAGCAGGCGCAGCGCCTGCAGCAGCACGACGTGCTTGAGCACATCGGCCGGGTTGCCGGCGTGGAAGGCATGACGGTAGGCGAGCATGGGGCGGCCAGGTTGCGGGCAAGGCGCAACTGTACCGCGCCCCGCCACCTGCGCCGGCGACGGCTCAGCGCGTCGGAGCCAGCGAGCAGTGGCCGGCGTCGGCCGCCGGGCCGTGGCCGAGGGCCAGCGGGGCCGGCTCGTCGAACCTGCGGTGCGGCGTGCTGGCATGCCAGTCCAGCGCCAGCAGCACCAGCAGCACGCACCACAGCAGCCAGGCGCGCCAGGTGGCTCGCAGTCGCCGCAGGCAAGAGGGTCGGGTGTCTCGGGTCATGGTCTGCTCCGGCGCCTCAGGCGCCGACGCCAAGTCGCTTGCGCAGGCGCACCCCGAGCAGGCTGCCGGCGAACGCGCAGGCGAACCAGATCCAGCCGTGCAGCGAACCGGTGGCGATGCCGGAGAAATAGGCCCCGACGTTGCAGCCGAAGGCCAGGCGCGAGCTGTAGCCCATCAGCAGGCCGGCGACCACCGACGCCACCCAGGCCCGACGCGGCAGGCGCACGGTCGGGCACAGCTTGCCGCTGCGCGCGCCGGCCAGCAGCGCACCGAACAACATCGCGATGTCGGTGATGCTGGTGTTGTCGGCCAGCACGCTGGCGTGCAGCTGGGCCTGCTGCACCGGCAGACCGTAGAAGGCGTTGTGCGACAGGTCGACTCCGAAGGCCTGCACGATCTTGGCCCCCCACAGGCCCAGCCCGTAGACGATTCCCCAAGGCTGGCCGGCGATCACCAGGTTGAGCGCGCCGAGCACGCCGAGCGCGGCGGCCGCCACCCAGACCGCCGAGCCCTTCCAGCGCCTGGGCGCGTCGACGCGGCGCTTGCGCCACAGCACGGCCCCGAGCAGTGCCAGCACGCCCAGCTGGACCAGCAGCGTGCCGCCGGCGCCGAACACGTGCAGCAGCGAGACCGGAGGCAGCGCGCCCAGGCTCAGCCAGGCCGGCAGCTGCGCGGAACCGGCGAAACTGCCGGCGACGAAGGCCGGCAGAACCGCCAGGCTCACCGGGTTCCCGAGCCCGGCCTTGTACAGCGTGCCCGAGCCGCAGCCGTCGGCGAGCTGCATCGACGCGCCGAACACGAACGAGCCGATCAGCAGGCTCCACGACAACGGGCCGTCGGCCCCCTGCAATTCCGGGTGCGTGGCCAGCAGCGGCACGCTCAGCACCATGCACACGGCGATGGCGAGGAACTGGGCCAGCAGCCCGGTGGGGTCGCGGTGCGTGATCCAGACCCGCCAGCCGGTGGTGAAGCCGAAGCTGCCGGCAGCCAGCGCCACGCCCAGGCCGACGCCGACGCACCACAGCAGGCCCTGGCGCCAGCCGACGAGCCACGTGGTGGCCGCGAACCCGAGCAGGGCCAGCAGCACCAGCAGGCCGCGCGCGCTCCACGCGAAGCCGGCCGGCGCAGGATTCAAAGAGCCTGCCAGGTCTGCTTGAGTTGCGCCCATAGTTGATCGAGTCGTGACGGAACGTGGGTCATCGGTTCGTCATGGCGCGACCAGTCGACCATCGAACCGGGGTACAGGCGCACATGCGGGCGATGCAGCAGTTCGGACAGCACGAACCAGTTGGTGGCCGCCCAGTGCCCGGTATTGCAGAACGACACCGTCTGCGCCGCCTGCTGCTCGGAGCCCGGCAGTCCGCCGGCGATCGCGCGCAGCACGCTCGGCGCCGGCAACGCGCCGCCGCCGCCCGGGAACCACGACAGGTTGTTGAAGTCCACCGAGCCTGCCAGCGTGCCCGGGCGCAGCGCCGCGGGCGCCTTGACCTTGCCCAGCCAGAAGGCGGGCGGGCGCGCGTCGAGCAGAACGGTCGAGCCATGGGGCTCGCCGACCAGTTGGCGAACCTGCGCGCGGGTCGCCAGCAGGTCGTTGTCCGGATGGGGCTGGAAGTCTGACGGCGTCACGCTCGGCGTGGCACGCTGCAGTTGCCCGAAGCCTGCCGCGCGCCAGGAGGTCATGCCGCCGTTGAGAATCGACAAGTGCCGCATGCCCAGCCATTTCAGGGTCCAGTACACGCGGGCCGGCGCGCCGAAGTCGCTCGGGTCGTCGCCGGTGGAAACCAGCACGATCGGGTCCGATGCGTGCAGGCCCAGGCTGCGCACCAGTTGCGTGAAACGCGCCACCGACAGCAGCTTGCCCGGGTTGTCGGAGTCGCCGCGCCAATCCGGGTACGGCGCATCCACTGCGCCGGGCAGATGGCCGGCGGCGTAAGCGTCGGCGTCGCGCAGGTCGACGATGCGAAGCGGCGCGTGCTCGCGCAGCAAGGCCTGCAACTGCGCCGGCTGCAGCAGAGGGCCGATGGGCTCGGCTGCCCCCGCCGGCTGGCTCAGGGCCCAGGCAGCCAGGCTCACGGCCAGGGCCAGCCCCTGGCGCAGGCGGCGCCAGGACCAGCTGTTGCCGAGCGCCTCCGGCGCCTGGCCTTGCCCGGAGATCGTGCGATGGGACTTGTTCATCCCCGTATTTTCCCGAGTCATCCATATCCGGAAAAATACTGTTTTCACATATTCTTAGAACTTGGGGAAATATGCCGCACCGCGCAGCCGGAACACCCGGCGCGTCAGTAGCGCCTCGTTCCGCCCGCCAGCGCGATGAACAGGCGTGCGCCCACGCCGACCAGCGGCCGGATCCACCAGGCCACGCGCGAGCGCAGGCGCGCGTGGTCGATGGGCAGCGCCCAGCGCATCTGCTCGTGCACATGGCGTGTCAGGGTCGCGGCGAAGCCGGCGTCGCGCACCACGACGTTGGCCTCGCGGTTGACCAGCAGCGAAAGCGGGTCGATGTTGGAGCTGCCGACCGTGGCCCAGACGCCGTCGACCACGGCGACCTTGCCGTGAAGGTAGGCGCGCTGGTATTCGTGGATCAGCACGCCGGCGTCGAGCAGCTCGCGGTACAGCGCGCGCGCCGCCCAGGCGGCGGCGCGGTAGTCGGCGCGCCCCTGCAGCAGCAGGCTGACCCGCACGCCCCGCAACGCCGCCGCCTTGAGGCTGTCGCGGAACGCCTTGCCGGGGTAGAAGTACGGGCACACCAGCAGCACCGACTCGCGCGCCGCGTCGATGGCCTCGATGTAGCAATGCTCGATGGCGCGCCGGCGCAGCAGGTTGTCGCGCAACACCAGCGCGGCGCGCTGCGGCGCGCTGCCGTCTGCGCAGCGCGCCGCGGCGCCCGCCGGAACGTGCCCGTGCACGCGATGCCGCCGCGCGCGCCTGACCGGCAACATTCCGGCCGCGCGCAATTCGTCCAGGTAGCGCTTGCGCTGCTCGCGCGAACCCGAGCCGAGCACGCGCGGCCCGGGGGCGTGGCGCAGCCGCCGCTGCACGCTTCCGGTGGCCACCGTGCGCAGCCACAGCCGGTGCATGCTGCGCAGCACCTGCGCCACCACCGGGCCGCGCACGCGCACCGCGTAGTCCAGTCGCGGGTGCGTGCTCCAGCCGTGGTGGATGTCGAAGTGGTCGTCGATCAGGTTGATGCCGCCGACAAAGGCCACGCGCGCGTCGACCACGCACATCTTGCGGTGCAGGCGGCGCCAATGCCCGCGTTGCAGCAGGTCGAGCCAGCGCCGCCACGGCCGGTACACCATGAACTCGACCCCGGCCTCGGCGAAGCGCCGGTCGAGTTCGGCGATGGATCGGTACGAGCCCAGCCCGTCGACCATGACTCGCACCTGCACGCCGCGCCGCGCCGCGCGCATCAGCGCGTCGGCCAGCTCGAGCCCGGTGGGGTCGTCGTGAAAGATGTAGGTTTCCAGCCAGATGCTGCTGCGCGCGTGCTCCCAGGCCTGCAGCAGCGCCGGAAACAGACTGGCGCCAAGCGGCAGCAGCTCGATGCAGTTGCCGTCGCGCCAGGGCGGACGCGACGACAGTTCGGCGCCGCTGCTCCCTTCGCGCCACGCGCGAAGGTTCAGGCGCCACCAGGCGCGCAGGTGTCGGCGGCGCGAGCGCTTGGCCGGCACCTTGTCAGTGCCCCGTGCCGCCGGCGACCGTCATGTCGCGCCGCCTGATCGGCGCGGCGCCCTGCGCCGCCGCGCCGGGCCGCGCGGCGTGCGCGGCGGGCGGCAGCGGGGTCAGGTCGACCAGCAGCGGCGCGTGATCGGACAGCCGCGCCCATTCGGCGCCCCAGCCCAGCGCGACCCCGTGCGCGGCGAAGCCGCGCACGTAGATGCGGTCCAGCGGCATCAGCGGCAGCAGCGCGGGGAAGGTGCGCATGCGCTGGTGCCAGCGCGGGTGGCGTGCGTCGACGCGCGGCGTCGCGCGCGTCGACACGTCGAGCAGGCCCAGCGCTCCCAGCTCCGCGCCGAGCTCGCCACGCCAGTCGTTGAAGTCCCCGCCGACGATCACCGGCTCGTCGGCGGGGACCTGATGGGCCAGATACTCGGCCAGGCGCTGGATCTGGCGCCTGCGCCCGCTGCGGAACAGCCCGAAATGCACCACCACGCAATGCAGCACCCGTGCTGGCGCGCCGGCCAGCGCGTCACGCGGCACCGCCAGGCGCGCGTGCAGCAGGCCGCGCTGCTCGAAGCGGTGGTCCGACACGTCCTGGTGCGAGATGCCGAGGATCGGAAAGCGCGACAGCAGCGCGTTGCCATGTTCGCCATGCCGGGTATGCGCATTCGTGTGATAGGCGGCGAACATGCCTAGCCCCTGCCCCAGCAGTTCATGCTGCGGCAGCACGGGCCATGACGCGAAACGCTGCGCGTTGCGCCGGTGCTCGAACTGCACCTCCTGCAGCAACACCACGTCGGCGCCGAGTCCGCGCAGGCCTTCCTGCAGCGCATGGATGCGCAGGCGCTTGGCGGGTCCCATGCCCAGCACGCCCTTGTGGATGTTGTATGAGGCCACGCGCAGGCCTTGCGGCCAGTCCTTCGTCGGCGCGGCGGGCACCATCAGCGCATCTCCCTGCGCGGCGTGGCTTCGGCGCCGGCGCCGAAGCCGCGCACGCGCCGCGGCAGCTGCTCGATCGCCTGCGCGTTGGACTCCGAGAAGCAACGCGCCGCCGCCTCGCGCCAGGGCAGCCACATCCACGCCCGGTGCTCGCGCTCCGACAGGCGCACCGGCGTGCACGCCGGAACCTGCAGGCTGAACACATGCTCGTGGTTCTTCCACACGCCGGGGGCGTAGCGATGGCGCCACAGCGGGTAGATCTCGTACTCGTTGACCAGCCGCCAGTCGCGCAGCGCGCCGGCGTCCAGCGCCGCGGCTGCGGGCTCGATGCCGGTTTCCTCGGCCACTTCGCGCAGCGCGGCCTGCGCCGGCGGTTCGTCGGCGCGGTCGAGACTGCCGGTGACGCTCTGCCAGAAGCCCGGTTGCGCGGCGCGTTCGATCAGCAGCACGCGCAGTTGCGGGTCGTGGATCACGACCAGCACCGACACCGGCAGCTTGGGCGCCGGCACGGCCACTGCGGCCGGCGCCCGATTCATTGCGCGCGCCCTTGCGCGCGGCGCCCGGATCCGGCCTGCCCGCGGCGCGCGCGCACCGCTGCCGCCAGCTCGTGCAACAGCGGCAGGCTGTCGTCCCAGGCCAGGCAGGCATCGGTGATCGACACCCCGTCGCGCAGCGCCTGCCCGGGCACCAGGTCCTGCCGGCCCTCGTGCAGATGCCCCTCGATCATGACGCCGATGATGCGGCGCTCGCCGGCTGCGATGCGCGCGCCGATATCGGCCGCCACGTCGATCTGGCGCCGCGGCTGCTTGGCCGAGTTGGCGTGCGAGCAGTCGATCATCACCTGCTCGCGCAGGCCTGCCCGGCGCAGCACCTGGCAGGCCGCGTCGACCGACTCCGCGTCGTAGTTGGGCTGGCGTCCGCCGCGCAGGATGACATGACAGTCGGCGTTGCCCCGGGTCTCGAAAATCGCCGCCACGCCCATCTTGGTCATTCCCATGAAGGCATGCGCGGCACCCGCGGCCACCACCGCGTCGGCCGCCACCTGCACGCCGCCGTCGGTGCCGTTCTTGAATCCGACCGGGCACGACAGACCGGACGCGAGCTGGCGATGGCTCTGGCTCTCGGTGGTGCGCGCGCCGATCGCGCCCCAGGCGATCAGATCGCTGAAATACTGCGGCGACAGCAGGTCGAGGAACTCGGTTCCCGCCGGCACGCCCATCGCGCCGATGTCGAGCAGCAGCTCGCGCGCCTTGCGCAGGCCCTCGTTGATGCGAAAGGATCCGTCGAGCCGGGGATCGTTGATGAAGCCCTTCCATCCGACGGTGGTGCGCGGCTTCTCGAAGTACACGCGCATGACCAGCAGCAGCGCGTCGCCGAGCTGCTCGCGCGCGTGCACCAGCCGGCGCGCGTACTCCAGCGCCTGCGGCGCATCGTGGATGGAGCATGGCCCGATGACCACCACCAGGCGGTCGTCGTCGCCGCGCAGCACGCGCGCGATGTCGTCACGCGCGCGCTCGACCACCTGTTCCACCGCCTGCGTGACCGCGAGCTCCTCGAGCAGCACGGCCGGCGAGACCAGTGCGCGCACCGCGCCGATGCGCGTGTCGTCGATGCGCGTGGTGTCCAGCGTGGCCTCGGCGCGTCCGGCCTCGCTGTCGTGTCGGGAGTCGTCGATGCGTGGCATGGCGTGGTTCGGCATGGACAGGAATCAGGCGGCCGCGGTCGGTCCCTGGCGCAGGCGGATGTGCAGCTCGCGCAGCTGGCGCTCGTCGACCGGGCTCGGCGCGTCGGTGAGCAGGCATTGCGCGCGCTGGGTCTTCGGGAATGCGATGACGTCGCGAATGCTCGGCGCGCCGGCCATCATGGTGACGATGCGGTCGAGCCCGAAGGCGATGCCGCCATGGGGCGGCGCGCCGTACTGCAACGCATCGAGCAGGAAACCGAACTTGGCCCGCGCCTCGGCTTCGTCGATGCCCAGCGCCGAGAACACCTTGCTCTGCATCTCGGCGCGGTGGATGCGCACCGAGCCGCCGCCGATCTCCCAGCCGTTGAGCACCATGTCGTAGGCCTTGGCCAGGCAGCGACCCGGGTCGCTGGACAGGTAGTCCACATGCTCGTCCTTCGGCGCCGTGAACGGGTGATGGCAGGCGACCCAGCGCTGCTCGTCGTCGTCGAATTCGAACATCGGGAAATCGACCACCCACAGCGGCTTCCATGCATCGTCGAACAGGCCGCCGGAACGCCCGAACTCGCTGTGGCCGATCTTCACGCGCAACGCGCCCAGCGCGGCGTTCACGACCTTGGCGCGATCGGCGCCGAACAGCAGCAGGTCGCCGTCGGCCGCGCCGCTGCGCTCGAGCAGGGCCTGCAGCGCCTGGTCGCTCAGGTTCTTCACGATCGGCGACTGCAGTCCGTCGCGCCCGCCGGCGCGGTCGTTGACCTTGATCCACGCCAGTCCCTTGGCACCGTAGATCTTGACGAATTCTGTATAGGCGTCGATCTCGCTGCGGCTGAGCTGGCCGCCACCCGGCACTCGCAACGCCGCCACGCGGCCGTCGGCCAGCGCCGCGGCCGAGCTGAACACCTTGAACTCGACGTCGCGCATCACGTCGGTGAGTTCGGTGAACTCCAGGCGAACGCGCAGGTCGGGCTTGTCGGAGCCGAAGCGCGCCATCGCCTCGGCGTGGGTCATGACCGGGAACGGATCGGCCAGGCGAACCCCGAGCACGTCGGCGAAGGTGTCGCGGATCATCGGCTCGAACAGGCCGCGGATCTCGCGCTCGTCGAGGAACGAGGTCTCGCAATCGATCTGCGTGAACTCGGGCTGGCGATCGGCGCGCAGGTCCTCGTCGCGGAAGCACTTGGTGATCTGGTAGTAGCGGTCGAAGCCGGACACCATCAGCATCTGCTTGAACAGCTGCGGCGACTGCGGCAGCGCGAAGAACTGGCCGGGGTTGACACGACTGGGCACCAGGTAGTCGCGCGCGCCTTCCGGCGTGCTCTTGGTCAGCATCGGCGTCTCGACATCGATGAAGCCCTGCGCGTCGAGATAGCGCCGCACCGCCATCGACACCTTGTAGCGCAGCTTCAGGTTGTGCTGCATCTGCGGACGGCGCAGGTCCAGCACGCGATGGGTCAGGCGCGTGGTCTCCGACAGGTTGTCGTCGTCGAGCTGGAACGGAAGCGCCGCCGACGCGTTGAGCACCTGCAGCTCCAGGCACAGCACCTCCACCTTGCCCGACGCCAGCGCCGGGTTCTCGGTGCCCTGGGGACGCGGGCGCACGCGGCCGCGGACCTGGATGCAGTACTCGTTGCGCACGCCCTCGGCGAGCGCGAACATGTCGGCGCGGTCGGGATCGCACACCACCTGCACCAGCCCCTCGCGGTCACGCAGGTCGATGAAAATCACCCCGCCGTGGTCGCGGCGCCGCTGCACCCAGCCGCACAGGCTGACGGTTTGTCCAAGCAGGGCCTCGGTGACGGCGCCCAGGGTATGGCTGCGAAGGGTCATGATCGAAAAGGAAGTACGGGTTCGTTGCGAGGCGGTTTCGAAAAAGGACGTCGCGGCACGCGCGAGCGCCGGGCCGGGCCCGGCTCAGCGCGGCGCGGCCGGCGGCGCGGGTGCCACCACCCCCATCGAAATCACGTATTTGAGTGCTTCGTCCACGCTCATGGCGAGCTCGATCGCCTCGGAGCGCGGAATCATCAGGAAAAAGCCCGACGTCGGGTTCGGCGTCGTGGGCACGTACACGCTGATGTGGTCGCCGGGCAGGCGCCGCGCCACCTCTCCGCCCGGCGCGCCGGTGACGAAACCGATGGTCCAGCTGCCGGCGCGCGGATACTGCACCATGACGGCCTGGCGAAAGGCATTGCCGTTGCTTGCGAACAGCGTGTCCGAGACCTGCTTGACGCTGCTGTAGATGCTCTTGACGATGGGGATTCGCGCGATCAGCGCATCCCACTGGCGCAGCCACCACTGGCCGACGATGTTGGCCACCAGCAAACCGGTGAGCAGGATCGCGCCCAGCACCACGACGACCCCGAGACCGGGGGTGTGCGCCAGGCGGTCGAGCGCCGGCTGCAACGACGGCGCCAGTGCATTGATGGCGCCGATCACCGCGCGGAAGATGCCGTCGAACACCGACAGCAGCTGCCACAACACCCACACGGTGATGGTCAGAGGCAGCCAGACCAGGAGTCCGGCGATGAAGAGTTTCTTGAGGGGCATGCGCAGTTCTCGCGCGGCCGGGCGCCGGGGCCGCCGCCCGCGCGCGACGGCGCGGACGGGCGCGCCGCCGGAGCCGGCGTCAGTGGCAGGCGCAGGAGGCGCCGCAAGGCGCGCTCGGCGCGGCGTCGGCCGAGGCGCCGGCAGCCGCGGCGGCGGGAGCGGCGGACGGCGCCGGGGCCGACGAGCCGGAACCCTTGAAGTCCGTGGCATACCAGCCCGAACCCTTGAGCTGGAAGCCGGCGGCGGTGACTTGCTTGTGCAGCGCGGCGGCGCCGCAGGCCGGGCAGTCACTCAAAGGCGCGTCCGACACTTTCTGCAGCGCGTCAAGGGTATGGCCGCAGGATTCGCAGCGATACGCGTAGATAGGCATAACGAACTCCTGATGCGAAAAACGCTCGCCCGACGTCGTCGCGGGCAGGGTGCATATGGTGGGGGCTCGCGCGAACTTCAAGAAGCCCGCACGCAAGACGCTGCTGCGGCGCGTGCCGGAGCAGCAAAATCCATGCCTTGATTATAAAGCGCGCCCGGGGCTTGCCGGGCTCGGTCAGCGCTGTTGCGGCGGCAGGTGCACGTAGCGCTTGCCATGGCTTTGCGGAAAGCCCTGGAAGGCTGCGTCGGCCAGCTGCCGGGCCACCGGGTCGATGCGCTGGTCGTAGCCGCCGATCACCGCGCTGCTGCGCCACACCAGAGCGCCGCTGGCGGCGTCGCGGATCTCGATCTCGAACACGCGATCGAACCAGGGCGGAGGCCACGACCAGCCGCGCCACCAATAGGGATAGCCGCTGTAGATCCACTGGCCGTCGGGCAGCAGGATCGGCGGGCCGGGCGGCGGCCACGCGCTGGGGAAGCTGGCCTCGAAGTCGACGTAGCTGCGGAAGGCGTAGCGCGCGGTATACGGCGCCGGCTGCCCGAGCAGCGGCACCATCCCGGCGCGGGTCATCGCGTCGAGCACGGCCGACTGCAGGCTGTCGGCCAGCGGCCCGTCGGCGTTGCCCGGCGCAGCCTGCAGCTGCACGCGCGCACCCACCAGGGCCTGCGGCGCCGGCGCCGGGGTGTCGACGTGGTAGGCCTGCACATTGAGCGACGCGCAGCCGCCGAGCAGCCCGAGCAGGGCCAGCCCGAAGCTCAGCAGCAGCGCGCGTGCCGCGCCGGGCAGCCATGCCGCCCCGCCACGGCCAACGACATCGGAACCTGGTGTCATGGAGCAGGCGCGGCGAGAACAAGGGCTCGCCCGCCAGTGACGAACTTTACTCTCGCGCGGGCCTTTCGGCAGGCCTTGCGCAACAGCGGGCCTTTTCAGGCTTCGCGCTTCAGGTTTCGCTGCCCAGCCAGGCCACCGCGGTCTCGGCGCGCGGGCTCTCGCAGGGCTCGGGGTCGAACGCGGTATCGCCGCCGGCGTCGAAATGCCCGTGAGGCCGCAGTTCGGCGAAGCCGAAGGCATCGCGGTCGAGCAGGTGCGACGGAACCACCCTGCCCAGCGCGCCGAACATGGAATCCAGGCGCCCGGGAAAACGCTTTTCCCAGTCGCGCAAAAGGGCTGCCACCTGCTTGCGCTGCAGCTGCTCCTGGCTGCCGCACAGCGTGCAGGGAATGATCGGGAACTCGCGATGCTCGGCCCAGCGCGCCAGATCCTCTTCGCGCACATAGGCCAGCGGACGGATCACCACGTGATGCCCGTCGTCGCTGACCAGCTTGGGCGGCATGGCCTTGAGCTTGCCGCCGAAGAACAGGTTGAGCAGGAAGGTCTGCAGGATGTCGTCGCGATGGTGGCCCAGCGCGATCTTCGTGGCGCCGAGCTCGCCGGCCACCCGGTACAGGATGCCGCGGCGCAGGCGCGAGCACAGGCTGCACAGGGTCTGCCCCTCGGGAATCACCCGCTTGACCACCGAGTAGGTGTCCTGCTGCTCGATGTGGAACGGCACGCCACGCCCGCGCAGGTACTCGGGAAGCACATGCTCGGGAAATCCGGGCTGCTTCTGGTCCAGGTTGACCGCGATCAGCTCGAAATCCACCGGTGCGCGCTCGCGCAGGCTGAGCAGCAGGTCCAGCAGCACGTGGCTGTCCTTGCCGCCCGACATGCACACCATGACCTTGTCGCCCGGCTGGATCATCGCAAAGTCGCCGATGGCCTGGCCGACCTGGCGGTGCAGGCGCTTGGACAGCTTGTTGATCTCGAATTCGTGCTTGCGCGGGTCCATCAGCAGCTCCTCGCGGCGCATGCGCGGCGCTGCTCGACCTCGATGCCCACGCCATCGCAATCGGGAAAGATGTTGGGCTTGTCCACGCGCACGCGCACGCACTGCACGCCGTCCAGCGCAAGCACGCGCTGCGCGATGCGCCCGGCCAGCGTCTCCAGCATGTTCACGTGCCCGCGCCGCACCTCCTCCAGCGAGATGGATCGCAGCAGGCCGTAGTCGAGCACATGGGCCACGTCGTCGGCCTGCGGCAGCGGTGGCGCGTCGGGCAGCTCGGCGACGATCGACACCAGCAGCAACTGCCGCGAGCGCAGCTCATGCTCGAGAATGCCCACGCTGGCCTGCACGCGCAGGCGTTCCAGATAAAGGGTGCGCATGGTCGGGTCGGCGGATCAATCGAAGGCGAAATCGCGCTCGCTCGGGCGCAGGTGCTGACCGGCATCGACCAGCAGCTCGCAACCGGTCAGTGCGCGGTTGCGCAACGCGAACAGCACGGCGTCGGCCACGTCCTCGGCGCGCGGACCCTCGCCCAGCGGGCCGCGCGCCTGCACCTGGCGCAGGCGCTGCTCGTCGATCAGCGGGCTGCCCAGGGTCAGGCCCGGAGCCACAGCGACCACGCGCAGCTCGGGCGCCAGCGCCTGCGCCAGCAGCGTGTTGGCCTCGCGCAGCGCCGCCTTGCTCAGCGTGTAGGAAAAATGGTCCGGATTCGGGTTCCACAACTTCTGGTCCAGCAGGTTCACCGCGCAACCGCGCGCGGCGCGTGCGCGCAGGTGCGCGTGCAGGGCCTGTGCCAGCAGCACCGGAGCCAGGGTGTTGACGCGGTACTGCTCCAGCGCGCGAGCGGCGTCGACGGTCTGCGCGGTGTCGTGCTCGAACATCGACGCGTTGTTGACCAGCGCATCGACCCTGCCGAAGACCTGCAGCACGCTGGGCAGCAGCGCGCGGGTCTGCGCCTCGTCGTGCAGCTCGGCGCCGAAGGCCTCGGCGCGCGCTCCGCATTCGCGCAGCTCGGCGCAGGTGCGCCGGGCGTCGTCGGCCGAACCGCGGAAATGCACCGCGACATCCCAGCCCGCCGAGGCCAGGTGCAGGGCCACGGCACGCCCGATGCGCCGGGCGGCGCCGGTGACCAGCACCACCGGGCGCGACCCGTGCGCCGACGGGGCATCCGTTCGGCGCGAATCTGCGCTGCTGGACTCGTCTGGGGACATGGGCGGCGGCACGGCGGGACGTCGGGAGCTGCGCCTGCGGGCGAACCTACAATCGCGGCGATGGAGCAAACGCGTAGTCTACCCCGCGGCGTGCACGCGCCGGGCCCGCCGCAGGCCGACGCCGCGGAACTGGCGCGCTCGGCCGAGCTGCTGCAGCGCATCCGCGACGAGATCGCGCAGTCCGGGGGCTGGATCGGCTTCGACCGCTACATGCACATGGCGCTGTACCAGCCGGGCCTGGGCTATTACGCCGCTTCGCCGGCAGTGCTCGGCTCCTGGGGCGGCTCCAGCGACTTTGTCACCGCGCCCGAATTGTCGCCGCTGTTCGCCGCGGCGCTGGCCCGTCCGCTGGCGACGCTGGCCGCGCCGCAGGGCCTGGACACCGTGGTGGAATTCGGCGCCGGCAGCGCGCGCCTGGCCTGCGAGCTGCTGCGAGAACTGGCGCGCGCCGGCGCCTGGCTGCCGCGGCACTATGTGATCGTCGAGGTTTCGGCGGCCATGCAGCAGCGCCAGCGCGACGCCGTGGCGGCGCTGCCGCCCGAGCTGGCAACGCGCGTGCAATGGTGGGATCGCCTGCCCGAGCGTTTCGACGCGCTGGTGCTGGGCAACGAAGTGCTCGACGCGATGCCGGTTCGCCTGCTGCACCGCCTGCCCGACGCCTGGGTCGAACGCGGCGTGGGCGCCGCCGCCGACGGCACGCTGCAATGGCAGGACCGCGCGCTGCCGCAAGCCTGCGCGCTACGCCCCACGCTGGAGCAGCTGCCGGTGGGCAGCGTCACCGAATGGCACGAAGCCGCCGAGGGCTTCATGCGCACGCTGGCGGCCCACCTCGGGCGCGGCGCCGCGCTGCTGTTCGACTACGGCTTCCCGGCGCGCGAATACGACCACCCGCAGCGCGCCGCAGGCACCTTGCGCTGTCACCGCGCGCACCGCGCGCACGACGACCCGCTGTGGCAGCCGGGGCTGTCGGACATCACGTCCCACGTGGACTTCAGCGCCATGGCGCGCGCGGCGCGCGCCGGCGGGCTCGACCTGCTGGGCTACACCAGCCAGGCGCGCTTCCTGCTCAACGCCGGCGTGCTCGACGTGCTGGCCGAGCGCATGCAGGCCGGCGACGCCGCGGCGCTGCGCCTGGCCGCGGGGGCACAGAAGCTGCTCGGCGAGCACGAGATGGGCGAATTGTTCAAGGTGCTGGCGGTCGGGCGCGGCATGCCCGTGCCATGGCCGGTACTGAGCGAGGGCGACCGCAGCGCGGCGCTGGACTGACAGGGTGTAGACACCGTGAACCTGCTGGGATTCCTGATCGGCAGCGCGGTGCTCACGCTGCTGCTGCCCTGGCTGAGCAAGTTCGGCTTCGGCCGCATGCCCGGAGACCTTCGCTGGCGCATGTTCGGCAAGGTCTGGCTGCTTCCGCTGGGCTCGCTAGGCCTGCTGTGGCTGGGACTTTGGCTGATGGACCGGCTGCTGCGCTGACGCGCGCGCCGGCCAGATGCGCAGCGCGGCGATGCCGATGAACAGCTGCACCAGCATGACCAGCGCCACGCAGCCGGGCCACCCGGCACGCAGCCACACGACGCTGGGCGCGAAGGCCCCGACGCTGCCGCCGATGTAGTAGCACATCACGTACAGGCCCACCGCGCTGGAGCGCGACTCGCGCGCGAAGCCCGGGACCTGCGACGTGGCCATGCTCTGCGCGATGAACACTCCGGCCGAGCTCAGCGTCAGGCCGGCGACGATCAGCGGCACGCCGGGGGCCAGGGTCAGCGCCATGCCCAGCGCCGAGCAGGCCACCGCGCACAGGAACACCCGCCTCTGCCCGAAGCGCCAGGCCAGGCGCCCGGCCACCGGTGTGACCAGCATGCCCACCAGGTACACGGTGAACAGCATGCTGAGCTGGCGCAGGTCGAGGTCGTACGGAGCCTCGGCCAGGTGAAAGCTGACGTAGGTGAAGGTGCAGACCTGGGAGAACAGGATGCCGAAGCCGATCGCGTAGCTGCCCAGCAACTGCGGATTGCGCAAATGGCGCGGCAACCCGGCCAGCGAGTCGAGCAGGCTGGCACTCGGACGGAAGCGCGACGAGCTCGGCAGGCCGCCGGCCACCAGCGGCACGAAGGCGGCGTTGATCAGGCCCAGCAGCACGAAGGCCGCCTGCCAATCCCAGCGAGCGGTGGCCAGCCCGGCGATGAAGCGCCCCAGGAAGCCGCCGGCCACCGAGCCGGAGATGTACAGCGCGGTCACCGCCGGGACCTGGCCGACGGGCCATTCCTCGCCGATGTAGGCCACGGTCGCGGTGAAGATGCCGGGAATGCACAGGCCCTGCAGCAGACGCCACACGAGCAGGCCGTGCAGCGAGTGGGCGGTGGCGGCCAGCAGCGTGGTCGCCGCCAGCGCGGCGATCGACACCACCAGCACCGTCTTGCGTCCGAAGCGGTCGGACACGCTGCCCGAGAACGGCGCCGCCACGGCCACCGCCAGCGTGGTGAAGGTGATGGTCAGGCTGAGCTCGGCCACCCCCGCGTGGAACACGCTGCGCAGCGACGGCAGCAGTCCCTGCGTGACGTACATGGTGAAGAACGCGCTCATGCCGGCGGCGACGACGGCCACGCGCGCACGCCACGTGGGCGACGCCTGCGGCGCGCCAGCCGACGGCAGCGAGGTCTGGGGGGAGGACATGGGAAGGCTCGGGGCGCGTCAGTGCCGCGCGCGTGAAGGTCGCAAGAGGGCGCCAGGCGCCCGAAGCCGAAAGCTTAGTCGCTGGCTTTTCATATGAGAAATCGATTTTTCATCTGTTTCGATATGATTCGCATATGGACATCGCCGACCTCAGGGCCTTTGTCGCGGTCGCCGAGGAGCGTCACTTCTCGCGTGCCGCCGAGCGCCTGCACATTTCGCAGCCGCCCCTGTCGCAGCGCATCGCCGGGCTCGAACGCAAGCTCGGGGTGCCGCTGTTTCGCCGCGGGCGCGGCGGCGTTTGGCTGACCGCCGCCGGCCAGGCACTGCTGCCGCAGGCGCATGCCGTGCTGGAACAGCTGGCACGCGCCGAGGAGCTGGCGCGCCGCGCCGGGCGCGGGGACAGCGGCCAGTTGTCCATCGGCTTCGCCGGCTCGATGCCGTTCTCCGAATTGCTGCCAAGGCTGCTGCGCGACTTTCGCCAGGCCTGGCCCGACGTCGGCCTGCAGTTGCGCGAACAGTCGTCCAGCGAACAGGTGCGCCAGTTGCTCGAGCACGGTCTCGACATCGGCTTCCTGCGCCCGACGCGCCACGACGCCGAGCAGGCGCTGCACACACGCGTGCTGCAGCGCGAGCCCCTGTTCGTCGCGCTGCACAGCGAGCATTCGCTGGCCGCGCTGCCGGGCTTGGCGCTGCGCAGCCTTCGCGACCAGCCCTTCATTCTCTACAGCAGCCAGTTCGGCTCGGGGCTGCGCGAGCAGATCCTGGCCATGTGCCTGCGCGCCGGCTTCACGCCGAAGGTGGTGCAGGACGTGCACGAAATGCCCACGCTGATCAGCCTGGTTTCGGCCGGCATCGGCGTCGGCCTGGTCACCGCTTCCATGCAGCGGGCTTCGGTGCCGCATGTGCGCTACGTCGCGCTGTCGGATGCCGGCGCCACCAGCGACATCGTGCTGGCCTGGCGTCGCGGCGACGACTCTCCGGTGCTGCGCAACTTCCTCGGCGTGGCGCTGGGCGCGCCGCCTCCCGCGCCGTGAACGACCGTCAACGACAGCTCTGCTGCGCCAGCGCCTGCTGCACCGCCTGCTCGCGCGCATCGGCCACCGCGCGCGCGATCTGCTGCGCCGCGCCACCCGCCGCGGTGACCTCGCGCGCCAGCGCCCCGGCGTCCACCGCCTGCGCCGCGCGCAACGCGGCCAGCAGGCGCGGCCGCGGCGCGTAGGGCTGCCGCGGCCAGTCGCCGCCACGCCCGAGGTGATCGGCCAGACAGGCCTGCAGCACGAGCTCGAAGCGCTGCGGCCTGCGCAACGCGTCGCAGCGCTGCAACAGGCGCAGCACGGCGGCAGCGCCGAATTCGCCGCTGCGGTGCACATGGCCGTGCTCGGCGCCGACCACCGCCGCCAGTTCCGCGCAATCCGCGGGCACGCGCAAGCGCGCGGCCACGCCGGCGGCCAGGCGCACGCTGCGCGCCTCGTGGCCGATGTGCCGCGGCAGCATGTCGGGCGGCGTCGTCGCCTTGCCCAGGTCATGCATCAGGCAGGCCCAGCGCACGGACAGCGGCGCGTGCATCGCGGCCGCTGCCTGCAGCACCAGCATCAGGTGTTCGCCACAGTCGATTTCCGGGTGCGCGTCGGCACGCTGGGGAACGCCCCACAGCGCATCGACCTCGGGCAGCACCCGCGCCAGCGCGCCACAGTCGCGAAGCACCTCGAACATGCGCCGCGGCGCAGGCTCCATCAGCCCCCGCGCCAGCTCCTGCCAGACCCGCTCGGGAACCAGCGCATCGACCTCGCCGGCATCGACCATGTCGCGCATCAGGCGCCGGGTCTCGGGGTGCACGCGGAACTCCGCGAGGCGGGCGGCGAAGCGCGCCACCCGCAGGATGCGCACGGGGTCCTCGACAAAGGCCGGGCCGACATGGCGCAGCACGCGTTCGCGCAGGTCGCGCTGCCCGCCCCAGGGGTCGATGATGCGCCCCTGCCCGTCGCGCGCCATCGCGTTGATGCTGAGGTCGCGGCGTTGCAGGTCCTGCTCCAGGCTCACCGAAGGGTCGGCGCGGACCTCGAAGCCGCGGTAGCCGGCCGCCGTCTTGCGCTCGGTACGCGCCAACGCGTATTCCTCGCCGGTTCGCGGGTGCAGGAACACCGGAAAATCCCGTCCCACCGGGCGGAACCCGGCGTCGAGCATCTGCTGCCCGGTGGCGCCCACCACGACCCAGTCACGGTCATGCACCTCGCGGCCGAGCAGCGCATCGCGCACCGCGCCGCCCACCACGTAGACCCTGCCCGGAGCCACCGGCGCCGCGCCGGCCTCGGGTGGCGCGGTCACGATGCGCCGCGCTGCATGACCTGCTCGCGCAGCGAGCGCCGCAGGATCTTGCCCACCGAGGTCTTGGGCAGCTCGTCGCGGAACTCGATGCGCCGCGGGCGCTTGTACCCGGTCAGGCGCTCGGCCAGGAACGCGCGCAGCGCGCCCTCGTCGAGCCCGGGATCGGAGCGCACCACGAACAGCAGCACCGATTCGCCCGAGTCGGGGTCGGGCACGCCGACCGCCGCGGCCTCGAGCACTCCGGGGTGGGAGACCGCGACGTCCTCGATCTCGTTCGGATAGACGTTGAAGCCCGACACCAGGATCATGTCCTTCTTGCGATCGACGATCCGCACGTAGCCCTGGGCGTCGATCACGCCGATGTCGCCGGTCTTGAAGAAGCCGTCCGGGGTGAACACGCGCGTCGTTTCCTCGGCACGCTGCCAGTACCCGCGCATGACCTGCGGGCCGCGCACCGCCACCTCGCCCGGCTGGCCCGGCGGCAGCACCTGCCCGGCATCGTCGAGCACGACCATCTCGGTGGAAGGAATGGGCATGCCGATGGTGCCGGAGAAATGGTCGGTGTCGGTGGGATTGCAGCACACCGACGGCGAGGTCTCGGACAGCCCGTAGCCCTCGCAGATCGGGCAGCCGGTGCGTTCCAGCCATTGCCGCGCCACGGCTTCCTGCACGGCCATGCCGCCGCCCAGCGACAGCATCAGCTTCGACGTGTTGAGCCGGGCGAAATCGGGGTGGTGCAGCAAGGCGTTGAACAGCGTGTTGACGGCCGGGAAGGAGTGGATCTCGTAGCGCGACAGTTCGGCGATCGTGGCCTTCAGGTCGCGCGGGTTGGGGATCAGCACCATCATGCCGCCCTGGTGCGCCGACAGCAGCATGACCACCGTGAACGCGAAGATGTGATAGAGCGGCAGCGCGCACACCGTGTTGACCTGCGCCAGCTCAGGGTGCCTGCGCAGCGCCGGCTGGTTCCAGGCCATGCTCTGCAGCACGTTGGCGATCAGGTTGCGATGCGTCAGCGCCGCGCCCTTGGACACCCCGGTGGTTCCTCCGGTGTACTGCAGCACCGCGACGTCGTCCGGCGCGGTGCGCACCGCGGTGAACGGCAGCGAACGCCCCTGCGCCAGCGCGTCGGTGAAACGGCGGTGCCCGGGCAGCTCGAAGCGCGGCACCAGGTGCTTGACGTGGCGCACGACGAAATGCACCAGCGAACCCTTCAGGGCCCCCAGCATGTCGCCCATGCCGGCCACCACCACCACGCGCAGACCCGAGCGGTCGCCGACCTGCTGCAGCGTATGGGCGAAATTCTCCAGGATGATGATCGCGCTGGCCCCGCTGTCGCGCAACTGGTGCTCGAGTTCGCGCGCCGTGTACAGCGGGTTGACGTTGACCACGACCAGCCCGCAGCGCAGCGCCGCGGCCACCGCGATCGGGTACTGCGGCACGTTGGGCATCATCAGCGCGATGCGCTCGCCGGGCTGCAGGCCCTGCCGCTGCAGCCACGCAGCCAGCGCCGCGGCATCGCGATCCCACTGCGCGTAGGTGGTGCGCCGGCCCATGAAGCTGAACGCATCGCGCTCGGCATGGGTGTCGAAACTGCGTTGCAGCAACTCCGGCAGCGAGCCATAGGCGCCGGGGTCGATCTCGGCGGGCACGCCTTCGGGGTAGTGCGCGAGCCAGGGACGGTCCATCGGGTGCTCCTCACGGATCCGGCCCCTGCGGAGAGGGGAGAGGGCCGGAAAAAAACGAACGATCGTTCGCTAGATCCGTCAAGGATAACCCGTCGCGGCGACTTTGCCCAGATGGCAGGCCGCCAGCGAGGGCAAATCCCGAGCCGCGGCGCGCCGCGTTCAGGTCTCGGCGATCTTGATGCTCGGGAAGCGCGACGAGTAGTCGCGAGCGCGCTGCGCCACCCGCGCGCCGAGCTTGCGCGCGATCGCCAGGTACTCGCGCGCGGCCGCACCCTGCGGCTCGGCCGCCACGCTCGGGGTGCCGCTGTCGGCCTGCTCGCGGATGCGCAGGTCCAGCGGCAGCGAGCCGAGCAGTTCGACGTCGTAGTCGCGCGCCATGCGCTCGCCGCCGCCGGTGCCGAAGATGGGTTCCGCATGGCCGCAGTTGGAACACACATGCATGGCCATGTTCTCCACGATCCCCAGCACGGGAACCTGGACTTTCTCGAACATCTTCAAGCCCTTGCGAGCGTCGAGCAGCGCGATGTCCTGCGGCGTGGTGACGATCACCGCGCCCGTCAGCGGCACGCGCTGGCTGAGCGTGAGCTGGATGTCGCCGGTACCCGGGGGCATGTCGACGATCAGGTAGTCGAGATCCTGCCAGCGGGTCTGGTGCAACAGTTGCTCGAGCGCCTGCGTGGCCATCGGGCCGCGCCAGATCATCGGAGTGTCGGCATCCATCAGCACGCCGATGGACATGACCTGCAGCCCGTGGCTGCGCATCGGCTCCATGGTCTTGCCGTCGCTGCTCTGCGGGCGCCCCTGCAGGCCCAGCATCATCTGCTGCGACGGACCGTAGATGTCGGCGTCCAGCAGCCCCACGCTGGCACCCTCGGCAGCCAGCGCCAGCGCCAGGTTGGCCGCGGTGGTGCTCTTGCCGACGCCGCCCTTGCCCGAGGCCACCGCGATGACATTGCGAACGCCTTCCAGCGTGCGAACCCCGCGCTGCACGGCATGGGCGTCGACGCGCGAGCTCAGGTCCACGATCACTTCGCTCACCCCCGGCAGCGCCGCCACCGCCGCGCGTGCCGCTTCGCGCAACGAATCGTGCAGGCTGCGCGCCGGGTAGCCCAGCACCAGGCGCAGCGTGACCTTGCCGCCGTCCCCGAATTCGACCTTGCGCAGCACGCGCGCGGCGTGCAGCCCCTGGCCGCTGCCCGGATCGGTCACGGTGTCGAGGGCTTGTTCGATCTGTTCCTGGGTGGGCATCGAGGACATGGTGCGAGACGTCGAAAGGGTTTTGCGGAGCAGCCGCCTGCCGGCGGCCTCCCAAGGACCGCAAGTCTAGTGCGCCCGTCCGCGGCCTGCCGGCGCGTGCCCGACCTGCCTGCCTACAATGGTCCCTTGGCCTTCACGCAGCCTCCGGCCCGTCCGGAAGCGGCACGCACCCGAACGCGCATGACCTCGCCGACGCCCCCCTCCCCCAGCAGTTCCGTGACGCCCAAGCGCCGTCTTTTCGTCACCACCGCCCTGCCGTACGCCAACGGGGCGTTCCACATCGGCCACATGATGGAGTACATCCAGGCCGACATCTGGGTGCGTCTGCAACGCATGCTCGGTCACGAGGTGCATTTCGTGTGTGCCGACGACGCGCATGGCGCGCCCATCATGATCGCCGCCGAGAAGGCCGGAAAGACCCCGCAGCAGTTCGTCGCCGACATCGCGGCCGGGCGCGCTGCCTACCTCGACGGATTCCTGATCCGCTTCGACAACTGGCACAGCACCGACGCGCCGGAGAACCATCAGCTGGCGCAGGACA
>JAKCDM010000158.1 GCA_021841865.1 Pseudomonadota bacterium
CGGCGACCTGCGCCATGCGCGTGTCGTAGCCCTGCATCAGCGCGACGCCGCGCGCGTGCCCGGCGGGCAGCGCGCTGCCCCAGCCGGCCTTCTCGGCGGCGAGCTTGAGCACCGCGGCGTGGCGCGGCGCGTGCTCGAGCAGGGACATGCGGTAGGCCACCGGGTCGACGCCGGCGGCATGCGCGAGCTCGTCGATGAAGCTCTCATGGGCGAAGGCGTTCATGTTGTGGCTGACCGAGCGCCAGTAGCCCACGCGAAAGCCGGTGTCGTGGATGACGAGGTCGAAGCGCGCGTTCGGGATCGCGTAGGCCGGCACCGCGGCCTCGATCATGAACGGGTCGATCTTGCCCGGGGGCAGCCCGAAGGCGCGTTGCGTGATCGACTGCGAGCAGACCTTGAAATGCAGTGCCTGCGGCTTGCCGTGGGCATCGAGCCCGGCCTTGAGCTGGTTGACTCCTACGGGGCGGTAGAAGTCATGGGTCATGTCCTCCTCGCGGGTCCACAGCAGCTTGACCGGCTTGCCCACCGCGCGCGACACCAGCGCCGCCTGGGCGATGAAGTCCAGCTCCAGGCGCCGTCCGAAGCCGCCGCCGAGGTAGGTTGTGCGAACCTCGACGTCCTCGGGCTTGATGCCCAGTGCCTTGGCCACGGCGCCGGCGGCGCCCTGCTGGAACTGGGTCGAGCCGATGACCAGCGCCTTGTCGCCCTGCACGTGGGCCGTGAAGTTCATCGGCTCGATCGGGGAGTGCGACTGCAGCGGCGTGACGTATTCGGCTTCGACCACGCGGGCCGAGCCCTTCAGCGCGCCAGCGAGGTCGCCGCGCGGCGCGACGATGTCGAGCACCGGGTCGGTGGACGCCGCCTTGCGCGTGGTCTCGACCAGCGACACGTCGCTGAGCCTGGCCACCGGGCCCTCGTTCCACTCGGCCTTCACCGTCTCCAGCGCCTTCTTGGCGCGCCACCAGCTGTCGGCGACCACCGCGACCGCGTCGGGAAGCTGCACCACGTCGATCACCCCGGGCATGCCGCGCGCCTGGGTCACATCGGCGTGCTTGAGGGTGCCGCCGATCACCGGGCACTGGCGCAGCGTGGCATAGACCATGCCCGGCAGGGTCACGTCGATGCCGTAGACCGCGCTGCCGTTGACCTTGCTCGGCGTGTCGACCCGCGGCACGCGCGTGCCGACGATTCGAAAGTCCTTCGGATCCTTCAGTCGCGGCTGCGGCGGCACCGGCATCGTGGCGGCGGCGGCCGCCATGGAACCGAAGGTGGCCTTGTGCCCGTTCGGGCCGATCAGCATCGCGCGCTCGGCGCGCACGCTCGACGCCGGCACGCCCCAGCTCTTCGCGGCCGCGGCCACGAGCATTTCACGCATCTGGGCGCCGGCCACGCGAAGCTTGAGCCAGCCGTCGCGCACGGAGGTCGAGCCGCCCGTGATCTGCGCGCCCAGCAGCGCGTTGGTGTAGACGGCGCCCACCGGGGCCGCCTCGACGTGGATCTGGTCCATGTCGACGCCGAGTTCCTCGGCGATCAGCATGGGCATCGCGGTGTAGACGCCCTGGCCCATCTCCGAGCGCGCCGACAGCACGGTGATGGTGTTGTCCTCGCCGATGTGCACCCAGGCGTTGGGGTTCGTGGCGGGCGCTGCGGCGGCGAGAGCCTCGCCGCGCGTGCCGGGCAGGCAGACGGCCAGCATCAAGCCGCCGCCGAGCGCGGCGCCGGCCTTGAGAAAGCCGCGGCGCGAAACGCGCGCCTGTGCGGCGGTGTCGAATTGCGTGTCGATCATGCGTGGTCTCCGGTTCAGGCGTTGCGCAGTTCGGCGGCGGCGTCCTTGATCGCCGCGCGCATGCGCGCGTAGGTGCCGCAGCGGCACAGGTTGCCGCTCATCGCCATGTCGATGTCCGCATCGCTCGGGTCGGGGTTCTTGTGCAGCAGGGCCGCTGCGCTCATCAGCTGGCCGGACTGGCAATAGCCGCATTGCGGGACCTCGTGCTTGATCCAGGCGCGCTGCAGGGCGTGGGTGTTGTCGGGGGACAGGCCCTCGATGGTCGAGACCTTCTTGCCGGCGACCACGCTCAGCGGGGTCTGGCAGGCGCGCACGACCTCGCCATCCAGGTGCACGGTGCAGGCACCGCACAGACCGGCGCCGCAGCCGAACTTGGTTCCCTTCATGTCGAGTTCGTCACGCAGCACCCACAGCAGCGGGGTGTCGAGGTCGGCGTCGGCAACCACCGGTTTGCCGTTGACCTGGAACTTCACGCTCATGCATCACTCCTAGCTTGTTGTCGTTGATTTCGTAAGCACGCCGTAAGTAATGCGCATTGATCAAGATCAACGCAATGCGCAGCACCAACTACGGAAGCGGGCGAAATTTACCTGCTTTTTTGCGTTTGCGCAGTCTCCGCGTGGGGGCAACGCACGCACGCGCCACCGCGGCGGCCGACGCGCGGGTTTCCGCAAAATCCCGGACAAGGCCTGAATATCCGGAAACCAAAATGGATAAATGGTTTTCCAGGCATTAATCGATGAATAACCACTGGCTTCTGTGCAAAAACCCCTCTTAATATTTTCCCGGGCCCGGATCTTCCCGGGCATCGACTGCAAACCAAGGGGTTCGCCATGTCCGCCATCGCTGCCGTCGGTGGGTTCGCGTCGGCCGCGCCGATGGTCGGCGCCGTTGCCGCCGCGAGCGGTTCATCGACCGATGGCTCGGGCGCTGCCGCGGCGGGGCGATTCCCGAGCGCCTCGACGAGCGGCGCTTCGGGTTTCGACTCCCTGCTGGTTTCGCAGGGCTCGCCTTCCCAGGGGCTGGGCCAGCTCGAAGCGCTGGCGATCCTGGCGTTGCTGGCGGGCCCCCACCGGCATCATCACGCCGGCGCGATGGGCGCCGTGATCGTCGCGCTCGCGCTGGCCGCCTATGCGAGCGTGCAGGCGATGGGTCCGCTGCAGGGCCCGGCGGGCGGTCCGCGAGCGGCCGGGGCGGGACTGAGCCTGCAAGCGTGATCGCGCGATTTCCCGAATAGCCGCGATACCCGTTGCGGTTCACGGAGATCAGCGCCCCCGCGCTGCCGGGTGCAGCGTCGCGGGCTACATTGGGCGCAGCGTTCCTCCCGCACGCAAAGCGATGCCACCCACCTCCGCAGAGCCGGCGCCGAGCCAGTTCCGACTGTTGTGCCAGCGCCGGTTCGCTCCGTTCTTCGCGGTCCAGTTCCTCGGCGCGGCGAACGACAACCTGTTCAAGTTCGCCTTCACGCTGCTCGTGACCTACCAGTTGCGCGTGAGCTGGCTGCCGCCGTCGCTGGCCGGGCCGGTGATCGGCGGCGTGTTCATCCTGCCCTTCGTGCTGTTCTCGGCCAGCAGCGGGCAACTTGCCGACAAGTTCGACAAGAGGCGACTGATCGGCGGCATCAAATCACTGGAGCTTGGCATCATGCTGCTGGCAGCATGGGGCTTCATGCACGACCGCGTCGGCGTGCTGCTCGGCTGCGTGTTCCTCATGGGCCTGCACTCGACGCTGTTCGGTCCGGTCAAGTACGCCTACCTGCCGTGCCAGCTCGGCGAACGCGAGCTCACCGGAGGCAACGGCATGGTGGAAATGGGAACCTTCGTCGCCATCCTGCTGGGCAACCTGGCCGGCGCGTTGCTGGTCGGCCTGCCCGGCGGCGGCGCCCGCCAGGCGGCCGGCGCCTGCGTGGTGCTGGCCGCGATCGGCCGCGTCGTGGCGCTGGCCATCCCGTCGACGCCGGCCAGCGACCCCGGGCTTCGACTGAACCGCAACCCCTTTTCGGAGACCTGGCGCAACCTTCGGCAGGCCCATGTCCAGCCGGTGCTGTTCCGCTCTCTGCTCGGCATCAGCTGGATGTGGTTCTTCGGCGCCGTGTTCCTGAGCCAGTTCCCAAGCCTGGCACGCGACGTGCTGCACGGCGACGAGCAGGTCGCGTCGCTGCTGCTGGTGGTGTTCTCGCTGGGCATCGCCACGGGCTCGCTGCTGTGCGAACGCCTGGGCCGCGGGCATGTGGAGATCGGCCTGGTGCCGCTGGGTGCGATCGGCATGAGCGTGTTCGCCGTCGACCTGTACCTGGCCGCGCGCGGGCTGCCGCTGGCGCCGCGATTCGGCGTGCGGGAATTTCTCGGCGTGCAGGCGCACTGGCACGTGCTGTTCGCGCTGTTCGGGTTGAGCCTGTCGGCGGGGCTGTACAGCGTGCCGATGTACGCGCTGATCCAGCTTCGTGCCGAGCCCACGCATCGAGCGCGAATCGCCGCGGCCAACAACATCCTGAATGCGTTGCTGATGGTGGCCAGCGCGGTGGCTGCCGTGCTGCTGCTGCGCGCCGGCTGTTCGGTGCCGCGGCTGTTCCTGATCGCCGGCCTGGCCAACGCCGTGGTCGCCGGCTACATCTTCCTGCTGGTGCCCGAGTACCTGCTGCGCTTCGTCGCGTGGTGGCTGACCCATCTGGTGTATCGCTTCGAGGTCCAGGGAGAGGCGGCGCTGCCGCGGCAGGGGCCGGCGGTGCTGGTGTGCAACCACGTCAGTTTCGTCGACGCCGTGCTGCTCATGGGGGCCAGCCCGAGACCGGTGCGCTTCGTGATGGACCACCGCATGTTCCGCGCTCCGCTGCTCGGCTGGCTGTTCCGGCTGGTGCGCGCGATCCCCATCGCGCCGCGCGCCGAGAACCCCGCGCTGTACCAGGCCGCGCTCGACCAGGCCCTGCGCACCTTGCACGAAGGCGACTTGCTGGGCATATTTCCCGAGGGTGCGATCACCGGCGACGGCCAGCTGCAGGAATTCCGTCCCGGCGTGCTGCGCATCGTCGAGCGCGCCCGTGCCGAGGGGCTCGACGTGCCGATCGTTCCGATGGCCCTGACAGGACTGTGGGGATCGTTCTTCAGCCGAATCGAGCGCCGCGGCGGGCGCCCGGCGGCGATGGTGCGGCCGTTGCGCAGGGGGTTGTTCAACCGGGTGTGCCTGCGCATCGGCCCCCCGGTCGCGGCGAGCCAGGCCACGACCCAGGGGCTGCGCGCGACGGTGCATGAACTCGGCCGCGTCTGACAAGCCGAGGAAGGGGGACGAGCCCGTAGGCGCAGCCAGTGCAACTGCTAGCATGTTCGCCAGGGCGCCGCGGCATTCCGGGACGCGCCGGCGCGCCAGGCATGCGCGCCCGACCGGGTGCGCATGCGCCGGCAACCACGTTTGAAGCAGGGCACGCGCATGCTGCAGTCCGTGATCCAGAACTATCTCATTCGCCGCATCAAGGTCGACCCGGAGCGTTTCGACGATCCCCAGCTGCGGGTCGCCGACCTCGGGCTCGACTCGCTCGGGCTGGTGGAAATGCTGTTCGAGGTCGAGGAGCGTTTCGGCATGCGCCTGTCGGATCCGATGAAATTCCAGGACATGCGCTTTCGCGACATGGTCGCGGCCATCGAGGCCGAGCTGCGTGCCCACCACGGCGGTGAACTGCCCCAGCCCGGCGCGCTGGACATGTCTGCGCAACCCTGAACCAGGGGCGACGAGCTGAGTGCCGCGCCCGCCCCCGACCCGGCCCGGCCGCCGCGCGTGGTGGTGACCGGCATGGGCATGCTGTCGCCGCTCGGCGAGGACGTGCGGCGCAGCTTCGCCGCGGCGCTCGCCGCGCGCAGCGCGGTGCGCCCGGTGCCGGAGCCTGTAGCCGCCGGCCTGCCCGGCATGTTGGTGGCCGCCGCCGCGGTCGAGCCCGCGCCCCTGCTCGATGACGCCGACGCCGGCCTGGATCGTGCCACGCAATTCGCGCTGGTGGCCGCCGGCCAGGCGCTGGCCGAGGCCGGCATGCAGCCCCATCCCGCCGACGCGCATCGCGTGGGGGTGTACGTCGGCGTGGGTTTCGGCGGCGCGTGTTCGCTGGACGCGATGTTCACGCGCTATTTCCACCTGCTGCTCGGCGAGC
>JAKCDM010000159.1 GCA_021841865.1 Pseudomonadota bacterium
GCGCATGCCGACGCCGATCAGCACGCGGCGATGGCACGCCTGGATGCCAAGATCGCGCAACTGCGCCAGCCGGGCCTGCAGGACTGCCGCATCGCCGACTACGGCACGCGCCGGCGCTATTCCAGGGACTGGCAGCGCCGCGTGCTCGAGCGACTGCGAGCCGGGCTCGGCGAGCAGCTCGCCGGCACCAGCAACGTCGCGCTGGCCCGCGAAATGGGCCTGGTGCCCCTGGGCACGATGGCGCACGAATACCTGCAGGCCTGCCAGTCGCTGGGCCCGCGCCTGCGCGACACGCAGGTGTTCGGCTTCGAGACCTGGGCGCGCGAGTACCGCGGGGACCTCGGGATCGCGCTGGCCGACGTCTACGGCCTGCAGGCCTTCCTGCGGGATTTCGACCTCTATTTCTGCAAGCTGTTCGACGGCGCGAGGCACGACTCCGGAGATCCCTTCGCGTGGGGCGAGCAGATGATCGCCCACTACGCTCGCCACCGGGTCGACCCGCGCGGCAAGACCCTGGTGTTCAGCGATGCGCTGACCGTCGACAAGGTCGTCGCGCTGTACCGTCGGTTCCATGGCCGCGTCGGGCTGGCGTTCGGAATCGGCACCAACCTGATGCACGATCTCGGGCACGACGCGCCGCAGATGGTGATCAAGATGGTGCGCTGCAACGGCCAGCCGGTGGCCAAGGTCACCGACGAGCCCGGCAAGAACATGTGCGACGACCCCGCCTACCTGGCGTATCTGCGCGAGGTGTTCCAGATTCCCGCGCCGCCGCTCGAGACCGGCGGCGCGCCCGCCTCCTTTCCCGTTTCCCGCCCATGAGCCCAGATCCCGTGCAACGACCCCGTGTGCTGGTGGCCCGCAGATTGTTCGACGACGTGCTCGAGCCGCTGCGCCAGGCCTTCGACGTGCAGTTCAATCCGCGCGACGACATCGCGTCCGCGGCCGAGCTGCGTACGCAGCTGGCCGACAAGGACGGCGTGCTGATCACCGCCAGCGAGCGCATCGACGCCGCGCTGCTCGAGGCCTGCCCGCGCCTGCGCGCGGTGGCCACCATGACCGTCGGCTTCGACCACATCGATGTCGCCGCCTGCGCCGCGCGCGGCGTGGTGGTCACCCACGCGCCCGACGTGCTGACCGAGACCACGGCCGATTTCGGCATGGCCCTGCTGCTGGGCGCGGCACGCCAGCTGGGCGAATCCGAGCGCTACCTGCGCGCGGGCAGGTGGAAGAGCTGGAGTGCCGACCTGTTCGCCGGCAGCGACGTGCACGGCACCACGCTGGGCATCGTCGGCATGGGGCGCATCGGCCGCGCCATCGCGCGCCGGGCGGCGCTGGGCTTCGGCATGCGCGTGCTCTACCACAACCGCAAGCCGCTGGAGCCGGCGCAGGAGCGCGAGAGCTCGGCGTCCTGGCGCAGCCTCGACGAGCTGCTCGAGCAGAGCGACCACGTCATGCTCGCGCTGCCGTACAGCGAATCCGCGCGGCATCTGATCGGTGCCGGACAGCTCGCGCGCATGCGCCGCGGCGCCACGCTGGTCAACATCGGGCGCGGCGGCCTGGTCGACGAGCCCGCGCTGGCCGCAGCGCTGCATTCCGGGCACCTGGGTGCCGCCGGACTCGATGTGTTCGAGGGCGAGCCGGTACCCAACCCGGTGCTGCTCGACGCCCCGCGCCTGCTGATCACGCCGCACATCGCCAGTGCGTCGCTGCCGACGCGCCGCGACATGGTGCGCGTGGCGATGGACAACCTGCTGGCGGTGCTGCGCGGCGGCGAGGCCTTGAATCCCGTGCCCGGCGCGCCGCGCGCCGTGCGCTGAGACAGCGCAGCCATGAACCTGGATACCTTGCTGGTGTTGTGTGTCGTGGTCCTGCTGGGGCTGGCGGCGCTGGTCGGCGCCGGGTTGCTGGCACGCCTGCGCGCGCTCGGCGAGCAGCAGCGCGGGCAGGCCGACCTGCTGAGCCCGGCGCTCGAGCGGCTGGAGCGCGAGTTGCGCGGCGCCGTGCAGGCCAGCGGCCAGGCGCTGCGCACCGAGCAGGCGGCGCAGCTGGCGCAGTTCCAGCAGATGCTGCTGAACCAGCAGGCCGAGGCCGCGCGCACCAGCAACGGCCAGCTCGACACCGTCGCGCAGCAGTTGCAGAACCTGCAGAAGTCGGTGGCCGACACCCTGGTGCAGCAGGTCGCCGCGCTGAACCAGAGCACCACGCAGGCTCTGCAGGCGCTGCAGCTGCAACTGGGCGAGCGCTTCGAGGCCTTGCGCGCCAGCACCGACCAGCGCCATGCCGAGATGCGTGCCACGGTCGAGCAGCGCCTGCGCGAGTTGCAGAGCGACAACGAGAAAAAGCTCGAGCAGATGCGCGTGACGGTCGACGAGAAGCTGCATGCCACGCTGGAACAGCGCCTGGGGGAGAGTTTCCGGCAGGTCGCCGAGCGCCTGGAACTGGTGCACAGCGGCCTGGGCGAGATGCGCAACCTGGCGCAGGGCGTCGGAGACCTCAAGCGCGTGTTTTCCAACGTCAAGTCGCGCGGACTGTTCGGCGAGATCCAGCTCGCCGCGCTGATCGACCAGGTGTTCACCCCCGAGCAGTATGGCGTGAACGTGGAGACGGTGCCCGGCAGCGGCGCCCGCGTGGAATACGCCGTGCGCCTGCCGGGAGACGGCGACACGGGGCTGTGGCTGCCGATCGACGCCAAGTTCCCGCGCGAGGACTACGAGCGCCTGCTGGAGGCGCAGGACAGCGCCGACAAGGCCGCTGCCGAGGCTGCTGCCAAGGCGCTCGAGCAGCGCCTGCGCGACGAGGCCCGCTCGATTCGCACCAAGTACGTCGCCGCGCCGCACACGACGGATTTCGCCATCCTGTTCCTGCCGACCGAAGGGCTGTACGCCGAGGCGCTGCGCCGCCCGGGGCTGGTGGAGGCGCTGCAGCGCGAGCAGCGCGTGATGCTGGCCGGCCCCACCACGCTGCTGGCCTTGCTCAACAGCCTGCAGATGGGCTTTCGCACCCTGGCGCTGCAGCAGCGCTCGACCGAGGTGTGGAAGGTGCTGGGGGCGGTGAAGACGGAGTTCGGCAAGTTCGGCGAGGTGCTGGCCAAGGTGCGCAAGAAGCTCGACGAGGCCGGCAGCACGCTGGGCGCCGCGGAGACCCGCACGCGGGTCATGGGCCGGCAGCTCAAGGCCGTCGAGGAACTGCCGGTGGAACAGAGCCGCTCCGTGCTCGGTTTGCCCCCGATCAACCCCGGGGACGAGGAGGCGGAGCTATAAAGGGAGTCAGGGACGGCCGACCGCCGGGGGTGACGGGCGTGCCTGCCCGTTCCACGCTCGCCCCCGACACAGGAGCCCCGCATGCAGGCGCAAGACATCAGCCTGGACGTCCTGGCGGAAAAATACGCCAAGAACGGTGAACGCAACGCCGACGACATCCAGCAGCGCGTGGCGCGTGCGCTTGCCGCGGTGGAACCCGACGCCGCCGCCGCGCAGGCGCGCTTCCTGCAGGCCATGCAACGCGGCTTCATTCCCGCCGGGCGCATCATGTCGGCCGCCGGCAGCGGCATCCAGGCCACCCTGATCAACTGCTTCGTGCAGCCGGTGGGCGACTCGGTGTCCGAGGATGAGGACGCCAAGCCCGGCATCTACCGCGCGCTTGCCGAGGCCGCCGAGACCATGCGCCGGGGCGGGGGCGTGGGCTACGACTTCAGCCGCATCCGTCCGTCGGGCGCGCTGGTGGGGGCCACGCGCAGCCGTGCCAGCGGGCCGCTGTCGTTCATGCGCGTGTTCGACGCATCGTGCCAGACGGTGGAATCGGCCGGCTCGCGCCGCGGCGCCCAGATGGGCGTGCTGCGAATCGACCACCCGGACATCGAAGCCTTCATCCACGCCAAGGACGGCGGCGCATTCCGCAATTTCAATCTGTCGGTGGGAGTCAGCGACGCCTTCATGCACGCCGTGCGCGACGATGCCGAGATCGACCTCGTGCACAAGGCGCGCCCCGGCGACGAGCAGCTCGCCCAGGGCGCGCGCCAGCGCGACGACGGGCTGTGGGCGTACCGGCGGGTGCGCGCGCGTTCGCTGTGGGAGCAGATCATGCACTGCACCTACGACCACGCCGAGCCGGGGATCCTGTTCCTCGACGCAGCCAACCGCGACAACAACCTGCACTATTGCGAGGTGTTCGAGGCCACCAACCCCTGTGCCGAGGAGTTCCTGCCCGACTACGGCTGCTGCTGCCTGGGCTCGCTGGACCTGACACGCTTCGTCGTCGACCCCTTCGAGCCGGGCGCCCGCTTCGACATGGCCGCGCTGCGCGAGACCGCGCAGACGGCCGTGCGCATGCTCGACAACGTGCTCGACATCACCTACTGGCCGCTGCCCCAGCAGGCGTCCGAGGCGCGCGACAAGCGCCGTGTCGGGCTGGGCTTTCTCGGCCTCGGCGACGCCTGCATCGAGCTCGGGCTGCGCTACGACAGCCCCGCCGCCCGCGCCTTCGCCGCCGAGATGGCGCGCAACCTGCGCGACGCCGCGTACGAGGCCTCGGTCGAGCTGGCCAGGGAAAGGGGCGCGTTCCCGCTGTTCGACGCCGACAAGTACCTCGCGGGCGGCTTCGCCAGCCGCCTTCCGCAGGAACTGCGCGAGCGCATCCGGCGCCACGGGCTGCGCAACTCCCATCTGCTGGCGGTGGCCCCCACCGGCACCATCAGCCTGGCCTTCGCCGACAACGCGAGCAACGGCATCGAGCCGGCGTTTTCGTGGACCTACACGCGCAGGAAGCGCATGCCCGACGACACCATGCGCGAGTACGAGGTGGCCGACCACGCCTGGCGCCTGTGGCGCCAGCGCGGCGGCGACACCGAACGCCTGCCGTCGAGCTTCGTCACCGCGCTGGAAATGCCCGCGCGCGAGCACATGCAGATGCTCGCCGCGGTGCAGCCCTTCGTCGACACCGGAATTTCCAAGACCGTCAACGTCGCCGAGGACTATCCCTTCGAGGAGTTCCAGGACCTGTACCTGGAAGCCTGGCAGGCCGGCCTCAAGGGCCTGGCCACCTACCGCCCCAACACGGTGCTGGGAGCGGTGCTGCAGGCCGCGGCGCCGGCCGCCGCGCCGGAGTCGGCCCCGGCGCCGGTCGATGTCGATCCGCTCACCCGGCGCATCGACGGCCGCCCCAGCGGCGACCTGCAGGCGGTGACCAGCAAGGTCAGCTACATGACCGCCGAAGGGGCCAAGACCGTATACCTTTCCATCTCCTTCGCCGAGGTCGAGGGCCTGCACGACGGCCGGCCCGTGCGCATCGAGCGTCCGATCGAGTTCTTCATGCCCGCCGGCCAGCGCGACGAAGGCCAGCAGTGGATCGCCTCCAACATGCGCCTGCTGTCGCTGGTCGCGCGCTCGGGTGGCTCGGTGGCCAAGTCGCTGCTCAACATGCGCGAAGTGGTGTGGGACAAGGGACCGGTGCGCTGCGGCGAGCTGATCAAGTCCGACGGAAGCCGCGCGCCACGTTTCCACCAGTCCGAGGTCGCCGCGATCGCCTTCGCGTTGCAGGAAATGCTCAAGCGCCGCGGCTTCCTTCGCGACGACGGGCGCGAACAGCCGCTGGCGGCGCTGGTGCAGCGCCAGCCGCAGCCGCAGGCGCTGCACATCGACCTCGACAAGGCCGACGCGCTGCCGCCGCTGCTGGCCGGCGCGCGCACCTGCCCCGAGTGCGGCGGCCCCTACCTGCGCCGGGTCGACGGCTGCGACCGCTGCGACAACTGCGGGTACATCGGCAGTTGCGGGTAGGAGCCTGGGCGGCAGAGGGAGCCGTCGCGAAATCCGCCAGGGTCGAGCAGGCGCGCGACGCCGCGTGAGCAGGACATCAGGCGCGGCTGAA
>JAKCDM010000041.1 GCA_021841865.1 Pseudomonadota bacterium
CCTGGCCGTCGTCGCGGATGACCATCATGGATCCCGGCGGGCGCGGTGCCGAGCCCCAGGTGCGCACCACCGTGCCGAGCACGACGCGGTGCCCGCGCGCGAGCCAGCCGAGCGCGGTGTGGATGACCTCGATGTCGATGCTGTTCATGGTCGCGACTCCCGTGTGCCCGCGAGCTTACTGCTCCTCGGCGAACGCTGCCACGGCGCCCACGCTCCCGGCTCCCCCGAAACGAGGGGCCGGCGACGCGGCGCGGAAGGCTTCAGGATCCCTTGCGGAACAGGCTGCCCAGCCAGTGCTTGATCAGCGCCCACAGGATGGCCAGCCCGTTGAGCTCGCCGGCAGCCTGGCGCGGCGCCTGCGCGGCGGCGCCGGGCTGCGGCGCCGCCTCCGCCTGCGGCTCCTGCCCGTTGCCATGCGCCGCGGGCTGCTGCGCAGGTGCGGCGAGTTGCTGCGCCGCATTGCGGAAGTTCTGCACGAACTGTCCCAGCAGCAGTTCCGAGACCTGCACCATCATGCGGGCGCCGAACTGCGCGAACTTGCCGTTGACCTCGATTCGCGCGTCGCCGTGCAGCACCGCCTGGCCGGGCGCGTCGGCCGACGGCTCGATGACGGCGTGCAGCTCCATCGATGCCGACGAGCCGCCCTTGTCGGCGCCCTTGCCGCGCAGCACCAGGCGGCGCGCGGCGGGGTCGAGTTCGAGCACGTCCACGGTGCCGCCGAACTGGGCCTGGGCCGGACCGACCTTGACCTTCATCGCGCCCTTGTAGGAGTTGTCCGAGAGCTGTTCGAGAATCTGCGCGCCGGGCATGCAGCCGGCCAGCGCGCGGATGTCGCACAGCAGGGTCCATGCGCGCTCGGCGTCGACCTCCAGCGGATAGCGTTTGTCGAGTTTGACTTCCATGATCGTTCGGGGAACCTTCGAGGGGGTTTCCGGGACGCGGCGAATGGTGTCGGTGGTGTCGGTGGTGACTTGCCGCGGCGTCTTCGCGCCGCGTGCAGGCTCAAGGGTACACGCCTCGGCGCCATGCGCGCACGGGTGCAACCCGGGGGAGGCGGGCGCGTCAGGGGCGCGGCGACATTCCGCCGCCGATCAGGCGCAGGATGTCGGCGTCCTGGTGGCGCGAGCGCTGGCGGCGCCGCTCGATGCGCACGCCGACCTCCTCGACGTCGGGGTAGCGCCGTGGCTTGGCCACCGAAACCTGTACCCAGTCGGCACGGAACTCCTCCAGGACGAGGTCGGCCAGGCGCGCGGCGAAGGCCTCCAGCAGCCGCTGGCCATGGTCTTGCAGGTAGCCGAGCAGCCATTTGCGCAACGCGCTGTAGTCGACGGTGTCGGCGATGTCGTCGGAGCGGCAGGCCTGCAGGCGCGCGCGCCCGACGACGAGGTCGATCGCCAGCGTCTGCGGCTCGTGCAGCTCGTTGTCCCGGATGCCGATGATGGTCTGGCCGCGAAACCCGCGCAGGTACACCGCGTCGCAGTCGCTGTCGGGCATGGGAATGGGCTGCTGCGCCGTTGCGGTTTCGGGGGCTGTGCTCAGGGGCAGGGGCATGTCGTACTCCGTTCTCAAGGAAACGCAGGGCCGCCCCAAGTCTCCTTGACCCCCACGGGGGGCGGGCTGGGCGCAGCCCTGCCCTGGGGGCTCGACGCAAGGAAACGCAGGGCCGCCCCAAGTCTCCTTGACCCCCACGGGGGGCGGGCTGGGCGCAGCCCTGCCCTGGGGGCTCGAAAGCTTCGGGGGCAATGGGTCAGCGTGGGCATGGCAGCAGGATCTCGCCCTTGCCGCCGCAGGCCAGGTCGCCGCACGCGCGCAGCGCGCGCGGGTGCGACTCGAGCAGCTCGGGCAGCCAGGCGCCGGCGTGGCGCGCCAGCAGGCGCAGCCACACGAGGTCGACCTCGCCGCCAGGGTTGAAGGTCGGCGCCAGTGTCGGCGCCTCGCGCGTGATCACCAGGCTGCCGCGGCGCAGGCCCAGCGCCGGCGTGCCGGCGCAGCCGGGAGTGACCAGGGTGCCGGCGAGCATGCCCGCGGCGCAGTGCGCGCCGCAGCCGTCGCCGACCAGGATCAGGCCGCGTCGCATGCACCAGCCGGCGCGGTCTCCGGCGCGGCCGTGCACCACGACCTCGCCGCCGTTCATGCCCTGCCGCGTATCCGGCAGCGCGGCGCCCAGGAAGTCGCCCGCGTCGCCGAGCACGCGCAAGCGCCCGCCGCGCATGCCGCTGGCGGCGAAGTCGCCGCAATCGCCGTCGACCACGATTTCGCCGGCGCGCATGTCGCGCCCCAGCATCGCGCCGGCATGGCCCTCGATGCGCAGGCAGCCGCCGTCGAGCCCGCGCCCCAGCCCGTGCAGGCGCGCGCTCGCGGTGCGCACGACCAGCAGCTCGTCGTTCGCCGATCCCTCGTCGTGCAGCTCGAAGTACTCGGCCAGCGGCCTGGGTGCGCCCGTGCCCAGCGGCAGGCGCTCGACGGCCGGCGCCGACAGGCCGGCCAGGCGTCGCGGCGCCAGCGACGACAGGTCCTCGGGCGGCGGCGCGCCCTCGCGCAGCGTGAGCACGCGGGTCATCGGCGTTCCCCCCCGGCTTGCTGCTCCAGGATCTCGCGCAGGTGGTAGTGGTGCTTGCCCAGCTTGCCACCGTAGTTGCCGGCGCTGATGCGCAGCACCCCGCCATCGGCGCCGATTTCGCAGACCGCGCGCATCGCTGCGCCCATGGCCGCGCGCATGGACGGGTCGTCGACGGCGTCGAACACGATCTCCATGACCGCTGCGCTCGCCGCATCGAGCTCGCCGTCGACCGCTCCACGCAGCGTGGGGCAGAACGCATGGTTGGTCGATGCGGGAAGCTTGGGGTAGCGCGAGCCGACCTTGGATCCCGAGCGAACGATGCCGCCGGGGAAGGGCGCGATCACGCCGGCCAGCGAGCGGCAGGCCTCGATGGCTGCCTCGCAGGCGTGCAGGGCCTGTGCCCGCTGGCGCGCCAGCACCAGCAGGTTGCCGCCGCCGATGCCCTTGAGCACTCCGGTGCTCTCTTCGATCAGGAATTCGCCGTCCATCACCGGCACGCGCCAGTAGCGCCGGCCCGCCAGCACCTTGGACATCTGCCAGCCATCGCCGAAATAGCGCAGGTTGCGCCCGAGCGCGATCGGCTCGGCGCCGTCGGCGCCGCTGAACACCGCGGTGGTCGGGCAGGTCAGCACGCACTGCCCGATGCGCCGCTCGAGCTGCCTGGCCAGTTCGCCGCCGGAGACCGCGAACAGCAGCATGGCCGCGCCGGGCCGCCCGTCGGGGGTTTCGCCGGGGTCGAGCTCGCGCTCCAGGCCCGCCTCGCAGCCGCAGCCGATGACCGAGGTGGCGAAGCCGCACGCCGACGCCACGGCCTGGCGCGCCCAGGATGCGGTGTCGGCGGTGACCAGCACGCGCGCGGCTTTCATGCCGAAGGCCTCGGCGAAGGTGTCGTCGATGCGCACCCCGCCGCGGATCATGCGTGCCTCCGGCGGCAGGCGTGGCGCAGCGGGGCCGGCGCGCCGCAGGCACACAGCTCGTCGTCGCCGAGCTTGAAGCTGTTCAGGCCCAGGGTCATGTAGCGCCCGAAATATTCGTCGAGATCGCGCTCCACGGCAGGGTCGAACTCGGGCTCGGCGGTGTGCACGCGTCCCTGTACCGCGTGCACCACGCGGCCGTCGCGAACGATCAGCTCGCCGTCCTTGAACACGTGCGTGGGACGGGCGAACATGGCCTCGATGTCGTCCTGCTCGCGATAGGCCACGATGTCGGCCACCGCTCCCGGGCCGAGGTGGCCGCGGTCGTGCAGGCCGAGCGCGCGCGCCGGCGCGGCGCGCGTGATGATGGCGATTTCCGACAGGCTGTACTCGCGTGGCAGCGCGCGCAGCTGGCTGTGCGACGCGACGTCGGCATGCAGCGCGTCGAGCTGGCGGTTGCGGAAATCCCGGTCCATCAGCAGGCGCATCAGGTGGGGGTAGCTGGTGAAGGGCGCGCCGTTGGGGTGGTCGGTGGTCAGGAACACCCGCCATGGATCGTTCACGCGCAGGAACAGCTCGAGCCCGATGGTCCATTGCAGCGCGTTGACGAACTGCTTGTCGCGGTAGCGGAACGGGACCACGCCGCAGCCGGCGTCGCACTCGATGTCCATGCAGGTCCAGGCCTTGGGGTCGGCATGCCGGTGATTGGCGAACTGTGCCATCGTGTCGCCCGACGCGGTGATGGTCTGTCCGAACAGGATCTGGCCGACGTCGATCGAAATGTTGGGCAGCCGGTTCACCGCGTCGGCGATGGCCTCGGCCGCCGACGAGAACCTGCGCTCGCCCTCGGTGCCGTAGCTGTGGAACTGGATGTGCGTGATGTGAAGCGGCAGCCCCTCGGCCGCCTCCATCGTGGCCAGCGTGCTGGCCACGTTGCCCGCAACGCCCAGGTTGCTGGCATGCACGTGCAGCGGATGCGGCAGGCCGAGTTCGTGCACCGCGCGCGCCAGCGCCTGCAGCACCTGGCGCGGAGTGACTCCGTAGTAGGGGTGGCGGGCGTCGAAGTCGAGCGCGCGCTGGTTGAACTTGAAGGCCGAGATTCCCCCGGGGTTCACCACCTTGACCGCCAGCGCCTGGGTATGGCGCACCATCCAGCCGACGTAGTCGGCCACGCGAGCCGCGGGAGCGCCCTGCGCCAGCAGGCGCAGCAGGTAGTCGTCGTTGCCCAGCATGACGTAGGCGCCCTTGTCGACCATCGGCGTGTCGGCCAGCTCCATGTGCGCCTGGCGCGCCCCCAGCGGCAGCATCGCGGGCTCGAAGCAGGCCGTGTAGCCCATCTCGGCGTAGCGATAGCCGGTGGCCCAGGTGGTGGGCGTGGCGTGCCCGCAGGCGGCGTGCATCCACGAGCCGTCGGGCAGCTGCTCGCCCGCGCGCAGCCCGAGCTGGTGGTCCTCGTCGAGCAGTCCGCGGGCGACGTTGATCTTGCCGCCGCCGATATGGGTGTGGATGTCCAGCGCGCCGGCCATGACCAGCGCGCCCTGCAGGTCGATGCTGCGGTCGACGGGATCGTCCGGGCCGGGGTCGGCCACCATGCGGCCGTCGCGCACGAACAGGCTGCGCGGCGCGGCGTCCAGGCCGTGCACGGGGTCGACCACCCTGGCGTTGTCAAGCCGCAGCATGGCGCAGCTCCTGGTGCATTCGTTGCATCTGTCCCAGCACCTCGGCCACGCCCGGCAGCGCGGCGGGCGCCGGCGCTGCCAGCGGCAGGGTCACGACCTGGTCGACACGGGTCAGCGCGCCCGGTGCCTGCACGCCGGGCACGGCCACCGGAAGGAACACCTCGACTCCGGCGGGTGGCTGCATGTCGGCTCGCCCCAGCACGATGGTCGGGCAGGCGGCGCGCGGCGGCAGGCGCGCCGGATCGAGTGCGCTGATCCACAGCAGCAGGTCGCAGTCCTGCTGCTCCAGCAGCTGCGACGTGGTCCGTTGGCGCGGGTCGCTTCGCGCCACGCCGTCGACGAAGCCCATGCGCAGCGGGTAGCCGGCCAGCCAGGTGCAGACCTGCTGGGCGCTGGCACCGCCGTCGTCGCCGCCCAGCGGCAGCGCCGACCATCGCGTGTTCGCGTTGAGCTCGGTGACCAGGTCCAGCATCGCGCGGACCGTGAGGTCAGCATCGGCATGGTCGAGCTCCGCGGCATCCCACACCAGCACGCCATAGCGTGCGCCGCGCAGCGTGTCCAGCAGTTCGTCGATTCGCCGCATGTCGATGCCGCGCCACTCGCGTACTCGCGGCTGCGCACCGGCCGCGCGCGCGCGCAGCAGCCCGAACAATTCCGGCAGGGCTTCGTTGGCGCATTCGATGGCGAGTTCTGCACCGGCAGGCCATTGGGGCGGCCGGAGGAGAGGGGAGCCGACGACCAGGACCCGCCGGTGCAGTTCGCCAAACAGACCCTGGGCATCGGGGCCCAGGCAACGCTCGAACAGGCGCGGCGAGCCGCCGGCCACGGTACCGGCCATCAGCACGACGTCGGCTCGGTTGCGCAGTTCCGACAAGGTGGTGAGCACGGAGCCGCCGCGGCGCAGCGAAAGCACGTTGCGCAATTGCGCCGCGGCATGCATGTGGTCCAGGTGCGCGCCGGCACGCTCGGCCAGCCGTACCGCCGCGCGCAGGCCGTGGATGTCGCAGCCCAGGCCGCTCAGCAGCGGCCGCCGGGAACGCGCGAGCAGCCTGGCGGCGTGCAGCAACGCATCGCGCGGGTCGGCCGGGCGCCCGTCGATCACGGCCGCGGCCGTGCCCGGCACCGGGAACAGCCTGCGGGCGCGCTCGCAGCCCTGCGCGAGCACCCGGGCCTGTCCGTCCTGCACATCGACACGCAGGTCGTCGCACAGCAGACTGCAGAAGGGGCAAACCAGATGTTCCTGGGTCATCGGGGTAGGGGGCCTGGGGCAAACGGTCGAACGAGCTTCGTGCACGTTCCATGCCAGCACGCGTCGCCCGGGGCCAGGCGCGCGCGCGCGGGCGCGACGTGGCTTTGTGTTGCAACTCGCAGCAGATCGGCGTGACACAGTGTCACGCCGCGCCGGCCCCGGCGCCGCGCCGCGCGCAGGAGGCCTCGGGCAGTGGGTCGATGGCATGTCCCTTGCTTCAGGGGGACGGACCCCGACCCGATGCACGCCATGATTCGTCCCCCTTCCTCCTCCATTGCACACCCGGCGCAGCCCGGCTGCGTGCGCGTGAGCGCTCCCGCGCGCCTGCACCTCGGCTTTTTCGACCTGCACGGCGGACTGGGTCGCAGTTTCGGCAGCCTCGGCGTGGCGGTGGAAGGCCTGGGCACGGTGGTCAGCGCGCGTCGCGCTTGCGGGCTCGAAGTGCAGGGAGAGCAGGCGCTGCGCGCGCGCGAAGTCGCCGAGGCCCTGCTGCGCGATGCCGGGCTGACGGACGGTGTGCGGCTGCAGGTCGAGCAGGCGCTTCCCGAGCATGTGGGTCTCGGCTCGGGGACCCAGCTGAGCCTGGCCGTCGGTACCGCGCTGGCGCGGCTGTTGCGCCTGCCGCTGGACACCCGCGAGCTCGCCGCGCGACTCGATCGCGGCCGCCGTTCGGGAATCGGCATCGGCGCCTTCGATCACGGCGGCTTCGTGGTCGATGGCGGGCGCGCGCCGCAAGGCGACGCGGTGCCGCCGTTGATCGCACGCCTGCAGGTGCCGCCGGCCTGGCGCTGGGTGTTGCTGTTCGACCCCGCCCACCAGGGGCTCAGCGGCGGCGCCGAGCGGGGCGCCTTCGCCGCGCTGCCGCGCTTTGCGCAACAGCATGCCGAGCGGCTTTGCCGCCTGGTGCTGATGCAGCTGCTGCCGTCGCTCGCGGAAGCCGACATCGACGCCTTCGGGGCCGCGCTGACCGAGCTGCAGGACTGCGTCGGCGACCACTTCGCGCCGGCCCAGGGCGGGCGCTATGCCAGCGCCACGGTGGGTCGCGCACTCGAGCTGCTGCGCCGATCCGGCGCGGCGGCCGTCGGCCAGACCTCGTGGGGCCCGACGGGTTTCGCGCTGGCGGCCAGCGCGCAGCACGCGCAGCGCCTGCTCGCCGAGTTGCAGGCCGACCCCGGGCTGCGCAGCTTGCAGCCCCGGGTGTGCTCCACGCGCGCCAGCGGAGCACGGGTCGAGGTGCTGGTTCCCGAAGCCATTGCGCAACGCGCGCAGTCCGCGGCCTTCGCGGCGTGGTCGGCGTAGCGCGCCGCGGGGTCGATCGAAGCTTCCCTTTCCGAGTCTCGACCATGGAAAAACCCTATCTGCTGCACTTCGCCACGCCGGGCCCGCGGGTCAGTCCCTTCGACGTCAACATGGCGTATGACGCCGGCTGGGATGCCGTGATTCCATATGCCGGAGTCGGCCCCGACGACATCAGCGCGTTCACCCAGGATGCGATCTTCTCCCGCGGCCCGCGTGGCGTGCGCCGTACCGCGCTGTTCCTCGGCGGGCGCGACGCGTGGATGGCCGCCGACATGCTGGAGGCCGCGCGCGCGGCGATGGTGCCGCCGTTCGAGGTGTCGGTGTTCGCCGATCCCAGCGGCGCCTACACGACCGCCGCGGCCATGATCGCCAAGGTGGAACAGGCATTGGCCAGCCGTTTCGACATGTCGTTGTCCGGAGCCTGCGTGCTGGTGCTGGGCGCCACCGGCCCGGTCGGCCTGGTGGCTTCGGCGCTTGCCGCGCAGGCGGGCGCGCGCGTGCAGGTGGCCAGCCACGCCGGCGCGGATCGCGCGCAGGCAGCCGTCGACGAGCTGCTGCGCCGCGCGGCTGGCGCATACACCGGAGTCGCCTGGAGCGAGGACCCCGCGCAGCGGGCGTCGTTGCTGGAAGGCGCCGACGTGGTGCTGGCGGTGGCGCGTGCCGGCGTGCAGGTGCTGTGCGAGCGCGATCTGGCGGCGGCGCCGCGGCTGCGCGTGGCCGCCGACGTCAACGCCGTGCCGCCGGCCGGCATCGAGACCGTCGGCGCCTTCGACGATGCGCGCGAACTGGCCCTGCCCGGCCGCGAAGGGCGCCCGGTGCTGGGAATCGGTGCGCTTGCCATCGGCAACGTCAAGTACCGCACCCAGCAGGCGCTGCTGCAGCTCATGCGCCAGGCCGACGGCGCGCAATATCTCGGCTATGCCGAGTGCCTGGCCGAGGCGCGACGCCATGTCGCCTGAGCAGGCGCACGGCAGGCGCGATGCCAGGCCGCCCGTGCTGGTCGTGTCGACCAGCGCGCGCATGCTCGTGCGCGCCGCGCAGCGCGCGGGCCGGCGCGCGCTGGCCGTCGACGCGTACGGGGACATCGACACCCGCGCTGCCGCCCACGGCTGGCACGCTGCGGAGCTCGCGGCGGACGGCGGGCTCGACGGGCATTCCGTGCTGCGCGCGGTGCGCCGCCTGGCTCCCGCCGGCGGGCTGACGCTGATCGTCGGCTCGGGGCTCGAGTCCGGCGCCTGGGTGCTGCGCGAGCTGGCTCGCGAACATCGACTCGCCGGCAACGATCCGCAGGTCTGGGATCTGCTGGCGCACCCTGCGCAATGGTTCGAGCTTTTGCGCGAACTGCGCATCGCGCATCCCGAAGTCGCCTGGGACGGCGCGCCGCGCCACGGGCGCTGGCTGGCCAAGCGCGCCGCCAGCAGCGGGGGGCTGCATGTGCGCGAACTGGCGCCCGGCGAGGCGCTTGCCGGCCCCGCCTGGTATGCGCAGCGCCAGCTCGACGGCCCCGTGTGCTCGCTGCTGTTCGTCGCCGATGGCGCCAGCCTGCGCGTGATCGGCTTCAACCGCATGCTGCCGGTTGCGGCGGCCGCCCCCGGGCCTTTCGCATTCAGCGGAGCCAGCGCGCCGGTGGCGCTTCCCGCTGCGCCGCGCGCCGAACTGCTGCGCGCCGCGCAGCGCCTGGTGCGCCGCCTGGGTCTGCGCGGGATGTGCGGGCTCGACTTCGTTGTCGACGGCGCGCGCGCGCAGGTGCTCGAGCTCAATCCGCGCCCCACGGCGACGGTCGAGCTGTGGGACCTGGGCGGCATGCCGCCGCTGCTGGATTGGCATCTGCGCGCCTGCGACGGCGAGCTGCCCGACGGACCCGTGCATGCCGGCGGAGCCCATGCGCTGGCGGTGGCCTATGCGTCGCGCGAGCTTTGCGTGCCCGAGGACATGCGCTGGCCCGGGTGGTGTCGCGACCTTCCGCCGGCCGGGCAGCACATCGCTGCGGGCTCGCCGCTGTGCACGGTGCATGCCCGCCACATCGCCCCGGCGCGCGCGGCAGCGCTGGCCGCGGCGCGTGCCGGCAGCGTCGAGCGGCGCCTGCAGGCACCGAACTCGCCCGCGCTGGCCGACACGGCCGCTGCCTCATCGGGAGTCTGTGCATGAATCCGAATCCGAACAAGCCGGCGGCGCATGCCGAGGCCGGCGACGGCGGGCAGGCGCCCAGTGTCAGCCGGCTGGCCGCGTCGCTGGTCGAGCAGCTCGTCGAGCAGGCCGGCGCGCTGCGCCTGCTGGTGCAGCGCCTGGACAACGGCGTGCGCCTGATCGACGCGGGAATCCACGCACGTGGCGGCATCGAGGCCGGGCGACGCATCGCCGAGATCTGTCTCGGGGGGCTCGGCTCGGTGGGCCTGAGTTGCAGCGGGCCCCACCCCGAATGGCCCTGGGAGCTGCAGGTGCGAACCGCGCAGCCGGTGCTGGCCTGCCTGGGCAGCCAGTACGCCGGCTGGAGTCTTTCGCATGGACAGGGCAGGCAGGGCTTTTTCGCCCTCGGCTCGGGGCCGGCGCGTGCGCTGGCCTGCAAGGAAAGCCTGTTCTCCGACCTCGGCTATGCCGATCGCGCCGACGACGCCTGCCTCGTGCTGGAGACCGACAAGCAGCCTCCGCTGCCCTTGCTCGACCGCGTGGCCGAGCAATGCGGCGTGCAGCCGCAGCGCCTGAGCATCGTGCTGACGCCGACCACCAGCCTGGCCGGCTCGGTGCAGGTGGTCGCGCGCGTGCTCGAAGTGGCGCTGCACAAGGCGCATTACCTGGGCTTCGACCTGTCGCGCGTGGTCGACGGCCTGGGCAGCGCGCCGCTGTGCCCGCCGTCGGCCGACTTTCTCATCGCCATGGGACGCAGCAACGACGCCATCCTGTTCGGCGGCCGGGTGCACCTGTTCGTGGCCTGCGGCGACGACGAGGCCGAGCAGCTCGCGCGCGGCCTGCCCAGCGATGCGTCGAAGGACTACGGACGCCCCTTCGCCGAGGTGTTCCGCGCGGCCGGGCACGACTTCTACAAGATCGATCCGCTGCTGTTCGCACCGGCACGCGTGAGCGTGACTTCGCTGTCCAGCGGCCGCAGCTTCCATGCCGGGCATCTGGCGCCCGAGCTGCTGCAGAGGTCCTTCGCATGAAGCAGCGCATGGTCCTGTTCAGCGACGAGCCGGGCTGGCATGGCGCGCGCCTGCGGCGAGCCTTTGCCCGTCACGGCTGCCTGCTTCGCACGGTGTCGCTGCGCGACTGTCGCGTTGACCTTTCGCACCCGGCCGGGCTGCGAATCCCGGGCTTCGGCGACAGCCTGCCCGACGGCGCCTTCGTGCGCGGCGTGCCAGGCGGGGGCCTGGAGCAGGTCGTGCTGCGCCTCGACGTGCTGCATGCGTTGCAGGCGTTGGGCGTGCCCGTGTACAACCGGGCGCGCGCCATCGAGGTCAGCGTGGACAAGGCGATGACCAGCCTGCTGCTGCACGCCGCCGGGGTGCCGACGCCACCGACCTGGGCCGTCGAATCGGCGGCGCAGGCCCGGCGCGTCGTGCTGCGGCAGACCGCGCGCGGCGAGGAGCTGGTGCTCAAGCCTCTGTTCGGCTCCCAGGGCGTGGGCCTGCGCCGCATCGCCGCCGGCGATGCTGTTCCCGAACTCGACTCCGGCTCGGTGTACTACCTGCAGCGCTACATCGGTCCGCGCCAGGGCAGCGGCCAGGATTACCGCGTGCTGGTCGTCGGCGCACGAGTGTGCGCCGCGATGACCCGGCGCGGCAGCGGCTGGGTGCACAACGTCGCGCAGGGCGCGCGCTGCCTGCCGGCGCCGCCCGATCCTCGGCTGGCCGAGCTGGCGCTCGCCGCCTGCCAGGCGCTCGACATGGACTACGCCGGGGTCGACCTGATGCACGACCCCCAGGGGCGCCTGCAGGTGCTCGAGGTCAACAGCATCCCGGCCTGGAAGGGGCTGCAGGGGCAGACCGACGTCGACATCGCCGACGCGCTGGTGCGCGACTTCCTGCAGCGCTGCGCCCCCGCGCGGCGACGCCTGGCCTGAGGAACGTCGAGCATGGGCCACCCGCACCACGACGGCGCCGCGGCGCTCGAGCGCCGCGCCATGCAGGCATACCGCATCGCCTGTCATGCCGACGTCGCCTGCGCCAAGCCCGGCAACGTGCGCGTGGGAGGACCCGCGCACGGCATGACGGCGCGAGACTTCCTGCGCAGCGCGCGCGTCAGCGCGGCGCCGCTGGCCTGCCTCGGCCTGGGCATCGGCGAGCGCGTGCTGCATGCGGTGCGCGCCACGCGGGCCGAGGTCGGCTGCAACACCAACCTGGGAATCATTCTGCTGTGCGCGCCGTTGCTGCACGCCTGGCAACGCGGCGAGGCGTCGGCCGACCTGCGCCTGGCGCTGGGCCGCAGCCTGCGCGAGCTCGACGTGCACGACGCGAGCTGCGCCTTCGAGGCCATCGCGCTGGCGGCGCCGGCCGGGCTCGGACACAGTGCGCGCCACGACGTTCGGCAGCCGGCGCGGGCGAGCCTGCTGCAGGCCATGCGCGAGGCCGCCGAGCGCGACCTCGTCGCCGCCCAGTACGCCACGGACTACGCGGATGTGTTCGATCTCGGGTTGCCCGCGCTGCGCCGCGAGCGCGCCCGCCGGGGCCGCGACTGCGCTGCCGTCGCGCTGACCTTCCTCGACTTCCTCTGTGCATTCGACGACAGCCACGTGGCGCGCAAGCACGGCACCTCGTGCGCGCGCGAACTGCGCCAGCAGGCGCTGCGCTGTCGCAGCGATGTGCTCGCCGGTGCCGACTGGCAGCTGGCGTTGCAGCGACTCGACCGCGATTGCCGGCAGCGCGGAATCAACCCCGGAACCAGTGCCGACCTGACGGTGGCCACGCTGCTCGCCGAGCGCCTTGGCGCCGCCGGGCAGGCGCACGCCGGCAGCGGTTCCGGATCACGACAAGGGGAGGCAAGGAAGGCATGACGAGTCTATGGGATGAGATCAAGAGCCTGTTCGCGAATCCGCGGGCAGACCAGTCGCAGGGCGTGGATCCGGCGTCAGCGGCTGCACAGGCAAAACCCGGGTCGGTTGCAACCAAGGAGAAGAGCATGAGCAAGATCAATCGCGTGATGGTGGGCGAGTCGCTGGTGGGCGACGGCAACGAGGTGGCGCACATCGACCTCATCATGGGGCCGCGCGGAAGCGCCGTCGAGGCCGCGTTCTGCCAGGGACTGGTCAACAACAAGGACGGCTTCACCAGCCTGCTCGCGGTGGTGGCGCCGAACCTGCCCTGCAAGCCCAACACCATGATGTTCAACAAGGTCACGATCAAGGGCGCCAAGCAGGCGGTGCAGATGTTCGGCCCGGCCCAGCGCGGCGTCGCGATGGCGGTCGCCGACAGCGTCGAGAACGGAACCATCCCGGCCGACGAGGCCGACGATGTGTTCATCTGCGTCGGCGTGTTCATCCACTGGCTGGCGGCCGACGACGCGAAGATCCAGGACTACAACTACCAGGCGACCAAGGAGGCCATCGCTCGAGCCATCTCTGGCCAGCCCAAGGCCTCCGAGGTCGTGGCGAAGAAGGCCTCGACCGGGCACCCGTTCGCGGCGCACAACTGACGCGGCATTCAAAGCGCCAGGCGCCGCAGCTGCGCGGCGCCCAGGCGCCCGTCATGCAGCGCCGACGCGAGCAAGGCTCCATGAAGCCCCAGGTTGCGCAATCGCCGCAGGTCGGTCGCGTCGCGCACGCCGCCGGCGGCGTGCCAGCGCGCGTGCGGGGCCCGTGCGCGCAGCTCGCGCAGGCGCGGCAGGTCGGGGCCGTCAGCGGCGCCGACCCGCTCCAGGCTCATCACCACCACGTCGTCGGGCCAGCAGCCGGGGGCGGCCAGCCAGCCGGCCGCGTGCTCGCCCAGCGGCAGGCCGTCGCGGAAGTCCAGCGACAGCACCCATGGGTGCTTCGCCGGCGCGCGCGGCGGGGCTGCCAGGGTCTCGGTGCCGAACACCCCGGTGATGCCATATTCGTCGGCAAGCGAGGCCGTGTGCTCGCCGGCGTCGACCCACAGGCGCAGGCGCGGATGGCTCGCGCGCATGCGTTCGAGCACCTCGCGATGCGGCGCTGCGCCCTGCAGGGCGTCGAGGTCGGCGAGGTACACGGTATCGAAGCCATGCAGCGCGAGCAGGCCCTGCAGCACCTGCAGCGGTTCGCTGCCGGACGGCGCCAGCGGGCTTCGCAGCGGCCGGTACTGCTCGCGCCGGCCCTGGCGGGCATGCACCACCTGCCCGCCGAGCAGGTCGAGTACCGGAATGATTCGCAGCAGACGGGACATGAAACTCCTGCACGTTGAAACGCTCACCGGCGGCGCCTTGCCCGAGATTGCGCTGCCCGCTATTTTGGCCGACGCCGAGTGCATGCGCCAGGCGCAGCTGGCCGATCTCGCCGCGCTGCCGGATGCGCCGGAATTCGCCGGCGGACTGCGCGTGAGCTCGCTGCTCGATGCGCGCCTGGGCCTTGACACGCCCGCGGGAATCGAGCTGCATCAGGTGCCAGCCGGCACCTTCCCGCAGGTGCTGCAGCGCGAGCTGCTGCGCAGTGACGCCGTGTGGCTCACGGCACCGGAGACCGGCGACCAGCTCGCCACGCTGAGCCGGCAGGTGCTCGACGCCGGATGCCGCCTGCTGGGCAGCGACGTGGCCACCGTGCGGCTTTGCTCGAGCAAGCTGCAATGCGTGCAGTGGCTGGCCGCGCACGGCGTTCCCTGCGTGCCCACGCTGCGCGATCCGCGCGTGTGGCGCGACCGCGCCCTGCTTCGCGACGGCGTGATCGTCAAGCCCGACGACGGCGTGGGCTGCGAAGGCCAGCGCCGTTTCGACACGGTCGACCGGGCCTGGGCCTGGGGGCAGGCCGAGCTCGGCGAACGCGCGGTGTACCAGCCCTGGTTGGAGGGCACGCCGCTGTCGCTTTCGCTGCTGTGCGCCGACGGTCGCGTGAGCCTGCTCAGCGTCAACCGGCAGTGGATCCGCGAACATGACGGAGCGCTGCGGTTGCATGGCGTGACGGTGGGCGCGCGCGGCGACGCCGACGGCACGCTGGCCCGCCTGGCCGCTGCGGTGGCGCGCGCGCTTGCCGGCCTGTGGGGCCACGCCGGCGTCGACCTGGTACTTGGCCCGGCAGGCCCGGTGGTGCTTGAGATCAACCCGCGGACCACGCTGTCGTATGCCGGACTGCGCGAGGCGCTGGGCCTGAACCCCGCCCGAGCGCTGCTGGACCTGCCGCACCTGCCTCACCTGCCCGCGCCGGCGCACCCGTCGCGCAGCGTGCGCGTGGAGCTCGCACATGCCGCAACGACGACCTGAGACGGTGCTGGGCTGGGACGTCGGCGGCGCCCATCTGAAGGTGTCGTGCTTCGACGCCGCCGGCGCGCTGCGCGACGTATGCCAGCGCCCATGCGCGCTGTGGCGCGGGGTCGAGCACCTGCACCGCGCCATCGACGAGGTGCTGACTCGCCAATGCCCGCGCTCGCCGGTGGCCCACGCGGTGACCATGACCGGAGAAATGGCCGACCTGTTCCCGACGCGCAAGCACGGCGTGCGCAGCCTGGTGGACGCGCTGGAGCAGCATCTGGGAGCGCGCAGGGTCGATTTCTACGCCGCCGACGGTGGCTGGCTGCGCGGCGCCGCGGTGCGCGCGCGCCCGCAGCTGGCGGCCTCCAACAACTGGCATGCCAGCGCGCGCGCGCTGGCCGCGCGCATGGACCATGCGCTGCTGGTCGACATGGGCAGCACCACGGTGGACATCGTGCCGGTGGCGGCCGGGCGCGTGCTGGCCCAGGGGCATTGCGACAGCGACCGGCTGGCGCTGGGCGAGCTCGTGTACACCGGCGCGGTACGCACTCCGCTGATGGCGCTGGGCGAATCGGCTCCGGTGGGCGGGCGCCACATCGCGCTGATGGCCGAACTGTTCGCCACCACCGCGGATGTCTACCGCGTGCTCGGCTGGCTGCCCGACGGCGCCGACCAGCACGACACCGCCGACGGTGCCGCGAAGACCGGCCCGGCCAGCGCCCAGCGACTGGCGCGCATGGTCGGTTGCGACGCCGGCGACCATGCGCCCGAGACCTGGGAGGCGCTGGCGGCCTGGTTCGCCGACGTCCAGCTCGGACGCATCGAGGCCGCGGCGCGCCGGGTGCTCGAGCGCAGCGGGCTGCCCGCGCACGCACCGGTGGTCGCGGCCGGAGTCGGTGCCTTCGTGGTCGAGCGCCTGGCGCACCGCCTGGGGCGCCAGGTCTGGCCCTATTGCACGGCGCTGGGGCTGCAGGCGCAGCCCGCGCTGGCATGGGCCGATCGCTGCGCTCCCGCGGTGGCGGTCGGCCTGCTCTACCTGGGGCGCCAGACGTGAAGCCCGCGCGCGACTGCGCGCCCGGCGCGCCCTGGGTGCTCAAGCTCGGCGGCAGCCTGGGCGAGGCCGACGAGCTCGCGCTGTGGCTTCGCGCCTGCGTGGCGCTGGCGCCGCGCGTGGTGCTGGTCAGTGGCGGAGGCGCGTATGCCGACGCCGTGCGCCGCGCGCAGGCGCGCTGGCGCTTCGACGACGTCGCCGCGCACGAAATGGCCCTGGTGGGCATGGAAATGTACGCGCGTCAATGCTGCGCCATGCAGTCGGGGATCGAGCCCTGCGCCACCATGCGCGACATGCAGCGCGCGCTTCGCCGCGGCTGCACGCCAGTGTGGCTGCCGCTGCGCCTGGGGCAACGCGGCGCGGGCATCGAGCCTTGCTGGGACATGAGTTCCGACAGTCTCGCGGCGTGGCTGGCCCGTCATCTCGGAGCTGCCGGGCTGGTGCTCGTCAAGTCGGTCGCGCGACCGCCGGGCGACTGGGACGACGTGGCGGCCGCCGGGGGCGTCGACCGCGCGTTCGCGCAGCAGGCCGGGGAACTGCCGGTGCGCTGGCTGCAGCGCGCCGAGCATGGACTGCTGGCACGACTGATCGGCGCGCCGACGCCGGCGTCGCCGCTGGCCTGCGTGCAGCCGGAGCTCGACGGCCATGCATGAATTCCCGGACCCGCGCGAAGCCGGCCAGGCCCGATCGTGGCGCCGCTCGCGCATGGCGCAGGCGGCAGCGCCTGCGCCCGCGCTGCGCCAGGTGCTGCGGCATCTCGAGCAGCGCCTGCGCGCGGAACCCGACTGCGCGCACCCCCTGTACCTGGCGCACATGCGCAAGCCTCCTCACGAGGTCGCGCGACTGGCCTATGCGCAGGTCTTGCACCGACAGTTCAACAACCATGCCTTCGATGGCGGCGAGGCGACCTCGTCGATGGAGCTCGAGTGCGTGCGCCAGCTCGGCGCCCTGTTCGGCTGGCCCGACGCGCTCGGGCACCTGTGCGGAGGCGGCACGGTGGCCAACCTGGAGGCCTTGTGGCTGGCCCGCGAGAACTGGCGCGAGCAATCCGGGGCACGTGGCGGCGGCGTGCCGCTGGTGGTGGGTTCGACCCAGGCGCACTACTGCCACGCACGCCATGCGCGAATGCTCGGCATGGCCTGGGAGCCGGTCGCGGTGGATGCGTGCGGGCGCATGCTGCCGCAGGCGCTGCGGCGCGTGCTCGGGCGCGGCGACGTGGCCTGCGTGGTGGCCACGCTGGGCACGCCGGCGCTGGGCGCGGTGGATCCGTTGGCGCAGATCGCGGCCCTGTGCGCCGGGCGCGGGCTGCACCTGCACGCCGACGCATCCTACGGTGGCTACCACGCGCTGGCGGGCAACCTCGACGCCGACACGCGGCGAAGTCTCGACGCGTTGCGCGACGCCGATTCCATCGTGGTCGATCCGCACAAGCACGGCCTGCAGCCCTACGGCTGCGCCTGCGTGCTGCTGCGCGACCGGTCGCTCGGCCGGCACTACGCGCATCAGGCGGACTACGCCTATCACGACCCCACGCGCCCCCATCTGGGGCGCATCGCGCTGGAGTGCTCACGACCCGGGGCCGCCGCTGCCGCGCTGTGGGCCACGCTGCGCGTGCTGCCGATGGTGCGGGGCGGCGCGTTCGCCAGCGGCCTGGAGCGCTCGCATGCCGCCGCGCTGCAGCTGTGGCGTGCGCTGAAGCCCGACCCGACCTGGGTACTCCTGCCGCAGCCGCAGCTCGACGTGGTGGCCTGGGGGGTGCGCGCCAGCGGCGTCCAGCAGGCATCGCGCGGCGCGCGCGCGGTGCAGCAGCGCGCGCGCGCCGCGGGGCTGCACCTGTCGCTGACCCGGTTGCCGGGAGCGGCGGCCGTGGCCGACGCGGGCATGGCCTGGGATGGCCCGGAATGGCTGGGGCTGCGAGCATGCCTGATGAAGCCCGAACAGCTCGACTGGGTGCCGCGCATCGTCGAGGAACTCGGCAGCGCCGCGAGGGCGGTGGCGTGCTGAAGCCGGTTGGTGTCTGTGCGAAATTCGGCCAGTCGTGGCAGCATCCGTCTATCGCAGCAAGCAATGGCGCGAAGGGAGCATCGAATGAGCACAAAATGGCGAGGATCGGATTCGAATTCCGAGGTCTACACACCCGAGCAGATCGACGCGCGGCTGCGCGCTGAACTCCCGCACTGGAGCTACGAGGATGGCTGGATCCGGCGCAAGTACCGCACCAGCGGCTGGAAATCGACGGTGATGGTGGTCGGCGCGGTGGCCCACCTGGCCGAGGCGGCGTGGCACCACCCGGATCTCACCGTGTCCTACGCCTTCGTCACCGTCAAGCTGGTCACCCACAGCGCGAAGGGCGTGACCGACAAGGACTTCGAACTCGCGCGCAAGATCGAGGAGGTCGTCGCCTGGCGCCCCGGGCGCGTCGAGGGCGGCGCGCTCGAGGGAACGCCCGACGACGCGCGCTTCGCGCACGTCAAGTTCGACGACTGAGCCGGCCGCCGCGTGCGGGCAGCCCGGGCGGGAGCCCGTGATTCACGGCACCGTGGTGCTCACGCGCTGGTGCATGCCTTCGTTGTCGAACCACTCCAGCGCCACCACGTCGCCGGCGCGCGCCTGGCGCAGGTGGAACTCGAGAAACGGGTTCTTCGAAATCGCGATGCCCCACAGGCAGCGCAGCACCGGCTTGCCGTTGACGGTGCACAGCACGCGCTGGATGAAATGGGCGGGAATGAGTTGCCCGGTGACCTCGTCGCGGGTCAGCCCGGTGTCCTCGTCGTGGAACATCAGCGCGCGAACCACCACGTGGCCGTGCTGGCGCGTGGCGCGCATGCGCGGGGCAAGCAGGGTCGTTTCCGGCATGGAAGTCTCCTGAACAGCTGTGTGAAACGGCGTTGCGGACTCAGCCGCAGCCGCCCACCGTGACCTTGATCATCTTGCGCGCGTACAGCAGCGAGCCGCCGCTGCGCGCAAGTCCGTAGACATGCGAGCTCTGCGCCATCTTGATGCGCGTGGCCACCTGCGGCTGCGCGTCGGCCTCGAGCTCGAACAGCCCGACCAGCGCGACCGGGTTCTTCGGCACCGCCAGCCCGAGCAGGTCGACGCCCGGCGAGGCGCATTCCACGCCGACCGGCACGGCAGCGCCGATCTCGGCGATGTTCGGGCCCGTCACGCGCACCGCGTCGCTGCGCAGCAGGCGCAGCCCCAGGCCGTCGGCGATGGCGCGCAGGCTGGTGGCCTTGAACAGGCCTGCCGGCCATGCGTCGGGCTGGTAGGCCTGCGCGCCGGGTGCCTGCAGCCCCAGCCCCACCAGCCCCGCGGCTGTTCCCCATTGCAATACCGTGCGTCTTCGGGCATGCATGTCGCTGTCTCCTCGTGCCCGCGCCTGGCACCTCTCAGAACTTCTCAGGCCGCGCGCGCCGCCGCCTGGGCGACTGCGCGCATCGCTGCCGCGACCTCGGCCACGCGAGTGGCGTCGAGCCCGGCGGTGCGTAGCGCTGCACTGCAAAGCGCGCCGCGGAATCCGAGCAGGTCGGGGCGCAGCGGCGCGAGCTCCCCGACGTGATGCGCGCGCAGCGAGCCGGCGAGCCCGCACAACAGGCCGTGGGCACGGGCGTGCGCGATGAATTCGCGCAGGCCTTGCGCAGGCATGCGCTCGGGCAGCGCGCCGGCCGACTTGTCGGCGGTGTCGAGCACCACGCCGGCCCAGTGCGAGCGCGCCATTGCGCCCAGCAGCCCGTGCAGGCGCTGCGGCGCGCAGGGCCCGTGCAGCCGGTCCGCCAGCAGCACGCCGACCAGCGCGTGGCGGCGCGCCAGCGGCGCCAGCGCGTCGATGCAATCGGCCAGCGAGCTCGCCGGATACAGTGCGATCTTGACCACGTCGACGCCGGCGTCGAGCAGGGCGCGCGATGCGTCGGCCAGGTCCCGCGCCGGCATGTCCACGAGGTCGCCGGTGGTGGCGCTGAGCAGCGGGCGCGGGCCCAGCGCGGCACGCATTTCGCGCACCACGTGCAGCGGCAGCGCGCCCAGGGCGCCGGCGCTCGGGTTCTTGGCGTCGAGCACGTCGGCGCCGGCGTCGCGCGCCAGCAGCGCCTCGCGCGCGTCGGTGACGCTGGCCAGCCAGCCGGGCGCTGCGCCGCGTCGCAGTTGCTGCAGGCGTGTCGTGTTCATCGTGCCGACTCCACGTGCGCGCGCGCCGCGTCGAACTCCTGCACGCGTTGCAGCAGCCACTGCCAGGCCTCGCGCTCGCGAGTCCCGGCGGTCTTGTCCACCGCGACTGCGAGCTGCTCCATCCCGGCGCGGATGCGCTCGACGGGAAGCAGTTGCAGCCGGCTGACCAGGATGCAGGCCTCGAGTACCGCGGCCTGCGCGCGGTTGTAGCCGGGCCATGGGCCGTGCGTGCGCAGCAGCAGTTCGCGGCACACGAAGCGCGGGCGCTGCGGGTCGCTTTCGTCGATGCGCAGCACGCGAAGCTCCTGGTGGGTCACCGCATCGGCCAGGCGCGCGCAGGCAACGCGCTCGCAACACAGCAGCGGCCAGTCGCGGCGCCCGGTCAGGCAGCCGGCGAACACGCGCACGTCGCAGACGTGACTGATCGACGCGACGCCGCGCTCGCGCAGGTTGTCCAGCGTGCGCGACGGGTGGAAGGGAGCCAGCACCACGTGTTCGCGCTGGCGTCGAAAGCCCAGCGGTGCCAGGTGCGTGGTGCCGTCGGCGGCGAGCGTTCCGACCAGCGCCTCGGTGATCCCGCTGTCGTCGACGCCGGGGTCCATGCCGGGGTTCACGATGGCGACTCCTCGGGCGCGCGCCGGCGCGTCGGCCCCGGGGCGCATTGCGCGTCGCGGGCGTCGTCGGAAGGCGCCGGTGCCATGCAGCCCCAGCGCAGCGCTTCGTCCTGCGCGTAGCGCTTGCCCAACTGCCACGCGATCTGCGCCCGTGCCAGTTCCACGCCCAGGTAGAAGGCGTGCGATGCGTCGTTCCCGACCCCCAGGTGCGGCCACAATTCGAAGGGGTCGGTGCCGGTGCGCAGCCCGTCCCGGTTGTACACATGGATGCCCGAGGGACCCAGCTGGATGCGGAAATTCGGGTCGCGCACTCCCGCCGCGAATTCCCGGATCTGTGCCTCGTCCTGCACGAAGGGCTTGCGGTGGTGCATGCCGAGCAGTCCGTCTCCCAATGCCTTGGGCAGGCTGCGCAGTTCGCGCGCCGCCCACATCAGGCGCCTGGCGTAGTCGATCTCGCGCACCGCGCTGCGGCAGTGCGGACTGACCTGGGTGGTCAGCAGCGCGCCGATGCGCAGCTCGGACATGATGCCCAGCAGCAGCGCATGCATGCCGCTGGTGTCGGCCTCCACGAGTTCGGAGATGTTGCCGGTGCCCATCAGCATCGGCGCCTCGGGTGCGCGCCGGCGCAGCTCGTGGTAGCGCACCAGCGAGTCGGTGAAGCCGAAGGGCAGCGGATCGAGGATGGGGTCGGCGAAATAGGCCTTGCCGCGTGCTTCCAGGCGCTCCATCGCGCGCAGCAGGCTGTCCAGGCCGCCGCCGGGCGATGGCACCAGCACGGGAACCGCGTCGGTCTCGAAGGCCAGATCCAGCGTGTCCAGGTGCAGCGACAGCAGGTAGTCGGCGCCGGCGCGTGCGCCGCGTGCGAGCTCGCCGGGGTCCTGCGAGTCGACGCTGACGTGCAGGCCGCGGGAGCGCAGCGCGCGCACGGCCTGCTCCAGATGCGCGAAGCCGGTCTGTGGCAGACAGCCCAGGTCGATGACGTCGGCACCGTCGGCGGCCAGTGCGCAGGCGGCCGCGACGATCGCGTCGACGTCCATGCGCGGCGCGTCGGTCAGCTCGGCGAAGATCAGCACGTCGTGGCGGTCCAGGCGCACCCGGCGCGCGGCGCGGCCGAAGAACTCGGGCAGGTCGCCGAGCTCGTCGGGACCACGCTCGACCGGCACGCCCAGCTTGCGCGAAAGCCCGTCCAGGTCGCCCCGGCAGCGCCCGGGGACGATGATGCGGTCGGCGCCGAAGGTGTCGTGCAGGCGCCGCGCGATCATGTCCGCGGTCATCAGCGCCGCCACCTGCAGGCCCAGGTCGTGCACGGTCCAGCGGAATCCGGCATCGCCCATGTCGCCGAGCACGCGGCGAAGCGGCTCGTGCGCGAGGTGCCCGGTCAGGAACAGGATGTGCGAAGACATGCCAGTCGCTGCTCGACGGCAGCCTTGAGGGAATCGAAGTCCTCGGCCACCCGGGTCAGCGGCATGCGCGCCAGGCGCGCCGTGTTGTCGAGGTCCACCGGGCGCGGGTACAGCGTGACGGTGCGCCCGGGCGCCTCGGAGATCTCGGTCGGGCGCGTGTCGCAGGCGAACACGATGCTGGGTATGCGGCACTTGCCGGCCTGCGCGTACAGGTTGGTCACCAGCGTGTCGGAGATGCCGGCCACGCACTTGGCCACCGTGTTCGACGTCGCCGGACCGATGACCAGCGTGTGATAGTGCGCGCCGTACAGGAACCCCACCGGCACCGCGCTGGCGGTGCGGTCCTGGTAGACCCGCATGCGCTCGCGCAGCGCGTCGAGCCCGTACCCGTACTGGGCCAGGATCTCGGCGGCGGCTCGGGTCAGGAACAGGTCCACGCCGTCGAGTTGCCGCAGGTACTCCAGGGTTTCGCGCAGCCAGTGCCCGGAGCCGGTCAGGCCCCACGCCAGGCGCGGCGCGTCGCCGTGCGCCGGTGGGTCGGTCTGCGGGTGCATGGCTGCGCGGGCCTTCAGTCCACCACCACGTCGCTGATCTGGATGGTCGGCTGCAGGTTGGTGAAATTGGGCAGGTCGCCGAGGATCTGCTCGGCGTGCGGCGCGAAGGCCTTCTCGAACTCGGGTAACGAGTCGAAGTACAGGTGTCCCATCGCGACATAGGCCGGGCGCGACCCGGGGCGGGCGCCGGCCACTCCGCGTTGAGCGGCCACCTTGCGGCACGCCGGGCCGGTCAGGCGCTGCACCAGAGGCAGGTGGATCTCGGTGTAGTAGGTCATGTCGAACCGTGCGTCAGGCTGGTCCGGGTACATCACGCTGATCTGGATCACGGCTTGCCTCCTGCCTGGTGGGCCGGCCGCGCGGGCGGCCGGCCGGTTTCAGAAACTGCGGTTGACCTCGACCCCGACGCTGGAGTTGCGTCCGGGAGCCGCTTCGTAGAAACGCTGGTTGCTGTCGTTGATCACCAGCGCCCCGACGTAGGTGCGATCGGCGATGTTGTCCACGCGAACGAACTCGGACAGTTTCCACGGCCCATGGTGCTGCTCGACCCCGGCGGCCCAGTCGAAGCTGGCCCAGCCCGCGGCCCAGGCGGTGTTCGCGTTGTCGGCGTAGGCCCGCGAGCGCGCCAGCATCGACACGCGGGTGTAGAAGCCCTGCAGCGCCGCCGACTGCATCGGCGGGCGCCAGGTCAGGGCCGCGTACAACTGCTCGTCCGGCACGCCGGGCAGCGTGTTGCCGGACAGCGAGCCGCTGTCGAAGCGCACGTGGATGGCATTGAAGGACACGCGGCCCTCCAGGTGCTGCGGCAGGCGTGCGTCGAGGCTCAGCTCTGCGCCGTAGCGCCGCGTGCCGCCGGCGTTGGAGTAGATCGTGCGGCCGTTATCGTTGGCGCCGACGATCTCGTTGTCGGTGGTCACGTAGTACAGCGCGGCCTGCGCGCGCACTCGCCCGTAGTTCCCGCGCCAGCCTACCTCGCTGTTGTGCAGGTGCATCGGCTGCAGCGCGAAGTTCAGGCCCGGCTGGTTGTTGGGGCGATAGGCCAGCTGGTAGAAGGTCGGCGTGACGAATCCGTGGCCGTAGTCGGCGTACAGCCGGTTGTGGCGATCGACCTTCCACAGCACGCCGATCACCGGGTCCGTGCTGGAGTAGCGCGCGCCGCCGCCGCTTCCGGCGGCCGACAGGCCCTCGCTGCCCGGAGTCGAGTTGAAGTTCACGGCGTCGTGGCGCACCCCGCCGCTGAGCGACACCGTCGGCGTCAGCTCCCAGTGCGCCTGCACGAACTCGGCGATGTTGTCGACGGTGTTGAACTGGTCGTTGCGCAGGGCACCCTGCGCCCCGTACTGGTTCACGTACCCCTTGCGGAACTCGTTTTCGCGCCCGTAGTCCACGCCGGTCGCCAGCGTGTACGGGCGCGCCGCCAGCTGGCCGCTGTGCGACCAGGTCAGGTTGGTGCCGCCGAAGGTGTCGGCCAACGAGACCACGCCGCCGGCCGAGCTGGTCGGGGTTCCCGGAAACGGCAGGTACTGCGTGATGCTGCGCGTGCCGCCATAGGCGCTGAGCTGCAGCGTGTCGGCTGCATCGAAGCGGTGCTGCCAGTTCACGCCCGCCTGGCGGTTGCGCACGCTCTTGCGGGTGTCGAACTTGAGGGCGCCCGGATCCACCTGGCGCGGATCGGCCGCGTACTCGGCGGCGTTGAGCCCGCCGGGGTCCTGCGCGTCCTGGTTCAGCGCGTTGAACACCAGGCTGTAGCGATCGTCGTCGCCGGCGTTCCAGTGCAGCACGGTGTTGAACTGCCGGCGCGTCGCCGCGCTGTGCTCGCGCCAGCCGTCGGTGCGGAAGTCGGTCAGCCCGGCGATGCCGTCGACCTTGCCGCTGCTGCCGCCTCCGATCAACGTGGTCTGGCGGCTGTTCCAGGCGCCGAGCCAGGTGGCAAGGCTCGCCGCCGGGGGCCGGGGTGCATCCATCGTGTAGGCCTGGATCACGCCGCCGGCGGCGTTGCCGTACAACGCCGCGAACGGACCCTTGATGATCTTCATCGCGCCGATCATCGGCAGGTCGATGGTCTGCGACTGGCCCTGGCCGTCGGGCATGGTCAGCGGGATGCCGTCCAGGCTCATCTGCACGCCCTGCACGCCGAAGGGGGAGTCGGCGCCGAAGCCGCGGATCGACAGCTGCATGTCCTGCGCGTAGTCCTGGCGGTTGTTGACCACCAGGCCGGGTACCTGGTTGAGGGTCTCGGACAGGTTCACGCGTTGCTGCCCCTCGGTGAGGTCGCGACGCCCCAGCACCGAGATGGTCGAGGGCAGGCGTACCGCCTGCGCGCCGTAGGCCACGCCCTGCACGGTCACGGTCTGCAGTTGCTGCGTCGGCGCGCTCGCCACGGGTACCGCCGGCGCCGCCGCTGCGGCGGCGTACGCGCAGGGCACGCTGGCGAGGCCGACGCCGAGCAGCGCGGCGACGAGGGTGCGCGGGCGCAATGCCTGCAGGCCGTGCGAGGGCACGGGAGCGTGAAACCGCTGATGCGACATGAGTCTCCTCCGGGGGGTTGCGATCCGCCTTGCGGCACGCTCGAGCGTGCGTCTGCGCGACAAGGGCGCGCACGGTCAGGTGCGCGCCCGGCGGGTCGTTCCCCCAAATGATGACACGAGCCGGTCGGCCGCGTGCGCCGGCCGGGGCTCGAGGTGCGTTCACTGCGCCGGCGTTCCCTCGGCCACCAGCTTGTAGGCGCGCGCGGCCACGTACTGGTAGATGTCCTGCAACTGCCCGGGGTCGAAGAAGCCCGCCCAGGACGGCATCCCCTTGGCCTTGATGCCCGTCATGGCGATCGAGGTCATGCGCTGCGAGCTCATGCCGTTGAGCACCGATTTGCGCAGGTCGGGCGCGTACTCGGAGCCGGTGGCGTCGACGCCGTGGCAGCGAAAGCAGTAGGAATTCCACAGCTCGTAGCCGCGGAACACGGCCTTCGTGACCTTGCCGTTGGATCCGTGCTCGAACACCGGGAAGTCCAGGTGCACGGTCTTGCCCGCCACGTCGTAGCTGTAGGTCTTTGCCGCGGCCGGCTTGGGCTCGGCCGCCTTCGCCGACTTCAGCGACAAGACCCAGGTGATGACCTCGTCGAGCTGCTTCTGCGACAGCTGGGGGTGGGGCGGCATCGGGATCTTGCCCCAGGTGCCGACGTGGCCGTTCTTCACGGCGTCCATCAGCATCTGCTTGGCCCCGGGCTTGCCGGCGTACCTGGCGGCGACGGCGTCGAAGGCCGGGCCCACGACCTTGTGGTCCACCGCGTGGCAGGACAGGCAGTCGCTGCCCTTGGCGACCTGCTGGCCCAGCGTGGCCATGTCGGCGGCCTGGGCGCTGCAGCCCAGCGCGCCGGCGGCGAGCAGGGACAGGCTGAGCAGACCGCGGCGCAGCGCGCGTCGCGCGCCGGTTGGAGAGAAGGAAGAGGGATGGATCGAAGACATGATGAGAATGTTTTGCGCGAAGGTCGGGAAGGAGTCGAGCCGGTGACGAGCCCGGCCGCGTGGCGTGAACGGTGGTCGGGGCACCGGCCCGGCGAGTCTTTGCTCAGCGCAGGATGTGCACGTTGTAGTCGTCCATGATCTGGGCGATCTGCGGCTTGTGGCTGGCGATCACCTGGTTGATCCGGTTTCTCAAGGCCTTGTCCTTCGGGCGAACTGCCATCGACATGAAGAACAGGTAGCGCTCGGGGCTGCCCAGCGCGTTGGTGTCGGGCACCCGCGCCATGGTCAGGTCGGGAAACTTCTTCATCGATGCGCCGATCGCGGGCTCCCACGTGAGCAGCACGTCGACCTTGCCGTCCTGCACCGCGCGCAGGGTCGACGCCGGGCTGACGCCGCGCTTTTCCGCGGTGTCGAAGGGCTTGGCGCCGAGCAACAGGTTGCGCATCTTCAGGCCCATCTCGGGCGGCGTGCCGCTTTCGAAGCCGATCCGCACCTTGCGCAGGATCGGCGAGTCGAGTCCCTTGGACAGGTCGTAGTCGTGGGACTTCTTCCACACGAACACGTAGGTCGATCCGTAGTACGGGCGGGTGTAGGTCTCCTCCGGGTCGCCGTAGGGGATGTCCATCACGACGTCGCACTTGCCCTTGTCCAGGTTGAGCGCGAGGAAGTTGTCGAAGCCGCCGGGCTGGCGGTAGCTCGACCAGACGTACTGGAGCGGCCGGCCCAGGGACTTGGCCACCAGTTCGGCGACCTTGTTCTCGAAGCCTTGTCCGGCCTGGTTGGAATAGGGCAGGTAGTCGGGGTCCGCGCACACGCGCAGGGGCTTGGCGGCCAGTGCGCCGCCGGCGTACAGCAGGCCCGCGCAGGCCGCCATGGCGGCCAGCAGGCGTGAGGGTCGAAGCATGTTCATCAGAGCCTCCTCGTTGAAATACCGAACCATCAGCGGCAACCAGCGGGCAATGCGTTGCTTGTAGTAGGAAAAAAAGGGCCACATCCAAACCGCGCGACGTGGCCCCGCTCCGTCATTGCCACAAGGGAGGCTCGACTCAGGTCTTGGGCAGTGCGAAGACCATCAACGTGCCACCCAGCTGGGTGTACTGGTTGAGACTGGCGTTCAGACCCACCGCG
>JAKCDM010000160.1 GCA_021841865.1 Pseudomonadota bacterium
CGTGATCAGCGACTGCTCGGCCTCGATCCGGTCCCCCGGCTTGACCAGCAGCTCGATCACCTCCACGTCCTTGAAGTCCCCGATGTCGGGAACCAGCACCTGCACTTGCGCCATCTCGCGTGTCTCCGTGTTCGTGTCGTGCGACGGGCCTCAGGCCAGCAGCGGATTGATGCGCTCGGAGTCGATGTCGTATTTCGCGATCGCCTCGGCGACCTTCGACACCGCCAGCTTGCCTTCGTCAGCCAGGCTGCGCAGCGCGCCCAGCACGACGAAGTGACGATCCACCTCGAAATGCCGGCGCAGCTTGGTGCGCGTGTCCGAACGGCCGTAGCCGTCGGTGCCCAGCACGCGATAGCTGCGCCCCGCCGGCAGGTACGGACGGATCTGCTCGGCGAACAGCCGCACGTAGTCGGTGGACGCGATGACCGGCCCGTCGTGGGACTCGAGCTGCGTGGCGACGAAGCTCTTGCGCGCGTCGGCGTCCGGGTGCAGCAGGTTCCAGCGCTCGCAGTCGCGGCCTTCGCGCGCCAGTTCGTTGAAGCTCGGGCAGCTCCACACGTCGGCGGCCACGCCCCAGTCCTGCTCGAGCAGTTCGGCGGCCGCCAGCACCTCGCGCAGGATCGAGCCCGAGCCGAGCAGCTGCACGCGCAGCTTGCCGGCCTTGCCCGGGCGGCACAGGTACATGCCCTTGAGAATCTGCTCCTCGGTGCCCTGCTGCAGCCCGGGCTGCGGGTAGTTCTCGTTGAGCAGCGTGATGTAGAAGAACACGTCCTCCTGGTCCACGACCATTCGCTGCAGGCCGCTGTGCAGGATCACCGCCACCTCGTGCGCGAAGGTCGGGTCGTAGCTGATGCAGTTGGGAACGTTGGCCGCCATGATCTGGCTGTGCCCGTCCTCGTGCTGCAGGCCCTCGCCGTTGAGCGTGGTGCGCCCGGAGGTTCCGCCCAGCAGGAAGCCGCGCGCCAGCATGTCGCCGGCGGCCCAGATCAGGTCGCCGATGCGCTGGAAGCCGAACATCGAGTAGTAGATGAAAAACGGGATGGTGATTCGGTTGCTGTGCGAATACGAGGTCGCCGCTGCGATCCACGAGCACATGCCCCCGGCCTCGCTGATGCCTTCCTGCAGGATCTGCCCGGAGCGGTCCTCGCGGTAGTACATCACCTCGCCGCGGTCCACCGGCGTGTACTTCTGGCCTTCCGGCGCGTAGATGCCGATCTGCCGGTACAGGCCTTCCATGCCGAAGGTGCGGGTCTCGTCGACCAGGATCGGCACCACGCGCGGCCCGAGGGTCTTGTCACGCAGCAGCTGGTTCAGGCAGCGCACGTAGGCCTGGGTGGTGGAGATCTCGCGCCCCTCGGCGGTGGGCTCGAGCACCGGCTTGAAGATCTCGGCCAGCGGCGGCAGCGGCATCTGCTCGTCGGCCTTGCGCCGGCGCTGCGGCAGGTAGCCGCCCAGCGCCTTGCGGCGCGCGTGCAGGTACTGCATCTCGGGCGTGTCGTCGGCCGGGCGGAAGAACGGCAGGTTCGGCAGCTCGTGGTCCGGAACCGGGATGTTGAAGCGGTCGCGGAACTCGCGGATGTCGTCGTCGGTCAGCTTCTTGACCTGGTGCGCCACGTTGCGCGCCTCGGCCGCCTGCCCCATGCCGTAGCCCTTGATGGTCTTCACCAGCAGCACCGTGGGCTGCCCCTCGTGGTGGGCGGCGGCGTGGAAGGCCGCGTACACCTTGTTCGGGTCGTGACCGCCGCGGTTGAGGCGCCAGATGTCCTCGTCGCTCATGTTCTTGACCATCTCGAGCAGCTTCGGATGGCGCCCGAAGAAATGCTTGCGCACGAACGCGCCGTCATTGGCCTTCATGGCCTGGTAGTCGCCGTCGAGCACGTCCATCATGACCTGGCGCAGGATGCCTTCCTTGTCGCGCGCCAGCAGCGGGTCCCAGTACGAGCCCCAGATCAGCTTGATCACGTTCCAGCCGGAGCCGCGGAATTCGGCTTCCAGTTCCTGGATGATCTTGCCGTTGCCACGCACCGGGCCGTCGAGGCGCTGCAGGTTGCAGTTGACCACGAACACCAGGTTGTCGAGCTTCTCGCGCGCGGCCAGCCCGATGGCTCCCAGCGACTCGGGCTCGTCCATCTCGCCGTCGCCGCAGAACACCCAGACCTTGCGCTTGGAGGTGTCGGCGATTCCGCGCGCATGCAGGTACTTGAGGTAACGCGCCTGGTAGATGGCCATGATGGGGCCCAGGCCCATCGAGACCGTCGAGAACTGCCAGAAATCGGGCATCAGCCTGGGGTGCGGATAGCTCGACAGGCCGTGGCCGTCGGCTTCCTGGCGGAAGTTCAGCAACTGCTGCTCGTTCAGGCGACCTTCCATGAACGCGCGGGCGTAGATGCCGGGCGCGCTGTGGCCCTGGAAATAGACCAGGTCGCCGCCATGGTCCTCGCTCGGGGCGTGCCAGAAGTGGTTGAACCCGGCGCCGAGCATCGTCGCCAGCGACGCGAACGACGCGATATGCCCGCCGAGATCGCCGCCGTCGGCCGGGTGCAGCCGATTGGCGCGCACGACCATGGCCATGGCGTTCCAGCGCATGTACGCGCGCAGGCGCTCCTCGATTTCCACGTTGCCGGGATTGCGCTCTTCCAGGTCCGGCGGGATGGTGTTCACATAGGCCGTGTTGGCCGAAAAGGGCATGTCGACGCCGTCCTGCCGGGCCTGGTCGAGCAGGGACTCCAGCAGGAAATGCGCGCGCTCGCGTCCCTCGGTTGCGATCAGCGCCTGCAGCGCATCCAGCCATTCACGCGTTTCCTGGGGGTCGGCATCGTTGGCCGCCGGCACTTGCGACTCGGGTACTGCTGCCATGGTGGGTCTCCTCTGGGTGTAAACGCAAGTATGGCAAAGAACGTTTTGAATGGCAATATTGCGTTTTATATCATGAAATTGTATACGATCTTCAGGGTTTTCCCCGACGCAATGGTCGCGCGTTGCACGTCGGCGCCGCGCAAGCCCCGAGCATGCTCGCGTCGGCCGGCTTTGCATAGACTTGCGGGGTGAACATGCCCTCCTCCGCGTTTCAACGCCTGCGCCAGCGCGCCGGGCGCCTGCTGCAAGGCCTCAGCGCCGACCGTCTGCTGCTGTTCGGCCCGCTGCTTTCGCTGGTGCTGTTCCTCGGCGCCGCCGCCGCGCTGGTGCGCTACACGCAGCAGACCGAACTGCAACGCGAGCACGACACCCTGCAGCGTGACAGCGAATGGGCGCGCCAGCGCATGAGCCTGGAAATAGCCCTGATGCAGGAGCAGTTGCAGTCGATGGCCAACACGCTCGAGTCGCGGCGGGGCAACAGCCGCTTTCCGGAACTCGCGCACAGCTTCCTGCACCAGCACGCGCCGGCCGTGGTGGTCTACGCCACCGACGACCAGGGCCGTCTCGACCACCTGGTCGTGAGCACCGCGGTGCCGCGCGACCTGCACTGGGCAGGCCCCGAGCACCGCCCGGCGCAGGAGCCTTCGCGCCTGCTCGAGCAGCTCGCCAGCACCAGGCTGCGCACCGTCTACAGCCTGCCCTACCACCTGCCCCAGCTCGGCTGGGTCGTCGAGTCGGCCACGCCCGTGCTGCTGGGCTCGCGCTTCGCCGGCACCGTCGGCGCGGTCTACTCGATCGACGGGCTGCTGCGCGGCACCACGGTTCAGGAACTCAGCAGCCGTTACGCGGTGGCGCTGGTCGACCGCGTCACCCAGCGCGTGCTGGCCAATACCGCCACCGGCGACTTCGAGCGCAAGCCCCTGCAGTATCTGGTGGCGTTGCACCCCTTCGAGGCCGGGCTGGCCATGCGCGTGAGCAGCTACCACTCCAGCCCGGGCTGGACCGTGCGCGGGCTGTACTGGGCCGTGTTCGTGCTGTCGGCGTTGATGCTGTGGATGCAGTGGGGCAGCTGGCGCCAGATGCGCGAACGCCTGCAGACCCAGCTCAGCCTGACGCGGGAAACCGCCTTCCGGCGCGCCATGGAGAACTCGCTGTCGACCGGCATGCAGGCCATCGACCTGAAGGGCCGCATCACCTACGTCAACATGGCCTTCTGCAAGATGACGGGCTTTTCCGAACACGACCTGGTCGGCCAGGGGCCGCCCCATCCGTACTGGCCGACGCGACGCTCTGCCGAAATGGCGCTGGCGCTGCAACAGACCCTGGACGGACTCGCGCCGCCGTCGGGATTCGCGCTGAAGCTGGCGCGAAAGGACGGCAGCGAATTCGACGCCCGCGTGTACGTGTCGGCGCTGATCGACAACCGCGACCGGCAGACGGGCTGGGTCACGTCGGTCACCGACATCACCGAGCCCACGCGGATCCGCCAGGAGCTCGCGGCATCGCACGAGCGCTTCGTCGCCGTGCTCGAGGGGCTCGACGCCGCGGTTTCGGTGCTGGCCATCGACCGCGACGAGCAGCTCTACGCCAACAAGCTGTACCGCCAGTGGTTCGGCGCGTCGGCGCACGGCCACCACCTGCTCAGCGGCCAGGAGCCTCCGCCGGGCGCCGGAGTCGACGGCGACGACGCGGTCGACAGCTTTGCGGGGCTGCCAGCCGACGAATTCCTGCACAGCCAGGCCCAGGTGCACGAGATCCACGTGGCGTCGCTGGACCGCTGGTTCGACGTGCGCCAGCGCTACATCCAGTGGGTCGACGCGCGCGTGGTGCAGATGCTCATCGCCACCGACGTCACGGCGCGCCATCAGGCCGAGGAAGTCGCTCGCAACCAGGAGGAGAAGGCGCAGATCACGTCGCGCCTGATTTCCATGGGCGAGATGGCGTCGTCGCTCGCGCACGAACTCAATCAGCCGCTGACGGCCATCAACAACTATTGCTCGGGAATGATCGCGCGCCTGCGCAACCACTCGATGCCCCCCGACGAACTGCAGCCGGCGCTGGAAAAGACCGCGCGCCAGGCCCAGCGCGCGGCGGCGGTGATCCGCCGGGTGCGCGATTTCGTGAAAAAGAACGAGCCCCATCGCGTGGCCTGCCGCGTGCAGGACATCGTGCAGAACACGCTCGAGCTGGCCGAGATCGAGATGCGACGTCGCAACGTGCGCCTGTTCACCCACATCGCGCCCGGCATCGCGTCGCTGCACGCCGACCCCATCCTGATCGAGCAGGTGCTGCTCAACCTGCTGCGCAATGCGGCGGAGGCCGTGGACAAGGCCGGGCGCAGCGGCGTGCTGCGCAGCGTCGACCTCGACATCCGCCAGGAAGGCGACCAGGTCCGCTTCAACGTGCGCGACAACGGCACCGGGGTTTCCGATGAAGTCATGAGCCATTTGTTCGAAGCCTTCTACACCACGAAAAGCGAGGGCCTGGGTATCGGCTTGAATATCTGCCGTTCGATCGTCGAGTTCCACGAAGGTCGTCTGTGGGCCGAGAATCAATACAATGGGGAGGACCTTTGCGGCAGCATGTTCAGTTTCACGCTGCCCATGGAACCCACGCCCCGCAACAGCGCCGCGTTGCCGGCGCCGCGTGGCACGGGCCTTTCCGCCGCTCCGGCCGATCGGTCCGCATCGAACGCTGCTTCCGCCATTGACCAGACGAGCCCATGAAACCAGCGAACAAAGGTACCGTATACGTTATCGACGACGATGAAGCCGTACGCGATTCGCTGCAGTGGCTGCTCGAAGGCAACGATTACCGGGT
>JAKCDM010000161.1 GCA_021841865.1 Pseudomonadota bacterium
AGGGTTTCGAGTTGGGACTTTTGCGCGGCGATCAGTTGTTCGGGGGTCATCATCATCGGCTCCTGGTGGGTAGCGTTGCTCTCGGTTCGTCTGAGGCCGGAGGTGAGCCCAGCCTTGCTCGATTCTGGAATTTCAACAAGTCCGCCGCGTGACAACCGGGGCTCTTTGCGGGCCAGCTCGGTTGGTGCAGCGCACAAAACGAATTCTAGACCCTGTGCCCGAACTGTCAAGGATTTTTTGGTGCGCCGCAACAAATTTCTTGTTTCGCAAAAAATATCCATGAAAACAAGAACTTGTCTTGTTGTTTCCGCGCCGCCATGGGCGCCCGGTGGCGCCGGATGGCGCTTTCCCGGATCATTTCGTGCCGGTGTTGCGTGGCCTGACTGCTGTGGCGCAGCATGGATGCGCCGGCGCCGCCCGCAGCGCCGGCACGCGCCGCCGTCCTACACTGCGGCTTCATGTCAGAAGCCCCCTCCCACCCCCTTGCCAGCGTCGTCGACGACGCGATCACTTCGCGACGTTCGGTGCGCCGCTTCCTGCAGCGCCCGGTGCCACGCGAATGGGTCGAGCAGATCCTGCGCGTGGCCTCGCGCGCGCCGTCGGGCAGCAACACGCAGCCCTGGCAGGTGCATGTGCTTACCGGCGCGGCGCGCGAACGCCTGTGCCGGCGCCTGGTCGACGCCTACGACGATCCCGAGCAGGCGGCGCGGCATACCGAGGAGTACGCCTACTATCCCAGGCACTGGCAGAGCCCCTATCTCGAGCGCCGCCGCAAGGTCGGGTGGGACCTCTACGGGCTGCTCGACATCGCCAAGGGCGACAAGCAGCGCATGCACGAGCAGCACCGGCGCAACCTGCTGTTTTTCGACGCTCCCGTCGGGCTGATGTTCAGCATCGACCGAGTGATGGAGCAGGGCAGCTGGCTCGACTACGGCATGTTCCTGCAGAACATCATGGTCGCGGCCCGCGCGCGCGGGCTCGACACCTGCCCGCAGGCGGCGTTCACGCCGTTCCATCGCATCATCGCCGAGGAACTCGGGCTCGGGCCGCAGCAGCAGGTGGTGTGCGGAATGGCTCTGGGCTGGGGCGACCCGGACGCGATCGAGAACAGCCTGCACACCGAGCGAGCCGAAGTCGAAGCCTTCACGAGGTTCCTCGACCGATGATCATCGAGTCGCTGCTCGACACCGACCTGTACAAGTTCACGATGATGCAGGTGGTGCTGCATCAGTTCCCGGGCGCCGAAGTCGAGTACCGTTTTCGCTGTCGCACGCCGGGAATCGCGCTGGCGCCGCTGCTGCCGCGCATCCACGCCGAACTCGATGCGCTGTGCGAGTTGCGTTTTCGCGCCGACGAGCTCGACTACCTGCGAGGGCTGCGATTCATCAAGAGCGACTTCGTCGACTTCCTGGAGTTGTTCCGGCTCAACCGGGCCCGCATCGATGCCCGTCCCGCCGACGACACCGCGGCGCGAGCGCGCGGCGAGATCGACATCAGCATTCGCGGGCCGTGGCTGCACACCATCCTGTTCGAGGTCCCGGTGCTGGCCATCGTCGGCGAGGTCTGGGCGGCGCACGCGCATGCCGACGCCGATCAGCACGCGGCGATGGCACGCCTGGATGCCAAGATCGCGCAACTGCGCCAGCCGGGCCTGCAGGACTGCCGCATCGCCGACTACGGCACGCGCCGGCGCTATTCCAGGGCCTGGCAGCGCCGCGTGCTCGAGCGACTGCGCGCCGGGCTCGGCGATCAGCTCGCCGGCACCAGCAACGTCGCGCTGGCCCGCGAAATGGGACTGGTGCCGCTGGGCACGATGGCGCACGAATACCTGCAGGCCTGCCAGTCGCTGGGCCCGCGCCTGCGCGATACGCAGGTGTTCGGATTCGAGACCTGGGCCCGCGAGTACCGCGGGGACCTCGGCATCGCGCTGGCCGACGTCTACGGCCTGCAGGCCTTCCTGCGGGATTTCGACCTGTACTTCTGCAAGCTGTTCGACGGCGCGAGGCACGATTCCGGAGATCCCTTCGCGTGGGGCGAGCAGATGATCGCCCATTACGCCGGCCACCGAGTCGACCCGCGCGGCAAGACCCTGGTGTTCAGCGATGCGCTGACCGTCGACAAGGTCGTCGCGCTGTACCGCAGGTTCCATGGCCGCGTCGGGCTGGCGTTCGGCATCGGCACCAACCTGATGCACGACCTCGGGCACGACGCGCCGCAGATGGTGATCAAGATGGTGCGCTGCAACGGCCAGCCGGTGGCCAAGGTCACCGACGAGCCCGGCAAGAACATGTGCGACGACCCCGCCTACCTGGCGTACCTGCGCGAGGTGTTCCAGATTCCCGCGCCGCCGGTCGAGACCGGCGGCACACCCGCCTCCTTCCCCGTTTGACGCCCATGAGCCCAGATCCCGTGCAACGACCCCGCGTGCTGGTGGCCCGCAGATTGTTCGACGACGTGCTCGAGCCGCTGCGCCAGGCCTTCGACGTGCAGTTCAATCCGCGCGACGACATCGCGTCTGCGGCCGAGCTGCGCACGCAGCTGGCCGACAAGGACGGCGTGCTGATCACCGCCAGCGAGCGCATCGACGCCGCGCTGCTCGACGCCTGCCCGCGCCTGCGCGCGGTGGCCACCATGACCGTCGGCTTCGACCACATCGATGTTGCCGCCTGCGCCGCGCGCGGCGTCGTGGTCACCCACGCGCCCGACGTGCTGACCGAGACCACCGCCGACTTCGGCATGGCCCTGCTGCTGGGCGCGGCGCGCCAGCTGGGCGAATCCGAGCGCTACCTGCGCGCGGGCAGGTGGAAGAGCTGGAGCGCCGACCTGTTCGCCGGCAGCGACGTGCACGGCACCACGCTGGGCATCGTCGGCATGGGGCGCATCGGCCGCGCCATCGCGCGCCGGGCGGCTCTTGGCTTCGGCATGCGCGTGCTCTACCACAACCGCAAGCCGCTGGAGCCGGCGCACGAACGCGAGAGCTCGGCGTCCTGGCGCAGCCTCGACGACCTGCTCGAGCAGAGCGACCACGTCATGCTCGCGCTGCCGTACAGCGAATCGGCGCGGCATCTGATCGGTGCCGGGCAGCTCGCACGCATGCGCCGCGGCGCCACGCTGGTCAACATCGGACGCGGCGGCCTGGTCGATGAGCCCGCGCTGGCCGCTGCGCTGCATTCCGGGCACCTGGGGGCCGCCGGACTCGATGTGTTCGAGGGTGAGCCGGTGCCCAACCCGGTGCTGCTCGACGCACCGCGCCTGCTGATCACGCCGCACATCGCCAGTGCGTCGCTGCCGACGCGCCGCGACATGGTGCGCGTGGCGATGGACAACCTGCTGGCGGTGCTGCGCGGCGGCGAGGCCTTGAATCCCGTGCCCGGCGCGCCGCGCGCCGTGCGCTGAGACAGCGCAGCCATGAACCTGGATACCTTGCTGGTGTTGTGTGTCGTGGTCCTGCTGGGGCTGGCGGCGCTGGTCGGCGCCGGGTTGCTGGCACGCCTGCGCGCGCTCGGCGAGCAGCAGCGCGGGCAGGCCGACCTGCTGAGCCCGGCGCTCGAGCGGCTGGAGCGCGAGTTGCGCGGCGCCGTGCAGGCCAGCGGCCAGGCGCTGCGCACCGAGCAGGCGGCGCAGCTGGCGCAGTTCCAGCAGATGCTGCTGAACCAGCAGGCCGAGGCCGCGCGCACCAGCAACGGCCAGCTCGACACCGTCGCGCAGCAGTTGCAGAACCTGCAGAAGTCGGTGGCCGACACCCTGGTGCAGCAGGTCGCCGCGCTGAACCAGAGCACCACGCAGGCTCTGCAGGCGCTGCAGCTGCAACTGGGCGAGCGCTTCGAGGCCTTGCGCGCCAGCACCGACCAGCGCCATGCCGAGATGCGTGCCACGGTCGAGCAGCGCCTGCGCGAGTTGCAGAGCGACAACGAGAAAAAGCTCGAGCAGATGCGCGTGACGGTCGACGAGAAGCTGCATGCCACGCTGGAACAGCGCCTGGGGGAGAGTTTCCGGCAGGTCGCCGAGCGCCTGGAACTGGTGCACAGCGGCCTGGGCGAGATGCGCAACCTGGCGCAGGGCGTCGGAGACCTCAAGCGCGTGTTTTCCAACGTCAAGTCGCGCGGACTGTTCGGCGAGATCCAGCTCGCCGCGCTGATCGACCAGGTGTTCACCCCCGAGCAGTATGGCGTGAACGTGGAGACGGTGCCCGGCAGCGGCGCCCGCGTGGAATACGCCGTGCGCCTGCCGGGAGACGGCGACACGGGGCTGTGGCTGCCGATCGACGCCAAGTTCCCGCGCGAGGACTACGAGCGCCTGCTGGAGGCGCAGGACAGCGCCGACAAGGCCGCTGCCGAGGCTGCTGCCAAGGCGCTCGAGCAGCGCCTGCGCGACGAGGCCCGCTCGATTCGCACCAAGTACGTCGCCGCGCCGCACACGACGGATTTCGCCATCCTGTTCCTGCCGACCGAAGGGCTGTACGCCGAGGCGCTGCGCCGCCCGGGGCTGGTGGAGGCGCTGCAGCGCGAGCAGCGCGTGATGCTGGCCGGCCCCACCACGCTGCTGGCCTTGCTCAACAGCCTGCAGATGGGCTTTCGCACCCTGGCGCTGCAGCAGCGCTCGACCGAGGTGTGGAAGGTGCTGGGGGCGGTGAAGACGGAGTTCGGCAAGTTCGGCGAGGTGCTGGCCAAGGTGCGCAAGAAGCTCGACGAGGCCGGCAGCACGCTGGGCGCCGCGGAGACCCGCACGCGGGTCATGGGCCGTCAGCTCAAGGCCGTCGAGGAACTGCCCGTGGAACAGAGTCGCTCCGTGCTCGGTTTGCCCCCGATCAACCCCGGGGACGAGGAGGCGGAGCTATAAAGGAAGTCAGGGACGGCCGACCGCCGGGGGTGACGGGCGTTCCTGCCCGTTCCACGCTCGCCCCCGACACAGGAGCCCCGCATGCAGGCGCAAGACATCAGCCTGGACGTCCTGGCGGAGAAATACGCCAAGAACGGTGAACGCAACGCCGAAGACATCCAGCAGCGCGTTGCGCGTGCGCTTGCCGAGGTGGAACCCGACCCCCCAGCCGCGCAGGCGCGCTTCCTGCAGGCCATGCAACGCGGCTTCATTCCCGCCGGGCGCATCATGTCGGCCGCCGGCAGCGGCATCCAGGCCACGCTGATCAACTGCTTCGTGCAGCCGGTGGGCGACTCGGTGTCGGAGGACGAGGACGCCAAGCCCGGCATCTACCGCGCGCTTGCCGAGGCCGCCGAGACCATGCGCCGGGGCGGGGGCGTGGGCTACGACTTCAGCCGCATCCGACCGTCGGGCGCGCTGGTGGGGGCCACGCGCAGCCGCGCCAGCGGTCCGCTGTCGTTCATGCGCGTGTTCGATGCTTCCTGCCAGACGGTGGAGTCGGCCGGCTCGCGCCGCGGCGCCCAGATGGGGGTGCTGCGAATCGATCACCCCGACATCGAGGCCTTCATCCACGCCAAGGACGGCGGAGCCTTCCGCAATTTCAATCTGTCGGTGGGAGTCAGCGACGCCTTCATGCACGCCGTGCGCGACGATGCCGAGATCGACCTCGTGCACAAGGCGCGCCCCGGCGACGAGCAGCTCGCCCAGGGCGCGCGCC
>JAKCDM010000162.1 GCA_021841865.1 Pseudomonadota bacterium
GCTGCGACATCAATCCCGCGGCGCCGGCTTGCGCTTGCGCCCGCAATAGTCGCGCGCGAACTGCCACGCGATGCGCCCGGAACGCGAACCCCGCTCCAGCGCCCACAGCAAGGCCTCGGGATGCGCGGCGCGCGCCTGCTGCTCGCTCAGGCCGAAGGACTGCAGCCAGTGCTCGGCGATTCGCAGGTAGTGGTCCTGGTCGAAGGGGTAGAAGCTCAGCCACAGCCCGAAACGATCCGACAGCGAGACCTTCTCCTCGGTGCCCTCTCCGGGGTGGACTTCGCCGCTGTCGTCGTGCGTGGCCTGCAGGTTCTCGTGCATGTACTCCGGCAGCAGGTGGCGCCGGTTCGACGTGGCGTAGATCAGCACGTTTTCGGCGGTGCCGGCCACCGAGCCGTCGAGCACCGACTTCAGCGCCTTGTACCCGGGCTCGCCCTGGTCGAAGGACAGGTCGTCGGAGAACACCACGAACCGCTCACGCCGCGCGCGTACCAGTTCGACCAGTTCCGGCAGGTCGACCAGGTCGGCCTTGTCCATTTCGACCAGGCGCAGCCCCTTGGGCGCGAAGGCGTGCAGGCAGGCGCGCACCAGCGAGCTCTTGCCGGTGCCGCGCGCTCCCGTGAGCAGCACGTTGTTGGCCGGGCGGCCGGCGACGAACTGGCGCGTGTTGCGCTCCAGGCGCGCCTTCTGCTCGTCGATGCCCTGCAGGTCGTCGAAACCGATCACCGCAGGTCGCGGCACCGGCTGCAGCCAGGCCTGGCCACCACGGCGTCGCCAGCGAAACGCCACAGCGGCATCCCAGTCCGGTTGCGCGACCTGCGGGTCGGCCAGGCGCTCGAGGCGCCCGAGCACGCGCTCGGCCTGGTCCAGAAGCGCAGCCAGGCGCGGCCCGAGATCGGGCACTCCGCCCGGCGCGCCGGCGGGGTTCTTGCCTGCCATGCTCAGCTCCGGTAATCGGCGTTGATCGACACGTAGTCGTGCGACAGGTCGCAGGTCCACACGGTCGCCGCATGCGCGCCGCGACCGAGCACGATGCGCACCGCGATCTCCGGCTTGGCCATCACGCGCTGGCCGTCGGCCTCGCGGTACTCCGGATGGCGCCCGCCGCGCGTGGCCACGTGCACGTCGTCGAGAAACAGCTCCACGCCATCGACGTCGAGGTCGTCGACGCCGGCGTAGCCGACCGCCGCCAGGATGCGCCCGAGGTTCGGGTCGCTGGCGAAGAATGCCGTCTTGACCAGCGGCGAATGCGCCACCGCGTAGGCCACGCGTCGTGCCTCGCTCACGCTGGCGGCGCGCTGCACCTCGATGGTGATGAACTTGGTCGCGCCCTCGCCGTCGCGCACGATGGCCTGCGCCAGGCGCTGCGCGACGCGCACCAGCGCATCGCGCAGCGCCAGCGCCTGCGTCGACGCGGCGTCGACGATCGGCGCCAGCGCGCTGCGCCCGGTGGCGGCGATGACCAGCGAGTCGTTGGTCGAGGTGTCGCCATCGACGGTGACGCAATTGAACGACGCGTCGGCCACGTCGCGCACCAGCTGTGCCAGCAGCTCGGGCGCCACCGCGGCATCGGTGGCCATGAAGCCGAGCATCGTGGCCATGTCGGGGCGGATCATGCCCGCGCCCTTGGCGATGCCGGTCACGTGAACCGGCACGCCGTCGATCCGCACGCGCTCGCTGGCCGCCTTGGGCACCGTGTCGGTGGTCATGATGGCGGCGGCAGCGTCGGCCCACGCGTCGGCGCGCAGGTCGGAGATCGCGCCCGGCAGCCCGGCGCGCAGGCGCTCCAGCGGCAGCGGCTCGAGGATCACCCCGGTGGAAAAGGGCAGCACCTGCCGCGCCGGCACGCCCAGCAGCTCGCCGAGGGATTCACAACTGGCGCGCGCGGCGGCGAGCCCCGACTCACCGGTGCCCGCGTTGGCGCAACCGGTGTTGACGACCAGCGCGCGCAGTTCGGCGCAGCGGCCCGGGCCCAGGTGCTCGCGACAGACCTGTACCGGCGCGGCGCAAAAGCGGTTGCGCGTGAACACGCCGGCGACCCGGGTGCCGGGATCGAAGGCGAACACGGTCAGGTCGCGCCGACCCGGCTTGCGAATGCCGGCGGCGGTCACGCCGATTCGCACCCCCGGTACCGCGTGCAAGGCCGCCGAGTCCGGAGCTTGCAGATTCACGGCCATGGCAGTCTCTCCCCTGTATGAAAACGAGCGACGGTCAGGCAAGCCTGCCGTGGCACTGCTTGTACTTTTTGCCGCTGCCACAAGGACAGGGGTCGTTGCGCCCGACCTTCGGCAGCCCGTTGACCACCTGCTGGACCACCGGCACGGCGGCCGCGGCGATCGCCGCGTCGGCCTGCTCCTGCGCCTGCGCTTCGGCGGGCGACTGCATGGCCCCGAAGGCTTCCGGATGCTGGAACGCCAGGTTGTGCAGGCTCTGCGCGCGCTGCTCGATGGTCTCGGCGGCGCTTTGCGCCTGCTCCTGGGTCTGCACCTGCACGGTCATCAGCGTGCGCGTGACATCGTTCTTGACCGCGTCGAGCATCTGGCCGAACAGCTCGAAGGCCTCGCGCTTGTACTCCTGCTTGGGTTGCTTCTGCGCGTAGCCGCGCAGGTGGATTCCCTGGCGCAGATAGTCCAGCGCGGCCAGGTGCTCGCGCCAGTGCTGGTCCAGCGACTGCAGCAGCACCATGCGCTCGAAACCGGCGAAGTTCTCCGCGCCGACCAGCTCCACCTTGGCGCGATAGCGCGCATCGACCTCGCGCAGCACGTGCTCGAGCACATGCTCGTCGGTGACGGTCTGGTCGGCGTCGACCCAGGCCTTCAGCGGCAACTCGATCTGCAGTTCCTCGCGCAGCGCGCGCTCCAGCGACGCGATGTCCCACTGCTCCTCCATGCTCTGCTCGGGAACGTGGGTATGCACCAGGTCGCCGACGCTGCCGGCGCGCAGGTCGGAAATCTGCGCTCCGACATCCTGGCTGTCCAGGATGGCGTTGCGCTGCTCGTACAGGATCTTGCGCTGCTCGTTGGAGACATCGTCGTATTCGAGCAGCTGCTTGCGAATGTCGAAGTTGCGCGCCTCGACCTTGCGCTGGGCCGATTCGATGGCCCGCGTGACCATTCCCGCCTCGATGGCCTCGCCCTCGGGCATTTTCAGGCGATCCATGATCGCGCGTACCCGGTCGCCCGCGAAAATGCGCATCAGCGCGTCGTCGAGAGACAGGTAGAAACGCGACGAGCCCGGGTCGCCCTGGCGCCCGGAGCGCCCGCGCAACTGGTTGTCCACCCGCCGCGACTCGCTGCGCTCGGTGCCGACGATGTGCAGCCCGCCCTGCGCGATGGCATGGTCGTGCAGCGACTGCCACTCCGAGCGCAGCGCGGTGATGCGGCGCTGCTTCTCCTCGTCGTCGAGATTGGCATCAGCGGCGATGAACTCGCACTGCTTCTCGACGTTGCCGCCCAGCACGATGTCGGTGCCGCGCCCGGCCATGTTCGTGGCGATGGTGATCATGCCGGGCCGGCCGGCCTGCGCGACGATCTCGGCCTCGCGCGCGTGCTGCTTGGCGTTGAGCACCTGGTGCGGCAGCTTCTCGCGGTTCAGCAGTTGCGACAGGTGCTCGCTGGACTCGATCGAGCCGGTGCCGACCAGCACCGGCTGGCCCCGCGAATAGCAGTCCTTGATGTCCTCGACCACCGCGCGGTCGCGCTCGGCGGAGGTCTTGTAGACCTTGTCCTGGTGATCCTTGCGCTGGCTCGGGCGGTTGGTCGGGATGACCACGGTCTCCAGGTTGTAGATCTCCTGGAATTCGAAGGCCTCGGTGTCGGCCGTGCCGGTCATGCCCGCCAGCTTGGCGTACATGCGGAAGTAGTTCTGGAAGGTGATCGACGCCAGCGTCTGGTTCTCGCTCTGCACCTGCACGCCTTCCTTGGCCTCCACCGCCTGGTGCAGGCCGTCGGACCAGCGCCGCCCGGCCATGATGCGTCCGGTGAACTCGTCGACGATCACGACCTCGCCGTTCTGCAGCACATAGTGCTGGTCGCGGTGGTAGAGGTTGTGCGCGCGCAGCGCCGCGTACAGGTGATGCACCAGCGCGATGTTGGCCGCGTCGTACAGCGTGCTGCCCGGCGGGATCAGGCCCATCTCGCCGAGAATGCGCTCGGCCTTCTCGTGCCCGGACTCGGTCAGGTAGACCTGGTGGCTTTTCTCGTCGACCGTGAAGTCGCCGGGCTTCTCGACGCCCTGGCCGGTGATCGGGTCTTCCTCGCCGATCTGGCGCTCGAGCAGCGGAACGACGCCGTTGAGCTTGACGTACAGCTCGGTGTTGTCCTCGGCCTGTCCGGAGATGATCAGCGGCGTGCGCGCCTCGTCGATCAGGATCGAGTCGACCTCGTCGATCAGCGCGTAGTGCAGCCCGCGCTGCACGCGCTCGCCGGGCTCGAACACCATGTTGTCGCGCAGGTAGTCGAATCCGTATTCGTTGTTGGTGCCGTAGGTGACGTCGGCCGCGTAGGCCGCCTGCTTGTCCTCGCGAGACAGATTGGACAGGTTGATGCCCACGCTCATGCCGAGGAAGTTGTACAGGCGGCTCATCCACTCGGCGTCGCGCTGGGCCAGGTAGTCGTTGACCGTGACCACGTGCACGCCCTTGCCGGCCAGCGCATTGAGATACACCGCCAGCGTGCCCACCAGGGTCTTGCCCTCGCCGGTGCGCATCTCGGCGATCTTGCCGGCATGCAGCGCCATGCCGCCCATCAGCTGGACGTCGAAATGGCGCATCTTCAGCGTACGCTTGCCGCCTTCGCGCACCACCGCGAAGGCTTCGCACAGGATGTCGTCCAGGCTCGTGCCGGCTGCCACCCGCTCGCGGAACTCGACGGTCTTGGCGCGCAGCTGCTCGTCGCTGAGCTTCTCGAACTGCGGCTCGAGCGCGTTGATGCGCTGCACGTTGCGCCTGTACTGGCGCAGCAGGCGTTCGTTGCGGCTGCCGAACAGGCGGGTGAGGAAAGTTGCGGGCATGGGTCTGGTGGTTCTCGGGCTCGCGCAACGCGGCGAGCGCCCCACGCCGGAGGCACGGGCCCTGCAAGCCTTCGCGCGAAAACATCATTCTAGTCACGCCCGGCCGGCGCACGCCGGCTGGGCACACTGAGCGACAATGGGCCGCCCGGCACGCCTTCGCCGGCCCCGCCGGTGCCGCCGCCGCCCCATGAACCGACCCGCCAGCCCCCCTCCCCGCCCCGCCCGGCGCCGCCAGGCCCCGGCGGGCGTCGCGGCCCGGAACTCGGCGACGCTGCGCCAATGGATGCAGCGCACGCCCACGTTGCAGGGCCTGCGCGAGCAGGCCCGCAACTCGCGGGACATGGCCCAGCTGCTGGCGCAGGCGCTGCCGCCCGAGCTCGCCGCGGCCGTGTTGCCGGGGCGTTACGCCGACGGCAGCTGGACCCTCAACGCCAGTTCGTCGGCGGTGGCGGCCAAGCTCAAGCTGTTCGTGCCGCTGCTGCTGCGCCGGCTGCAGAAGGAGGG
>JAKCDM010000042.1 GCA_021841865.1 Pseudomonadota bacterium
GCGAGCACAGCATGCGCGCGACCATCCGCATCGACTTCAAGGGCGTGCGCCAGAGCTTCACGACCCTCAATCGCCAGCAGCCCGGCAGCGCCATCGACATGGAACTGGTCGAGGGCCCGTTCAGCCAACTGCAGGGGCGCTGGCGATTCTCGCCGCTGCAGGACGGCCAGGCCTGCCGCGTCGAGTTCGAGCTGGACTACCACTTTTCCAACCGGCTGGTCGACGCCGTGATCGGCCCGGTGTTCGGGCATATCGCGAAGACCTTCGTCGAATCCTTCGTGCACCGTGCCGAGCAGGTGTACGGGAACTCGGCCACATGAGCGGCGTGCACGACGCGCCGGCGCCCGCGCTGCGCGTCAGCGTGTTCTGGCAGGACGAGCAGGGCCGCGGCTGGCTGCGCGAGCTGAGCCTGCCGGCGGGCGCCACTGCCGGCGATGCCGTGCTCGCCAGCGGGCTGCAGCCGATGCTCGGCTCGGCGCGCTGGCAAGGCCCGGAGCCCGAGCTTCGCCTGGCCGTGTTCGGGCGCCTGTGCGACCCCGCCGGCATGCTGCGCGACGGAGACCGCGTGGACATCACGCGCGCGTTGCGCGTCGACCCCAAGCAGGCGCGGCGCCTGCGCGCACAGGCCGCGGCGCGAAGCCGTCCCGCGGCGCGCGCTTCAGGCCGAGGCCGAGCTTAGGAGATCAGAGGGGTCGCGCGGCAGCCATACGCGCACCAGCAGGCCGCCGCCGGGCGCGTTGACGATGTCCAGGCGCCCGTGCATGCGCGCCACCGTGCGCTCGACGATGGCCAGCCCGAGACCCGTTCCCTTGCCGGCGGTGCGCGCGGTGTCGCCGCGGAAAAACGGGCGCGTGAGCTGCGGCAGCTGGTCCTCGGGCACGCCGGGCCCGTGGTCGCGAACGGTCATCGCCACCTCGGACGTGCGTCGCAGGAAGCTGATCTCGACATCGGCATGGTCCTGTCCGGGCGGGCGCGCGTAGCGCCGTGCGTTCTCCAGCAGGTTGGTGAGCACGCGGCGCACCTCGAGCTCGTCGGCCAGCGCCCACGCTCGCACGTCGTCCTCGACGTGGATCAGCAGGTCGCCCCACTTGCCGAGGTCGCTGCGTACGCGCTGCGCCAGCTCGGGCAGGTCGACATGCTGCAGCACCGGGCTGGTCGAGCGCGCGTATTCCATGAACTTGTTGATGATCGAGTCGGCCTGCTCGATGTCGGCGATGATGTCGTTGCGCGCGCCGGCATCGGGAACGCTGAGCTCGGCCTCCAGGCGCAGGCGCGCCAGCGGGGTGCGGATGTCGTGCGAGATTCCCGCCAGCATCAGCGCGCGCTCCTGCTCGATCTCCTGCAGCGCGCGCGCCATGCGGTTGAAGCCGCGGTTGACCTCGCGGATCTCCTCGGTGCCCGAGCTCTCGTCGAGCTGATGCGAGAAGTCGCCTTCGCGCACGTGCGCGGTGGCGATGCTCAGGTCGCGCAGCGGGCGGTTGATGAACCCGGCGATGATCGCCGCGCCGATCAGCGCCAGCAGCGTGGCCAGCACGCCGCCGACGACCCAGGTCTCGCCCAGGGATTCATCGAGACGCGACGGATCGAGCAGCAGCCAGTACTGGTCCTTGTCGATGCGAAACCCGATCCACAGGCCGAGCTCGCCATTGACCGAATCGGCGAAGTTGAGCTGCTCGTGCAGGCGAGCGCCCACGCTGGCGGCGAGGCGGCGCGTGAAATCGGTGCGCTCCATCGGCGTCCAGCGGTCGCTCGCGCGGCGCGGGTAGATGTAGATGTCCTCGCGCCGCACCAGCTCGTCGAGCAGGGCGTTGCGATACTGCGGGGCCGAATGCACCAGCGCGATGCGCGTGAGGTCGATCAGGCTGGTGATCTGGCGCGCCGTCTGCTCGATCTGCTGGTCGGTCTGCTGGACCCGGAAACTCTGGAACCAGGCCGCCAGGCTCACCGACAGCAGCGCCACGATGAGCACGAAGGTGCGCCAGTACAGGCGCCCTGAGAGCTGCCCGACGAGTCGCCGGGGCGAGGCCTCGGGCGCGGCTGCGAGGTTCGAGGCCATGCTGGCGGGGGCGGCCCGGACGCGCCGGGCCCGCGGGCAGAGGGGTCAGGCGTCCTTGGTGTCGGGCACGAACACGTAGCCCACGCCCCACACGGTCTGGATGTAGCGGGGATGCGCCGGGTCGATCTCGACGATCTTGCGCAGGCGCGAGATCGCCACGTCCAGGCTGCGGTCGAAGGCTTCGTAGTCGCGCCCGCGCGCCAGCTCGGCCAGGCGGTCGCGCGACAGCGGCTGGCGCGGGTGGCGCACCAGGGCCTTGAGCATCGCGAACTCGCCAGTCGTCAGGTTGATCAGCTCGCCGTTGCGCATCAGCTCGCGGCGCGCGAGATCCAGGCTGAAGGGGCCGAACACCACGGTCTCGTCGTCTCGCGCCGGCGCGCCCGGAAGCTCCGGGTTGGGCTGGCGGCGAAGCACGGCGCTGATGCGGGCGAGCAGCTCGCGCGGGTTGAAGGGCTTGGGCAGGTAGTCGTCGGCGCCGACTTCCAGCCCGATGATTCGATCCACGTCCTCGCCCTTGGCGGTGAGCATGATGATCGGCGTGAAGTCCTTGGATGCGCGCATGCGCTTGCACACCGTCAGACCGTCCTCGCCGGGCAGCATCAGGTCCAGCACGATGAGGTCGAAACGCTCCTTGACCATCACCCTCTGCATGGTCTTGGCGTCCTCGGCGACGAAGACTTCGTAGTTCTCCTGCGTCAGGTAGCGGCGCAGCAGGTCGCGGATGCGCGCGTCGTCGTCGACGACCAGGATCTTCTTCGGCTTGTCTTGGTGCATGGCTAGTCAGGAAAACACGTTCGAGCACGCCGCTCGCGGCCAGCGCTCGCACCGCGGGTCACGTACCCGAAAGCTGGTATCCGTCAAATGTAACCGCGTTGCGACGGGATCGACAAGTTTCCAAAAGTCTCCGGCAGCACGCCGGTTCACGCATTCACGCGCCGGCAATCCTGCGGCAACGCCCGGATGCTTGCGACTGCGTATAGTTCTGCCCATGACAGCGCTCGATCCGATGGCATCGCGCGATCCCGGCAGCATCGAATTGCGCGGGGCGCGCCAGAACAACCTCAAGAATCTCGATCTTTCGATTCCCCTCGGGCGCATCGTCGTGGTCACCGGGGTGTCGGGATCGGGCAAGAGCTCGCTGGCCTTCGACACCGTCTACGCCGAGGGCCAGCGGCGCTACGTCGAGACCTTCTCGCCGTATGCGCGCCAGTTCCTCGACCGCATGGACCGCCCGCGGGTGGATCACATCGCCGGCATCCTGCCGGCCATCGCGATCGACCAGACCAACCCGGTGCGCACGTCGCGTTCGACGGTGGCGACCATGACCGAGCTGGCCGACCACCTCAAGCTGCTGTATGCGCGCCGCGCCCACCTGCACTGCCGTCGCTGCGGCGGGCCGGTGCGGCGCGACGATCCGGCCAGCATCGCGGCCGACCTTCGGCGCCGCGCCGCCGCGGCCGGCGATCCGCGCCTGGTGCTGTGCTTCAGCGTGGTCGTGCCCGACAACCTGGAGGAGCAGGTCGTGCTCGACGGCCTGGCGGCGCAGGGCTACACCCGGGTGCACGCGCGCGCGGGCCGGCGGCTGTACGTGGTGCAGGACCGCATGCGCGCCGGCAACGCCGACGCCGCCCGCCTGTCCGAGGCCGTGGAGGCGGCGCTGGCGCGCGGCCAGGGGCGCCTGGCGGTGTGGCCGCTGCCCGATGGCGCGGCGTCGGCGCCCGCCGAGGGGCAGCCAGCCGAGGCCGACCTGTCGCTGGCCTGGCAGTACTCGGCCGACCTGCATTGCGCGCGCTGCGACATCGCCTACCGCGACCCCAGCCCGGGCATGTTCAGCTTCAACTCGGCGCTGGGCGCCTGCGAGACCTGCCGAGGCTTCGGGCGCACGCTGGGCGTCGACTGGGGCCTGGTCATCCCCGATGCGTCGCGCAGCCTGCGCGGCGGCGCGGTCAAGCCCTGGCAGACCGCGAGCTTCCAGGACGCGCAGCGCGACCTGGAACGCCATGCGCCGGGTGCCGGAGTCCGCCTGGACGTTCCCTGGTCGGAGCTGCAGCAGCACGAACGCGACTGGGTGATCGACGGCGATCCGCGGTTCAGCGGCAAGTGGGAGAAGCAGTACTACGGGCTGCGCAGGTTCTTCGAATGGCTCGAGACCCGCACTTACAAGATGCATGTGCGGGTGCTGCTGTCCAAGTACCGCAGCGCCAGCCTGTGCCCGGCCTGCGGTGGCGCGCGCCTGAAGCTCGACGGGCTGCTGTGGCGCGTGGGCAGCGCGCAGGCCGCGCTGGGCAGCGCGGCGCCGCGCTTTCGGCCGCACGGCGTCGAATGGAGCGAGCAGCAGCTGCAGGAACTGCCGGGCCTGAGCCTGCACGACGTGATGCAGCTGCCGGTTTCGCGGGCCTTCGAATTCTTCGGCGCCGTCGAACACGAGGCCGGAGCCGACTCGGCCACGCGCCTGCTGCTCGACGAGATCCGCGCGCGCCTGCGCTACCTGCTGGACGTCGGCCTGGGCTACCTGAGCCTGGACCGCCAGTCGCGCACGCTGTCGGGCGGCGAGGTCCAGCGCATCAACCTGACCACCGCGCTGGGCACGTCGCTGACCCAGACCCTGTTCGTGCTCGACGAGCCTTCGATCGGGCTGCATCCGCGCGACCTGCACCGGCTCAGCGCGGTGCTGCAGGGCCTGAAGAACGCCGGCAACAGCCTGCTGGTGGTCGAGCACGATCCGCAGATCATGCTGGCCGCCGACCACCTGATCGAGCTCGGGCCGGGGGCCGGCGAGCAGGGCGGGCAGCTCGTGTTCCAGGGCAGCCTGGAGCAGCTGCGCCGCGCCGACACCCTCACCGGGGCCTACCTGCGGGGACAGCGCAGCGTGCACTCGGCGCGCAAGCCGCGGCGCCTGCGCCGCGACCCCCACGGGGCGCTGCAGGCGCCGCGCCTGATTCTCGAGGGCGCGCGCCAGCACAACCTGCGCGATCTGACGGTGGAGTTCCCGCTGCACGCGCTGGTCGCCGTGACCGGTGTGTCGGGCTGCGGCAAGTCCACGCTGGTCGGCGACGTGCTGTGGCCGGCGTTGGCGCGCGCGCTGGGCAAGAGCGCCCCGGAGCCGGGTGCGCACGCACGTCTGCTGGGCGCCGAGCAGGTGGCCGACGTCGTGCTCGTCGACCAGAGCGCGCTGGGCAAGACCGCGCGCTCCAACCCGGTCAGTTTCGTCGGTGCCTTCGACGGCCTGCGCAAGCGCTTCGCGGCGCTGCCCGAGGCGCAGCGCCGCGGCTACACCGCCGGCACCTTCAGTTTCAACAGCGGCGACGGGCGTTGCCCGACCTGCGGCGGCTCGGGCTTCGAGCATGTCGAGATGCAGTTCCTGTCCGACGTCTACCTGCGCTGTCCCGATTGCGATGGCAGGCGCTACCGCGCCGAGGTGCTGGAGGTGCGCCTGGAACTTCCCGGAGGGCGCGATCTGAGCATCGCCGACGTGCTCGAGCTGACCGTCGCCGACGCGCTGCAGCTGCTCGGCGGCGAGCGCGACCTGCAGCCGGGGCTGCGCGCACTGCAGTCCGTCGGCCTGGACTACCTGCGACTGGGCCAGCCCACGCCGACCTTGTCAGGAGGCGAGGCGCAGCGCCTGAAGCTCGCCGCCTTCCTGGCGGAGGCGCGGCGCGGCGCCGGGCGCGGTGCCGCCCGGGGTTCGCTGTTCCTGCTCGACGAGCCGACCACGGGGCTGCATTTCGACGACATCGCGCGCCTGCTGCGCGCGCTGCACGAACTGGTCGACGCCGGCCACAGCGTGGTGCTGATCGAGCACAACCTGGACGTCATCGCCGGCAGCGACTGGGTGATCGACCTCGGCCCCGAGGGAGGCGATGGCGGCGGCACGCTGGTGGTTGCGGGCACCCCGGCAGAGGTCGAGGACTGCGCCGCGTCGCACACCGGCCAGGCGCTGCGCGCGTATCGCGGCCAGGTCGGCGCCGAGGCCGCGCAGACCGCCGCGGTGCTGGCCGCCGGTGGCCTGCCGGGCTCGCAGTCCGAAGCCGAGGCGGCCGCCAACGATGCCGAGATGCTGCAGGTCGCCGAGCAGGGCGGCGCCTACCTGGCGCAGGCGCTGCGACGCGGTCGCGAGGGCTTCATCGCGATCCGGCACGCGCGCGAGCACAACCTGCGCAACATCGACGTGGACCTGCCGCGCGGCGGCATGACCGTGATCACCGGCGTGTCGGGCTCGGGCAAGAGCTCGCTGGCCTTCGACGTGCTGTTCAGCGAGGGGCAGCGGCGCTACCTGGAGTCGATCAACGCCTACGCGCGCCAGTTCGTGCAGCCTCCCCCGCGCCCCGATGTCGACGCCATTTTCGGCATCCCGCCGACCGTGGCCATCGCGCAGCGCACCAGCCGGGGCGGGCGCAAGAGCACGGTCGGCACGCTGACCGAGGTGCAGCCCTTCCTGCGCCTGCTGTACGCCAAGCTGGGCACCCAGTACTGCCCCGATTGCCAGGTGCCGATCGCGCCGCAGAGCGAGGAGGCGATCTGCGCGCAGCTGATGCAGGAAATGCGCGGACAGTCGATCGGCCTGATGGCGCCGCTGGTGGTGCAGCGCAAGGGCGTGTATACCGAGCTGGCGCAATGGGCGGCCAAGCGCGGCCACGGCCACCTCTGGGTCGACGGGGTGTTCCTGCCCACCGATCCGTGGCCGCGCCCGGACCGCTTCCGCGAACACGACATCTCGCTGCCGCTGGGCGAGGTCGAGCTGCAGCCCGATCACGCCGACACGCTGCGCCGCCTGGTGCACGAGGCCGTGCAGCTGGGCAAGGGCGTGGTGCAGGTCATCTGGCCGCTGGACCGGCTGCGCCAGGCGATGGCGTCCGGCGACGTGATCGGCGCCCATGCCGGACTCACGCTGCGACGCTTCAGCACGCTGCGCGCATGCCCGTCGTGCGCGCGCAGCTTTCCCGAGCTCGATCCGCGCCAGTTCTCGTACAACTCGTCGGCGGGCTGGTGCCCGTCATGCTTCGGCACCGGCGCGCAGCTCGCGGGCTTCGACGCCTCGCACAGCGGCGAGGAGGGCGCGTGGAGCGAGGCGGGCGACGCGCAGGCCTGCCCGCAGTGCGCGGGCGCGCGCCTGAATCCGGTTTCGCTGGCCGTACGCTGGCGCGAACGCCCGATCAGCGAGCTTTCGTCGCTGGCCGTCGACGATGCCCTGAGCTGGTTCGGGCAACTGCGACTGGAGCCGCGCGAACAGGCGCTGGGCCAGGAAATCGTGCAGGAGGTCGGCGCGCGCCTGCAGTTCCTGCAGCGCGTCGGGCTCGGCTACCTGAGCCTGGAGCGCGCGGCGCCCACGCTGTCGGGCGGCGAGGCCCAGCGCATCCGCCTGGCCGCGCAGCTCGGCAGCAACCTGCGCGGCGTCGCCTACGTGCTCGACGAGCCCACGATCGGGCTGCATCCGCGCGACAACCTGCGCCTGCTCGATGCGCTCGACGAGCTGCGACGCCGCGGCAGTACGCTGGTGGTGGTCGAGCACGACGAGGACACCATCCGCCGCGCCGACACCATCCTGGACATCGGCCCCGGCGCCGGCAGCCAGGGCGGCACCGTGGTGGCGATGGGCAACCTGCAGGAGCTGATGCGCCACCCCGATTCGCTGACCGCGCGCTACCTGCGCGAGCCGCTGCGCCATCCGCTGCTGCCGCGGCCGGCCACCAGCGCGCGCAGCCCGGCGCTGGACCTGCGGGGCGCGCGTCTGCACAACCTGAGCGACGTCGACGTGCGCTTCCCGCGCGGCCGCCTGTCGGTGCTGACGGGGGTTTCGGGTTCAGGCAAGTCGAGCCTGGCGCGCGGCGTGCTGTTCGCCAGCGCGCGCGCGCTGCTCGCCGGCGAGGGCGCGCCGGTGGGCTGCAAGGCGCTGCTCGGGCTCGAAGGCCTCGAGCGCGTGCTCGAGGTCGACCAGACCCCGATCGGCAAGACGCCGCGCTCGTGCCCGGCGACCTACGTCGGCATCTGGGACGACATCCGCAAGCTGTTCGCCGACACCGTCGAGGCGCGCATGCGCGGCTTCGCCGCGGCGCGCTTTTCCTTCAACACCGGTGCCGGGCGCTGCCCGACCTGCGACGGCCAGGGCGCGGTGCGAGTGGAAATGAACTTCCTGCCCGACGTGATCCAGGCCTGCGAGGACTGCGGCGGGCTGCGTTTCAACCCGGAGACCCTGCAGGTGCGCCTGCGCGGGCTGTCGGCCGGCGAGGTGCTCGAGCTCAGCGTCGACGCCGCGCTGGAATTCTTCGCCGCGCACCCGCGCATCACGCGCGCGCTGCAACTGCTGCACGACGTCGGCCTGGGCTACCTGCGCCTGGGCCAGCCCAGTCCGCAGCTGTCGGGGGGAGAGGCACAGCGCCTGAAACTGGTCACCGAACTGGCCACCGCCGGCTCGCGCCCGACGCTGTACGTGCTCGACGAACCCACCGTGGGCCTGCACATGGCCGACGTCGACAAGCTGATCCGCGTGCTGCTGCGCCTGGCCGACGCCGGGCACACGGTGGTGGTGATCGAGCACAACCTGGACCTGATGGCCTCGAGCGACTGGATCGTCGACCTCGGCCCGGAGGGAGGCGCCGGCGGCGGGCGCCTGGTGCGCCAGGGCACGCCCGCCGAGTTCGTGCAGGCCGGCGAAGCCGGCGGTCACACGGCGCGCGCGCTGGCCGGCTTCATGCAGCAGCACGCGCGCGTGGCGCAGGCGCGCGATCCGGGCTGAGCCCGGGGGGCCGTTTCAGACACCGTCGGCGCGCAGCAGCGCGCGCACCGCCTGTTCGGTGGCGTCCGCGGCGCAGCAGTCGATGCATTCGCGCCGCGGCATCGCGCGCAGCCAGGTGAGCTGGCGCTTGGCCAGCTGGCGCGTGGCGGCGATGGCGCGCTGTTCGAACTGCGCTGCGTCGATCGCGCCGTCCAGGTAGTCCCAGGCCTGCCGGTAGCCGACGCAGCGCATCGACGGCAGCTGCGCGTGCAGGTCGCCGCGCGCGCGTAGCGCGCGCACCTCGTCGAGCAGCCCGGCCCGCAGCATGGCGCGCAGGCGCAGGGCGATGCGCGCGTGCAGCCAGGAGCGGTCGGAAGGCTCCAGAGACACCACGCGCAGGTCCAGCCCGGGCTCGCGCGGTCCATCGACAAAGTGCTGTGACAGCGTGCGCCCGCTGAGCTCCCAGACCTCCAGCGCGCGCTGGATGCGCTGCGTGTCGCCCGCTTCGATGCGTGCCGCGCTGTCCGGGTCGATGCGCGCCAGTTGCGCATGCAGCGCGCCCCAGCCCTCGACGGTGGCGCGCGCCTCGAGGCGCGCGCGCAGACCGGCGTCGGCTGGCGGCAGATCGTTCAATCCCTGCTCGAGGGCACGCATGTACAGCAGCGTGCCGCCGACCAGCAAGGGTTCGCGCCCGCGCGCGCGCACCTGGCCGACCAGCTCGCGCGCGCGCTGCGCGAACTCGGCGGCGCTGAAACTGTGCGTGGGCTCGACGATGTCGATCAGGTGGTGCGGCACCTCGGCACGCTCGGCGGGCGTCGGCTTGGCGGTGCCGATGTCCATGCCGCGATACACCAGCGCCGAGTCCATGCTGATGATCTCCAGGTCGAGCTCGCGCGCCAGGCGCAGCGCGGCTGCCGTCTTGCCCGACGCGGTCGGGCCGGTGAGCACGCGCACCGGCGCCTGAACACGGGACCCCGGCATGGTTCAGCGCCCGCGCAGGAACAGCGCGTCGAGTTCGTCCAGGCTGATCTGGCGCCAGGTCGGCCGGCCGTGGTTGCACTGGTCGGAACGCTCGGTGGCTTCCATGTCGCGCAACACCGCATTCATTTCCTGCACGCCGAGCCTGCGCCCGGCGCGCACCGCGCCGTGGCAGGCCATGGTCGCCAGCAGGCTGTCGCGTCGCCGTTCCAGGCGCTGGCTGCTGCCCACCGCGGCGAGTTCGGCCAGCACCTCGCGCGCCAGGCGAACCACGTCGCCCTGCGCCAGCAGCGTCGGCACTGCGCGCACGGCGAGGCTCGCCGGCCCGGTGGCGGCGATGTCCAGGCCCAGGCGCGCGAGTTCGTCGGCGTGATCCTCCACCGCGCCGATCTCGAGCTCGCTGGCAGCGAAGCCCGCCGGGATCAGCAGCGGCTGGGCCGCCAGGCCGCGCGCGTCCCAGGACTGCTTGAGGCGTTCGTACACGATGCGTTCGTGCGCGGCGTGCATGTCCACCACCACCAGGCCATGGCGGTTCTGCGCCAGGATGTAGATGTCGTGCAGCTGCGCGATCGCATAGCCCAGCGGCGGGTCGTCCGCCGCCGCGTCGCCCGGCGTGCCGGGCACCGCTTCGGGCTCGCGCAGCGTCGCCGGCTGCGCCTGCGGCGCCGCCTCGAGCGGCTGGTACGCGCGCATCAGGCTGTGCAGCGGCAGGCTGTCCTGGCGCGCCTGCGCGCGCAGCCAAGGCGCCTGCGAGCGCGCCCACGGCCCGTCGCGGCCAGGCTCCGGGGGGCGCGCAGGCGGCGCTGCCGGCGCGGTCGGCGCATGATCCGTCGCCTGCGACGGCGTGGAAACATCCGCGGCCTGCGGTTCGCGTGCGCCCAGCGCCGGGGCCAGCGCCTGCTGCACCGCGTGGCGCACGGCCTGGTGCACGGCCTGGGATTCGCGAAAGCGCACCTCGCTTTTCGCCGGGTGCACGTTCACGTCCACACGCTCGGCAGGCAGCTCGAGCAGCAGCGCGTACTGGGGTTGCAGGCTGCCGTGCAGCACGTCGGCATAGGCCGAGCGCACCGCGTGCGCGAGCATGCGGTCGCGAACCCAGCGCCGGTTGACAAAGCATTGCTGCACGTCGGCACGCGCGCGCGCCGCGGTGGGGCGGCACACCAGGCCCGTGACCGACAGCGGCCCGAGCTCGAAGCGCAGTGGCAGCGCGTCGGCGGCGAAGGCCTTGCCCAGCACGTCCGCGAGCCGGGCCAGCGGGTCGCCGGTGGCGGCGAGCTGCAGGCTCTGGCGCCCGTCCTGCCACAGCGTGAAGGCCACTCGCGGATGGGCCAGCGCGGCGCGGCGCACCATCTCGACGCACCAGCTGCCCTCGGTCGCCGCGGACTTCAGGAAACTGCGCCGCGCGGGAATCTCGTGGAACAGGCGACGCAGGCTGACGCTGGTGCCGAAATCGGCCGCGGCCGGCGCCACCTCCAGCACCTGTCCGCCTTCGGCGCGCACGCTGGCGGCGGTCTCGCCGGCGCGGCGGCTGACGATCTCGAGTTCCCCGACGGCGGCCATCGACGCCAGCGCCTCGCCGCGGAACCCCAGGCTGCGCGCCTGCTCCAGGTCGTGCAGCGACGCGATCTTGCTGGTGGCGTGTCGCGCCAGCGCCAGCGGCAGCTCGGCCGCCGGAATGCCGCAACCGTTGTCGTCGACGCCGACCAGGTCCAGGCCGCCTCGCTGCAGGCGCACGACGATCCGCGTGGCGCCCGAGTCCAGCGCGTTGTCCAGCAACTCGCGCAGCGCAGACGCCGGGCGCTCGACGACCTCGCCGGCGGCGATCTGCGAGATCAGCGTGTCGGGCAGGGCGCGGATCGGCAGCGGCAGCGGGCTCGCCGCATACGGGCTCGACGCGGCGGACGGCTGGTTCTCGGACCCGGGCGTCGGCGCGTGTCCGGAGTCGTCGAAGCGGCCTTCTGGAAACATGCGCTGAGTATACTGGGCGCCCTTTTTCGAGCCGCCGCGCGATGCACCAGATCCAGGAATTGCTCCATTTGCTGCTGCACTTCGACACCGAGCTGACGCGGCTCATCGGGGTCTATGGAAGCTGGATCTGGGCGCTGCTGTTCGGCATCGTGTTCCTGGAGACCGGGCTCGTGGTCACGCCCTTCCTGCCCGGCGACTCGATGCTGTTCGTGGTCGGTGCTCTCGGCGCCGCGGGCGGCCTCGACCTGCGCCTGGGCGTGCCGCTGCTGTGCCTGGCCGCGGCGCTGGGGGATTCGCTCAACTATTCCATCGGCAGGGCGGTCGGGCACCGCGTGTTCGCCTGGCAGCACAGCCGCTGGTTCAACCGCCGCGCGTTCGACCGCGCCCACGCGTTCTACGAGCGCTACGGCGGCATCACCGTGGTCAGCGCGCGCTTCATTCCCTTCGTGCGCACCTTCGCGCCTTTCGTCGCCGGCGTGGCGGAAATGTCCTACACGCGTTTCCTGGGCTACAACCTGGCCGGTGGCGTGCTGTGGGTCGGCCTGCTGTGCGGCGCCGGCTACGCCTTCGGCAACCTGCCGTGGGTTCGCGGCAACCTGCCCGCGCTGAGCCTGGGAGTGGTCGTGATCTCGCTGCTTCCGCTCGGCCTGGGCTGGCTGCGGGCGCGCAGCCGTCGCACGGCCTGAGCAGGCCGCGTGACGCGAGGCGGGGTCCCCGCCGGCATGGGCGATTCGTCCACAGCTTCTCAGACCATGGTGCGGCGCCGCGCCAGCGGCGGGCGCGTGCCCAGGTATTCGCGAATGCCTTCCAGGATCGCCCGCGCCACCTGCTTGCGGTAGCGGGGCGTGCGCAGACGGGCTTCCTCCTCGGGATTGCTGATGAAGGCCGTCTCCACCAGCATCGACGGCACGGTGGGCGACTTGAGGACGACGAAGCCGGCCTGCTGCACCTGTTGCGAATGCAGGTGCACGATCGATCCCATCCTGCGCAGCGTCGGCGCGGCCATTTTCAGGCTGGCGTCGATCTGCGCCGTGGTCGACATGTCCAGCATCACTTTCGCCACCTGGTAGTCGTGCGCCTGGATATCGATTCCGCCGATCGCGTCGGCGGCGTTCTCGCGTTGCGCCATCAGGCGCGCCTCGACACTCGACGCGCCGCCCTGGGACAGGCAGTACACCGACGCACCGCGGGCATCCGGCGTGTACCAGCCGTCGGCGTGAATCGACGTGAACAGGTCGGCGTTGGCGCGCTGCGCCTTCTCGACGCGCATCCACAGCGGAACGAAAAAGTCGCTGTCGCGGGTCATCGCCACCCGCATGTTGGGAGTTCGCTGCACCATTTCGCGCAACTCGTGCCCGATCAGCAGCACGACGTCCTTTTCGTGCAAGCCGCCGGGCCCGGTGGCCCCGGGATCCTCGCCGCCATGCCCGGGGTCGAGCATCAACAATACGCTGTGCCCGGGGCGGCGGTCGCGCCGCGGCGGATCCTGGCGCGCGAACTGCCGCGGCGCGTCCTCGGGAAGCGGCTGGTCGAGGCTGGCGCGGTGGCGCGAAAGCCATTCGTTCAGCGTGTCCTCCGGCTTCGCATGGTCGTTGCCTGACTGCGGCGCAGGCGCAGGCGCCGGTGCAGGCGCCTGGCGCGCCGGCGGGTCGGCGAGCGCGAGCAGGGAATTCGCGCCCACCGGGTAGAGGTCGAACACCAGGCGGTTTCCGTAGGCCGCCACCGGCGGCAGCGTGAAGACCTGCGGGTGCACCTGCTGCTTGAGGTCGAGCACCAGGCGCACCACGTCGGGGGCGTACTGCGCGACGCGGATGTCGCGGATGAAGGGGTCGTCCGGCCGCACCTTGCCGACCAGCTCGCGCAACTGCGCGTTGAGCTGCAGGCCCTTGACGTCGACCACCAGGCGCGGCGGGTCGGGGACCATGAAGTGCGTGGCGCTCAGCGCCCGGTCCGACTCCAGGGTCACGCGGGTGTACTCGTCGGCCGGCCACACGCGCACCGCGACGATGGTCGCGCCGCGCGCGATGCTGGGCGCGCCCAGCAGCAGCGCGATGCTGGAGCCTTGGATCAGGAAGCTGCGACGGGGTGTTGTCATGGCGGGCTCTCCCTGGCGTTGCGCGCCAGGCCCGATCCCGACGCGCGCTCAGGCGTCCGCCGCGGCGGACGCCATCCAATCGATCACGGCAGCTCCGGCGGAGCTGCCGGCCCGCACCAACACGTCGCGAACGCCATCGTTCGTGGTGATGCGGATGTCCAGATCGGCGACCGGCAACCCCGGCGCCCTCTCGGGCCATTCCACGAGGCACAGCGAGCGGCCGTCCAGAACATCCCCCAGGCCGGCATCCAGCCATTCCTCCGGGGATGAAAATCGATACAGATCAATATGATAGGCCGTGATCTGGACAGAACGCTTGAATTCTAGACCATCGATCGCGATGGTGTAGGGTTCTACCAACGCATAACTGGGGCTCTTGATGCGTCCGCGCACTCCCAGGGATTGCAGCAGCGCCCGCACCAGCGTGGTCTTGCCGGCGCCGAGGTCGCCATGCAGCGTGATCAGCAACGGCGGCAGCTCGCGCGCGCGCAAGGCCGCGCCGAGCAGCGCGCCCAGGCGCAGGGTGTCGGATTCGTCGGCGCAGCGCCGGCTGAGCATCGCGGGCATGGCGGCAGGAGCAGACAGGTCAGAAGGGCAAGGCGCAAGGGCGGACGCGGGCGACGGGACTTGTGCGTAGCATGCCGGCATGGAGCCAGAGCACGACATCGAGGCGACCCCGGCGACGCCGTCCGACACGCCGCGCGGCTTGCGGCTGCTGCGGGAAATCCGCGAGCACGCGGCCCGGCTCGGATTGTCCCAGATCGGCGTCAGCGACCTGCGACTCGGCGATACCGAGGCGCACCTGGCGCGCTGGCTGGAGCAGGGCATGCACGGGACCATGGACTACATGCAGCGCCATGGCCTGACGCGGGCGCGTCCGCAGGAACTGCTTCCCGGCACGCTGCGCGTGATCACCGCGCGCCTGGATTACCTGCCGCAGGACGCACCGGCCGGCTGGCGCGCGCGCGAATGGCAGCGCCTGCGGGAGCCGGAGCAGGCCGTGGTCTCGCTGTACGCTCGCGGCCGCGACTACCACAAGGTGCTGCGCCACAAGCTCGCGCAACTGGCCGGGTTCATCGCCGAGCGCGCGAACCCGCGGGTGCTGCGCGCGTTCACCGACTCGGCGCCGGTGCCTGAAGTCGCGCTGGCGGCGCGCTCGGGCCTGGGCTGGCGCGGGCGCCACAGCCTGCTGCTGCGGCGCGATTCCGGATCGATGTTCTTCCTGGGCGAGATCTACACCGACCTGGAGCTGCCGGTCGACGCGCCGGTCGAAAGCCATTGCGGCTCGTGCACGCGCTGCATCGACGTGTGCCCGACGCGCGCCATCGTCGCGCCCTACGTGGTCGATGCACGACGCTGCATTTCCTACCTGACCATCGAGCTCGACGGCCCGATTCCCGAGGAGCTGCGAGCTCCGATGGGCAATCGCATCTACGGCTGCGACGACTGCCAGCTGGCGTGCCCGTGGAACCGCTTCGCGCGGCGCTCGCCGCTGCCCGATTTCCTGCCGCGCCACGACCTGCAGCAGTCCACGCTGCTGCAGTTGTGGGCGTGGGACGAGCAGCAGTTCCTGCAACGCACCGAAGGCAGCGCGATACGCCGCATCGGCTGGCTTCGCTGGCGGCGCAACCTGGCGGTCGCGCTGGGCAATGCCGCGCGCGCCACCACCGCCGGCGACGCGCTCGCGCAGGCCATCGACGCCGCGCTGCGCGCGGCGCTGCCGCAGGCACCGCAACCGCTGGCCGAACACATCGCGTGGGCGCTGCGCCAGCTGCCCGCCAGCGGGCTTTCGCACGCAGCGGCCGGCCCGTAGGATGCTTGCATGAACCAGCACCAGCCTCGCCGCGTGCGCGGCGGCCTGCGAGTCAACGACCCCGGCGTGCCGTGGGACGCCGTGCTGTGCCTGCCGTTCGGACGCCTGGGCGTGCGCTGCACGCCGACCCGGCTGCTGCAGACGGAGTACCTGCCCGGGCCCGGCGCGCCGCGCCAACCGGCGCCGGAGCTGGCCGCGCTGGTCGACGAACTTCGGGCGCAGCTGCTCGCCTACTGCGCCGATGCCCGCCATTCGCTGGAGCTGCCGCTGGCGCCCGCCGGCAGCGCATTCCAGCTGCGCGTGTGGGCTGCGTTGCGCGAGATTCCGGTCGGGCGCACGCTGACCTACGGAGAACTCGCGCATCAGCTGGGCAGTGCGGCGCGAGCCGTGGGCTCGGCCTGCGCCAGCAACCCGTTCGCGCCGCTGGTGCCTTGCCACCGCGTGGTCGCGCGCTCGGGGTTGGGCGGCTTCGCCGGCTCCACCGATGACGCCGGCGAACTGCTGGGCATCAAGCGCTGGCTGCTGCGCCATGAAGGTGCGCTGACGCCGGCGCCAGGACTGTTCGACGATGCCCGATGACTCGCTTCGTGCTCGGCGGGCCGGCGCCGAATGGCCGGCGCCGCGCGCCGGCTGCCGCGCCGCGATCGACGCGTTCTGCGATGCGCTGTGGCTGGAGCAGGGGCTGTCGGCCAACACGCTGGCCGCGTATCGCAGCGACCTCGTGCTGTTCTCACGCTGGCTGGCGGCGGCGGCGCGCGCGCCGCTGGAGCAGGCGGGCGAGGCCGACGTGATGGCCTATCTCGCGGTGCGTTTCGCCGGCAGCAAGCCCAGCGCCTCGAACCGTCGGCTGGCGACCCTGCGCCGCTTCTACGCGTGGGCCGTGCGCGAAGGCCGGCGCGCCGACGACCCGACGCTCAAGCTCGAGCGCGCGCGCCAGCCGGCACGCCGCCCGGGAACTCTCGCCGAGTCGCAGGTCGAGGCCTTGCTGAACGCACCCGAGGTCGACACGCCGCTGGGCATGCGCGATCGCGCGATGCTCGAGCTGCTGTATGCCAGCGGCCTGCGAGTGAGCGAACTGGTGGGCCTGCGCATCGCCGATGTCAGCCTGGCCGAGGGCGTGGTGCGGGTGGTTGCCGGCAAGGGCGGCAAGGACCGCCTGGTGCCTTTCGGCGAACAGGCCTCCGAGTGGCTGCGGCGTTATCTGGAGCAGGCGCGCATGCAGCTGCTGCACGGTGCTCCGAGCGATTTCGTGTTCGTCACGCGGCGCAGCCCCGGCCTGGGCAGGGCGGCCGTCGCCGGCATGACCCGGCAGATGTTCTGGACCCGGCTGCGAGCGCTGGCGCGGCGCGCCGGCATCGACGCGCCGTTGTCGCCGCACACGCTGCGGCACGCCTTCGCCACGCACCTGCTCGACCACGGCGCCGACCTGCGCGTGGTGCAGCTGCTGCTCGGGCATGCCGACATCTCGACCACGCAGATCTACACCCACGTGGCCCGCGAGCGCCTGCGCCAATTGCACGCGCGCCACCATCCCCGGGCTTGAGGGCCTCCCGCGATGTCCGCTGCGCACGATTTCTGGTCCAGCCTGATCCTGCTGGTGCTGATCCTGGACCCCTTCGGCAACATGCCGGTGTTCCTGGCCGTCACGCGCCAGCTGCATCCGCGCCGGCGCGCCTGGGTGACGCTGCGCGAAAGCGCGATCGCCTACCTGGTGCTGCTGGGGTTCATGGCCGGAGGGCAGCGCTTCCTGGACCTGCTGGGCCTGCGCCAGGCCTCGCTGCAGGTCGCCGGCGGAGTGATCCTGCTGCTGGTGGCGATCAAGATGATCTTCTCGACCTCGGAGACCATGTTCAGCGAGCAGGACTTGCGCGATCCGCTGATCTTTCCGCTCGCCGTGCCGCTGCTGGCCGGACCTTCCGCGCTGGCCGCGGTGCTGCTGCTGAGCTCGGGGGACACGCACCACGTCGCGCTGCGCGTCGGAGCCCTCAGCGCCGCGATGGCGCTGACCGCGATGCTGCTGCTGGTCGCCGAGCGCCTGTCGCGCCTGGTGGGCGACGCGGTGATGCGCGCGGCGGAGAAACTCATGGGGCTGATCGTGTCGGCAATCGCGGTGAACATGCTGCTCGAGGGCGTGCGGGCGTACTTTCTCGGGCATTGAGCGACGCGCCCGCATGCGCCCGGCCCGCGCCGTCGGGCTCGGGGCGGGACACGACGAAGATCCCCCCTTCGTCGTAGGTGCCGCCGTATGCCGCGCTGCCGTACATGCGCCCGCGGGCGTCGCGAACCAGCCCGCCCGATGGCACCGACACGTCGGCGCGTCCGAAAGCGTGCAGCACGAGCGGGGAGCCGCTGACGTCGAGTCGCAGCAGGGCGCCGTCGCCGTGCGCCGCGCCGAGGCTGCTGCTCAGGTACAGGCTGCCGTCGTCGGCCTGCAGCGGCAAGGATAGGGGTTGCGCGCCATCGTCGGCGCCGCGCAGCGCGTACAGCACCCGGTAGTCCCCGGTGTCGCTGACCGAGAACACGCAACCGGCGTTGTCCGGCCCACCGGCGTAGGCGGTGCCGAGCAGGCGGCCGTCGTGCGCGCGAACCAGGCCGGCCATCGGCATCGCGCAATCGTTGTCGGCGCCGAGCGACACCAGCGTGCGCAGCTTCGCGGACCCGCCGCGATAGTCGAACACGCCTCCCAGCCCGTGGCGCCCGCCGGCCGACGCCGCTCCGACGATGCGCCCGTCGTCGAGCTCCGCGAGGGCTCCGATGGGGTCGGCCAGCGCGTCGGCGCCGCCGCCCAGCGAGCGCAGCGCCTCGTAGGCTCCTTGCGGATCGAGCCGGAACAGCATGCCCGCGCCGTGGGCGCCGCCGTCGCGGGTGCTGCCGTAGAAACTGCCGTCGCGAGTCCTGAGCATCGGGGCCTGGGGATGCGCGCCGTCGTGCGGGCCTCCGGCGAAGGAATGCAGCTGCCGCATCGCTCCGCCGGCATCCAGCCGGTAGACCGTGCCCAGGCCATGGGCCCCGCCGAGATGCGTGGTGCCGACCAGGCCGCCGTCACCGTCAGGCGTGGGCGGCGCCTGCGGGTCGGCACCGTCGCCGGGGCGCCCGCGGAAATCGTGCAGCACGGTTTCCCGCCCGTCGGTGCCCAGGCGGAACAGGCGCCCGAAACCATGTTCGCCGCCGCCGCTGGTCGCGCCATACAGCGCGCCGTCCGGGCCCACCGCGAGCCCATCCGCGGGACGCCTGCCGTCGTCGGGCTCGGCGCCGAAGGCGTGCAGCAGGCGCACCCGCACGCAAGCGGGGCCGGCGGGGCCGGCGGGGCCGGCGCATGCGCCGTGCGCGCCGCGCGGCGGGCAGGCCTGTGCGGGATGGCCGGCTGCGTCGGCCGGGCAGGGGGCCGGGCAGGGGGCCGCCCACGCAAGGTAGGGCGCGCCGCCCGCGGCCGCCGCGAGCAGCAGCGCGACGCAGGCGCCGCCAGGGCGCGCGGCGCTCACCTCGAGCACGAGCTTCGTCCGGGTGTCGGGCCGGTGCATACGAAGGCGACACGTACGCAGGCAACACGAGCGCAGGCAACAGGTGCGGCCGCCGGCTCGCCCCGGGCGGCCGGCTTGACGCAGCCTGTCGCGATGCCCATGCGCGACGGCATGTTGGTGCGGGAAAGGGACATGTTCGAGGCCTCCTGCATCGCTGCGCGGCGTGCGGCAGCGCTGGCCGGAATCTGAACATGCGACCCTGCCCCTTCGCAGTGCGGGGACGGCAAGTCCCCACGCCACGGGCGGGCTCAACGAATCACGTAGACCGCGCCCTTGCCCCCGGCGCCGCCGCCATAGGCCGTACCGTACAGGTAGCCGTTGCCCGGGGTCTGCAGCAAAGGACCGGTGGGGCCATAGATGCCCTTGCCGCCGCTGGTGCTGTCGAAGTCGTACAGGACCTGAGCCGATGTGCCGGAGGTGCTCATTCGCAGCAGCGTGCCGCCTCCGAGAGGACCGCCCGCGTTCGTGGTGAGGTACAGCAGCCCGTCACTGCCCTGGAACGGCAGCGACACGGGGTTGCTGCCGTCGCTGGTTCCCGAGAAGCTGTAGATGCTGCGCAGGGTGTCGGTGGAGGGGTCGAACTGGAACACCGTTCCCTGATCCGCCAGACCACCGGCCGCGGCCACGCCATACAACTCGCCATCGCTGGCCAGCATCAGTCCGGCCTTGGGAGCGTTTCCATCGGTGTTGTCGAAGCTGGCGAGCACCTGGAACGCCTGGGTCTTGAGGTTGAACCCGAACACGCCGCCGGCACCGTAGGCGCCGGCGGTGGCGGCGGTGCCGTACAGCGTGTCTCCGATCTGCAGCAGCGGGCCCTGGGGATTGGCCAGATCGGAAGTGCCGCCCGCGAACACGTGCAGCACGGTCAGTTGCCCGGTCGGAGTCAGCTGGACGAGGGTGCCGAGCTTGTTGGGGCCGACCCCCAAGGTCGCGTAGAAGTTCCCGTCGCTGGACTGGAGCAAGGGGCTTTGCGAATCCGCACCCTCGGTCTGCGGGTTGAAGGAATGCAAGGTGGTCTCGGTCGTGCCGTCCAGGCTGAGCTTGTAGAAGGTGCCGCCATCATTGCTGCCGAGGCTGAAGGTCGTGCCGTACAGGTAGCCGTCCCGGCCGAGGGTCGGCGGAGCGTCCGGGTACGCGCCGTCGGTGGTGCTGGTGAACGAGAACAGCACCGTCAGGGCCCCGTCCGGGGCGATGCGGTACACCGCGCCGTAGTTCGTCGCTCCGCCACGCTGCGTGGTGCCATAGAGGTAGCCGTTGCCCGCGTCGATCAGGCCGTTGTTGGGTCGGCTTCCGTCGCCTGCGATCACCGCGAAGTCATGCAGCGAGGTCGGTGTGCCCGGCGCGCACGCGACCGTGACGTTGCTGACCCGGGCCAGCGCGGTTCCGCTGCCGTTGCCGACCGTGCAGTACTGCGCCGGCGGCTGCACGGCGACGGTGACCGCGTACGGGGAGCCCTTGGGCAGCACGGTCGGAAATGCGAAGCTCCCCGGCTGGGTCAGGCTCAGCGAGTCGGCGCCATTGAGCAGCTTGAGGGTGCCGGTGAAACCGAGGGCGGTTCCCCCGATGGTGATGGGCGCAGGGCCGGGAGCGGGGCCGGGAGCGGGGCCGGACGAGCCGCCGCAGGCCGACAGCGCGCAGCAAAGCGCAACGCAAGGAACGCCGAGAAGCCTTGATGCGTGGCGTGACATGATCAGTGCCTCCGTGAGGGGTCGGTGGAATTGCGCCTCGTGTGGCTCGCGAGCCGTCATCGCGACCGCTTGCTGCCGGCCTGCGTCAATTCACCTGGTAGACGCCGCCCTTGCCATTGACACCCCCGTACTTGGCGCTGCCGTACAGATAGCCGTTGGGCCCGGCGACCAGCGCACCCTGCGCAGCGCCGAGGCCTGCCGCGCCGCCGAAGGAATACAGCACCTGTGGCGCGGCCGGTGTGGACAGGGGCAGGCGCACCAGCGTGCCAGAGCCGTTGGCGCCGCCGGTCTGGGTCGTCAGGTACAGATTGCCGTCGCTGCCCTGGTAGGGGCGGGATACCGGATTGCCGCCGTCGCTGCCGCCGGCGAAGCTGTACAGCGTGCTCAGTGCGCCGGCGGCAGTGAGCCTGAACACGGTGCCCTTGTTGGCGCTGCCGCCGTCGTATGTGGTCCCGTACAGGTTTCCGTCCGCCGCCTGCAGCAGGCCTGCCGCGGGGTGGCTTCCGTTGGTGCCGCTGAAACTGGCGACCACGCTGTACGAGCCGGTGGCCGGGTCGAACCTGAACACTCCGCCATCGTTGTCGGCACCTCCCAGCCGGGCGCAACCATAGATCGCACCGTCGCTGGCCCGGAGCAGCGTGCCCACCGGGCCGACGAGGTCACCGGCCCCGGTGCCGAACACGTGCAGCAGGCGCAGCGCGCCAGCCGCGGTGACCATGTACAACGCTCCGTCCGCCTGCGTCGACTCTCCCGACGAGACGATGTAGAGATTGCCGTTCGCGTCGGGCAGCACGCCTTGCGGATCCGCGGCCTGGGATCCCCCGGGCACGTTGAGCAACACCGTCTCGACACCGCCGGGCGTGAGCTTGTAGATCACCCCGGCGTCGTACAGGCCGTTGGAGCTGGTGCTGCCGTACAGATTTCCGTCGCTGCCCAGCGTGGGCGCTGCCAGCGGAGCTCCGCCGTCGCCCTGGCCACCGCGAAACGAGTACAGCACGGTCTGCGTCCCGTCCGCCCGCAGGCGAACCACGGCCCCGAAGCCGAAGACGCCTCCCGCAGTGGTCGCCGCGTACAGGGTGCCGTCAGGGGCCACCGCGAGGCCGGGTGCCGGGACTGCGCCCGCTCCCGGGGCGTCACCGAAGGCATGGAGCACGCTGAGCGTGCCCGCAGCGCACAGCACCGAGACGTTGCTGACGTCCGAGCGGGCGATTCCGCTGCCGCCGCTCACGCTGCAGTACTGGGCCGGCGGTTGCGTGCCGACGCTGACCGAGTAGGGCGCTCCGGAGGGGACACGCGCCGCGAACCGGAAGCTTCCCGGTTGCTGCAACGTGACGCGATCCGCTGCGTTATTGAGTAGCTGAAGCGTCCCGGAAAATCCGCTTGCACTGCCACCGACCGAATATTGCGCGCCAGCTCCGCCGCCGCAAGCGGCCAGGCTGGCGCAGGCGGCCGGGACCAACGCGAGGCCGATCCATCTCCGATAAACCTGCATGTCATGATCCCCAAGTTTCGGCGCGAGCCGAATATCGGCCGAAATGCCGATGGCAAACGTCGAGCTCGGGAGAATCAGACGAGAAAAGCCGCCTGCGGGCAAGCCACGGGCGGCTTTCTAATCATGGTTTGGCGGGGATTTGATGTCGCGCTTGTATCGCCAGTCCTGCCCGCTGCAAAATGGTTTTTCCGCAGACCGTGGCGCCGCGCAGGTCAAGCGCTGTGGCGGCGCCTGCGCGGGCGCTGTCAGGTCCGCGGGCCGGTGGGCGCCTTCCACACCGCCATCGCCGACGCGATCAGCCCCGCGGCCTGGCTCATGTCACCGGGCACGACCAGCGTGGTGCTGGTCTTGGCCAGGCGGCCGTAGGCGTCGAGCGCCTGTTGCGCGACCTTGAGCTGCACCGCGTCGCTGCCGCCGGGCTTGCCGATGGCCTCGGCCACCAGCTCGATCGCGTGCGCGGTGGCCGCGGCCACCGCCTCGATGGCCGAGGCCTCGCCCTGCGCGCGGTTGATCGCGGCCTGACGTTCACCCTCGGAGCGCTCGATCGCCGCCTGACGCTCACCCTCGGCCTGGTTGATCTGCTGCTGGCGCGTGCCTTCCGAGGTCGCGATCACCGCGCGCTTCTCGCGCTCGGCGGTGATCTGGCGCTGCATGGCGTGCAGGATCTCGGCGGGCGGGGTCAGGTCCTTGATCTCGTAGCGCAGCACCTTCACGCCCCAGTTGGTCGCAGCCTCGTCGAGCGCCGAGACCACGCTGTGGTTGATGAAATCGCGCTCCTCGAAGGTCTTGTCGAGTTCGAGCCGACCGATCACCGAGCGCAGCGTGGTCTGCGCCAGCTGCGAGATCGCCACCACGTAGTTCGACGACCCGTAGCTGGCGCGCATGGCGTCGGTGACCTGGAAGTACAGGATGCCGTCGACCGTCAGCTGGGTGTTGTCGCGCGTGATGCACACCTGGCTCGCGATGTCCATCGGCACCTCCTTGAGCATGTGGCGATACGCGACGCGCTCGATGAACGGAACGATCAGGTTCAGGCCCGGGGCCAGCGTGCGGTCGTACCTGCCCAGGCGCTCGACCACCCAGGCATGCTGCTGCGGCACGACCTTGACCGCCCGCGACACCACGAGCACCGCGATCACGGCGAGGACGAGGACGAATTCCATGGGGGTCTCCAGGAGGCTGCGGGAAGGAAGCGGATTCAGTGCCCGCCACCGCGGGGCGGCGTTTCGTGCTCGGCATCGAGCACCAGGGTGTTGCCATCGAGCGCGGCGATGCGAAAACGCCCGGCAACCGGCTGCCCGCGGCCGAGGCGGGCCTGCCATTCGGCGCCGCGCCAGCGTACCGTGGCCTGGCCCGCCTGGTCCCAGGCCGCGACGTCGACCAGCGAACCGATGTCCAGGTTGACGTCCCGGTTGGCTTGCGGCGGGCGCGGCTTCCTGCGCTTGCGTATCAGGTACAGCACGGCCACCGAGCCGGCGCCGACCAGCGCGGCCAGCGCCCACTGCAGCTCCGGGCCCAGGCCCACGTGCGCGGCCAGCGCGCCGGCGGCGGCGCCCAGCGCGAGCATCAGCAGGTAAAAGCTGCCGCTGCCCAGCTCGAGGGCGACCAGTACGGCGGCGGTGATCCACCATTGCAGCGGGGGGCTTGGCATGGCGACTGCGGCGGGTTGATCTGTTGCGGATCATACGGGCGTGTCGCCGGGCTGCGCCATGCGCGGGCATGTGCTCTACACTTGCCCGCGCAACTCCGGGGCGGGCTCGGAATTGCCGTCCGGATCCCTTTCGCCATGCGTTTTTGCTTTCCGATCGTCATCATCGACGAGGATTTCCGCTCCGAGAACAACTCGGGCCTGGGTATTCGCGCGCTGGCCGCGGCCATCGAGGCCGAGGGCAGCGAGGTGCTGGGGGTCACCAGTTTCGGCGACCTGGCCAGCTTCGCCCAGCAGCAGTCGCGCGCCAGTGCGTTCATCCTGTCCATCGACGACGAGGAGTTTGCCGCCGCCCAGCCGGGCGAGGAAGCCCCGGTGGTCAAGACCCTGCGCCAGTTCATCGGCGAGATCCGCTTTCGCAACGCGGAAATCCCGATCTACCTGTACGGCGAGACACGCACGTCGCGGCATATCCCGAACGACATCCTTCGCGAGCTCCACGGCTTCATCCACATGTTCGAGGACACGCCGGAGTTCGTCGCCCGCCACATCATCCGCGAGGCCAAGGCCTATCTCGATTCGCTGGCGCCGCCGTTTTTTCGCGCCCTGGTCGGCTACGCCGCCGACGGCTCGTATTCCTGGCACTGCCCGGGGCATTCCGGAGGCGTCGCCTTCCTGAAAAGCCCGGTGGGGCAGATGTTCCACCAGTTCTTCGGCGAGAACCTGCTGCGCGCCGACGTCTGCAACGCGGTCGACGAACTCGGCCAGCTGCTCGACCACACCGGTCCGGTGGCGGCGTCCGAGCGCAACGCGGCGCGCATCTTCCACGCCGACCACCTGTTCTTCGTGACCAACGGCACGTCGACCTCGAACAAGATGGTGTGGCATTCGACCGTCGCGCCGGGCGACGTGGTCGTGGTCGACCGCAACTGCCACAAGAGCGTGCTGCACGCCATCATCATGACCGGCGCGCTGCCGGTGTTCCTGACCCCCACGCGCAACCACTACGGAATCATCGGGCCGATCGCGCGCGAGGAATTCCAGCGCGACAACATCGAACGCAAGATCGCCGCCAACCCGCTGACCGCGCACCTGGCCGGCAAGGTCAAGCCGCGCGTGCTGACCATCACGCAGTCGACCTACGACGGCGTGCTGTACAACGTCGACACCATCAAGCAGATGCTCGACGGCTACATCGACACGCTGCATTTCGACGAGGCCTGGCTTCCGCACGCGACCTTCCACCCCTTCTACGCCGGCATGCACGCCATCGGCGAGGGCCGCCCGCGCACCCGCGAGTCGATGGTGTTCTCGACCCAGTCGACCCACAAGCTGCTGGCCGGGCTGAGCCAGGCCTCGCAGATCCTGGTGCAGGATTCCGAGACCCGCAGCCTCGACCGGCCCCGCTTCAACGAGGCCTACCTGATGCATTCGTCGACGTCGCCGCAGTACGCGATCATCGCGTCCTGCGACGTCGCCGCGGCGATGATGGAGCCGCCCGGTGGCACCGCGCTGGTCGAGGAGAGCATCGTCGAAGCGCTGAACTTCCGCCGCGCGATGCACAAGGTGGCCGAGGAGTTCGGGCACGACTGGTGGTTCCGTGTCTGGGGGCCCGAGCAGGAGCTGGCGCCCGAGGGCATCGGCGCGCGCGAGGACTGGATGCTCGGCAGCCAGCATGACTGGCACGGCTTCGGCGAGCTCGCGCCGGGGTTCAACATGCTCGACCCGATCAAGGCCACCGTGATCACCCCGGGGCTGGACCTGCACGGCAACTTCGCCGAGACCGGAATCCCGGCCGCGGTGGTCACCAAGTACCTGGCCGAGCATGGGGTGATCGTCGAGAAGACCGGGCTCTACAGTTTTTTCATCATGTTCACCATCGGCATCACCAAGGGCCGCTGGAACACCCTGCTGACCGCGCTGCAGCAGTTCAAGGACGACTACGACCGCAACCAGCCGCTGTGGCGCATCCTGCCGGAGTTCGTCG
>JAKCDM010000043.1 GCA_021841865.1 Pseudomonadota bacterium
TCATCTCTACCGTAGCCCTACCCCACCGCATGGACATTCGTAAGCTGCAACGCACCATCGTCGACGCCCTGGAAGACGTCAAGGCCCAGGACATCCGCGTGTTCAACACCGAGGCCCTGACCAGCCTTTTCGACCGAGTGATCATCGCCAGCGGAAGCTCCAACCGCCAGACGCGGGCACTGGCCGCCAGCGTGCGCGACAAGGTCCGCGGCGCCGGCGGCGAGGTGAGGAACCCAGAAGGCGCCGAGAGCGGCGAGTGGGTGCTGGTGGACTGCGGCGACGCCGTGGTGCACCTCATGCAGCCCGCCATTCGCGCCTACTACAAGCTCGAGGACATCTGGGGCGGCAAGTCGGTGCACCTGAAGGCGGGCCAGGATGCGCGCGCGGCCAAGGCTGCCGCGGCCAAGGCCGCGGCGCCAGCGGGGGCGGCGAAGCCGGCTGCCAGGCCCGCGGCCAAGCGCCCCGCGGCCAAGCGCCCCGCGGCAAAGCGCCCCGCGGCAAAGCGGCCGGCGGCCAGGTCCGCGGGCGGCGCGGCGTCGGCTTCGCGCCCGGCGGCCGCGGCCGGATCGGCGCGAGCCGGCTCGGCAGCCGCCGGATCGGCCCCAGCCAAGGCGCCGGCGCGCAAGCCGGCCGCCAAGGGCAGCGCAACGAAGACGTCGACTTCGCGCGCAGCGCCGCGCTCGGCCGCCGGCAGCACGGCGGCGAGCAAGACCGGCGCCGCGCCGCGCCGCCCCCGCGCCAAGACCGCCTGAGCGGCGGCGCGGGCAGGCGACGTGAAATACTGGCTGGTCGCGGTCGGCCAGCGCATGCCCGCCTGGGTCGACGCGGGCTATGCCGAATACGCCAGGCGCATGCCGGCGAGCACGCCGCTGCAGCTGCGTGAACTGCGCGCCGAGAACCGTGGCGCCGGGCTCGATACCGACACCGTGCTGCAGCGCGAGGCGCAGCGCATCGACGACGCGCTGCCGGCGCAGTGCCTGCGCGTGGTGCTGGACGAGCGCGGGCGCCACATGACCACGCTGCAACTGGCCGAGGCCATGCAATCGTGGCGCCAGCTCGGGCGCGACGTGGCCTTCGTCGTCGGCGGCGCCGACGGGTTGGCCCCGCGCATCAAGGAGTCGGCCGACCTGCTGCTGCGGCTGTCGGACCTGACCTTGCCGCACGGACTGGTGCGCGTGCTGCTGGCCGAGCAGATCTACCGCGCGCACAGCGTGATCAGCGGGCACCCCTACCACCGCGCCGGCTGAGCCGGTGCGGTGGACGCGGCTCAGCCGGCGGCGGCGTCGTCGAGTTCCTGCCAGCGCTGCATCGCGGCGTCGAGCTCGGCATCGAGCGCGTCGAAGCGCGCGCGCATCGCAGCCACCTCCTGCGGCGCGTCTCGATACAGCGTGGGGTCGGCCAGGCGCTCGGTGAGCGCGCGCTGCTCCTGCTCGATCTGCTCGATGCGGGCGGGAAGCTGCTCGAGTTCGCGCTGCTCCTTGTAGCTGAGCTTGCGCCTTGCCGGCGCGGCGGGCGCCGGCGCCGCCACCGGGGTGGCGGGCGCCGGCTGCGGCGCGCGCGACGCGGCCTGCGCGGCGGCCTGCGCCTGCGTGGCGCGCTGGCGCTGCAGCAACCAGTCCTCCACGCCGCCCTCGTACTCGCGCCAGCTTCCCGGACCTTCCCAGGCCAGCGTGCTGGTGACCACGTTGTCGAGGAAGCGCCGGTCGTGGCTGACCAGGAACACCGTGCCCGAGAAGTCCTGCAGCAGCTGCTCGAGCAGCTCGATGGTGTCCATGTCGAGATCGTTGGTCGGCTCGTCGAGCACGACCACGTTGGCCGGACGCGCGAACAGCCGCGCCAGCAGCAGGCGGTTGCGCTCGCCGCCCGACAGGGATTTCACCGGCGAGCGCGCGCGCGACGGCGGAAACAGGAAGTCGCCGAGGTAGGCGCTCACGTGCTTGCGCGCGCCGCCGATCTCGATCCAGTCGCTGCCCGGGCTGATGGTGTCGGCCAGCGTGGCCTCCGGGTCGAGCGCGGCGCGCATCTGGTCGAAATACGCCACCTGCAGCCTGGTGCCCTGGCGCACGCGACCGCGGTCCGGCTCCAGCTCACCCAGCAGCAGCTTGAGCAGCGTGGTCTTGCCGGCGCCATTGGGCCCGAGGATGCCGACCTTGTCGCCGCGCAGCACGATCGCCGACAGCTCGCGCACGATCTGGCGCTCGCCGAAACTCTTCGACACGCCCTGCAGCTCGGCGACCACGCGCCCGCCGGCGTCGCCGCGATCGAGCTCCAGGCGCACGCTGCCCAGCACCTCGCGGCGCGCCGCGCGCTGGCGGCGCAGCTCCTGCAGGCGCTGCACGCGCCCGACGCTGCGCGTGCGCCGCGCCTCGACGCCGCGACGGATCCACTCCTCCTCCTGCGCCAGCAGCTTGTCGGCGCGGGCCTGCGCCAGCGCCTCGTCGGCCAGCTCGCGCGCCTTGCGCTGCTCGAACGCGGCGTAGTTGCCCGGATAGCTGCGCAGCACGCCGCGGTCGAGCTCGACGATGCGAGTGACCACGGCGTCGATGAACGCGCGGTCGTGGCTGATCACCAGCACGCTGCCGCGAAAGCCCTTGAGCAGCTCCTCGAGCCAGACGATGGCCTCGAGGTCGAGATGGTTCGTGGGCTCGTCCAGCAACAGCACGTCGGGGCTGGCCACCAGCGCCTGCGCCAGCGCCACGCGCTTTTGCTGCCCTCCGGACAGCGCCTGCACGCGCGCCGCGCCGTCCAGCCCGAGGCGCTGCAGCACCTCCTGCACGCGCTGCTCCCAGTTCCAGCCCTGCAGCAGCTCGATGCGGGTCTGCAGGGCGTCGAGGTCGGCGCCGGGCGCGTGCTGCTCGAACTGCTCGCGCAGCGCGCGAGCCTCGGCGACGCCCTCGGCCACCGCGTCGAACACCGTGTCGAAGCCGCCGAGCTGCGGCTCCTGGGCGACGTAGACCAGGCGCAGGCCCTGCTGGCGACGCAGCTCGCCGGAGTCGGCGCGCTCGAGACCGGCCAGGATGCGCAGCAGCGAGGACTTGCCGCTGCCGTTGCGCCCGATCAGGCCCACGCGCTCGCCGGCCTCGAGGCTCATCGAGGCCTGGTCGAGCAAGGGATGCACGCCGAAGGACAGGCGCAGGTCCTGGCAGGTGACGATGGCCATGAGGGGGTTGCTTGCCTCGCGTGAAAAAGCCGCCATTGTGCCAGCGCCGGGCGCCGCCAGCCCGGTCGCGCCGCGCGTGCAGGCCGTATGATCTGCGGGTTATCGGCAACGCCGCATCCATGTCCCGCCCGCCCACGCTCTACCTGGCCTCCGCCAGCCCGCGACGCGCCGAACTGCTGCGCCAGATCGGCGTCGACTTCGAGCCGCTGCTGGCCGATGCCGACGAGGACGCCGAGGCGCTGGAAGCCGAACGCCGCGGAGAGCCCGCGGCGCGCTATGTGCGCCGTGTCACCGCGGCCAAGCTCGACGCCGCGCTGCAGCGCCTGCGCCGGCGCGGCCTGGCGCCGGGCGCGGTGCTGTGCGCCGACACCACGGTGGCGCTGGGCCCTCGCATCCTGGGCAAGCCGGCCGATGCCGCGCAGGCGCGCGACATGCTGCGCGCGCTGGGCGGCGGCGAGCACCGCGTGCTCAGCGCGGTGGCGCTGGCCTGGCCGCTGGCGCACGCGCAGCGCGGCGCCGACTCGTGGCAGCGGGCGCAGGCGCTGAGCCTCAGCCAGGTGCGCATGGCGCCGCTGGCCGACGACGTGATCGACGCCTACATCGCCAGCGGCGAACCCTTCGGCAAGGCCGGCGCCTATGCAGTGCAGGGGCGCGCGGCCGCCTTCATCGAGCGCATCCGCGGCAGCTACTCGGGCATCATGGGACTGCCGCTGTTCGAGACCTGCGCGTTGCTGCGCCGCGCCGGAATCGGCGCCTGACCCCGACTGGACATGCAAGAAGATCTGCTGATCAACATCACGCCGCAGGAGACCCGGGTCGCGCTGGTGGCGCAGGCCGCGGTGCAGGAGATCCACATCGAGCGAAGCCTCGAGCGGGGACTCGCCGGCAACGTCTACCTGGGGCGCGTGGTGCGCGTGCTGCCCGGAATGCAGTCGGCGTTCATCGACATCGGCCTGGAGCGCGCCGCGTTCCTGCACGTGGCCGACCTGTGGCAGCGCATGCTGGGCAACGGCGACACGCGCCAGGGCGGCGCCGGCGCCGCGGCGCCGGCCATCGAGAAGCTGGTGTTCGAGGGCCAGTCGCTGCTGGTGCAGGTGATCAAGGACCCGATCGGCGCCAAGGGCGCGCGCCTGTCGACCCAGATCAGCCTGGCCGGGCGCCTGCTGGTGCACCTGCCGCAGGACGACCACATCGGCGTGTCGCAGAAGATCGAGGATCCGGCGCTGCGCGACAGCCTGCGCCAGCGCCTGGGCGCGCTGGCGCGCCAGCACGATGCGGCTGCCGGCACCGGCTTCATCGTGCGCACCAACGCCGAGGACGCCAGCGACGCCGAGCTGCTGGAGGACATCTCCTACCTGCGCAAGATCTGGAGCGCGCTCGACGCCAAGGTGCGCACGGCGCAGGCACCTGCGCTGCTGTACCAGGAGCTGAGCCTGGCGCAGCGGGTGCTGCGCGACCTGGTCACGGAAGCCACGCGCAGCATCCAGATCGACTCGCGCGAGAACCACGAGCGCCTGCGCGCCTTCGCCGCCGAGTACATGCCGGCGGTGGTCGACAGGATCCAGCTGTATCGCGGCGAGCGCCCGCTGTTCGACCTCTACAACATCGACGCCGAGATCGAGAAGGCCCTGGGCCGACGCGTGGACCTGAAGTCCGGCGGCTACCTGATCATCGACCAGACCGAGGCGATGACCACGGTGGACGTCAACACCGGCGGCTACGTCGGCGCGCGCAATTTCGACGACACGGTGTTCAAGACCAACCTGGAGGCGGCGCAGGCCATCGCGCGCCAGCTGCGCCTGCGCAACCTGGGCGGGATCATCCTGCTCGACTTCATCGACATGGCCAACGCGCAGCACCGCTCGGCGGTGCTCGACGAGCTCAAGAAGTCCCTTTGGCGCGACAAGGTGAAGGTCACGGTCAACGGGTTCTCGCAGCTCGGGCTGGTCGAGATGACCCGCAAGCGCACCCGCGAGTCACTGGCCCACCTGCTGTGCGAGCCCTGCCCGACCTGCAGCGGCCAGGGCCAGGTGAAGACGGCTCGCACCACCTGCTACGACATCCTGCGCGAGATCCTGCGCGAGGCGCGCCAGTTCAACCCCGGCGAGTTCCGCATCCTGGCGTCGAACGCGGTGATCGACCTGTTCCTCGAGGAGGAAAGCGCCTACCTGGCGGAGTTGTCGGACTTCATCGGCAAGCCGATCGCGCTGCAGGTCGAGCCGGCCTACCACCAGCACCAGTTCGACATCGTGCTGCTCTGAGCGGGCGGTGGGCGGCGGCCGCGGGGCCGCCAGCCACCGAGGTCGGCGCTCAGGAGGCCTTGGCCGACGCCGGGCAGGTCGCCGTCGAGCCCGGCACCTTGTCGAGCATCAGCAGGAAGCTGCTGAAGGGCTTGATCGCGCGCATGGCCACCAGGCGCGGGCCCTGGAACTGCAGCTTGCCGCTCATCATGGCCCACATCGGGCCGGGGTCGCCATGTCCCATGGCCTCCCAGTTGGCGGTCGTCGCGTGCATCAGGAAGTCGACGCCGAAATCCGGCGCCAGCCTGGGCGAGCCGCCGTACACGCACTCGGCCTTGCCGCCCTCGGGCACGATCTTGAGCTCGACGCGGCTGGCGGCGCCGCAGTCGTCGCGGTACATCTGCACGATCTTGTAGCCGCGACCCTTGTCGTCGTGCAGCCATTCGCCGGCCAGCCCCTGGGTCAGCCCGGGGTTGTGGTTCCAGGCCTGGCAGAACTGCCCGGCCCAGGCATCGGACATCAGCACCGCCGGGTCGGCGGCGTGCGCCTGCGACGCGGCGAGCAGGCTGGCGGCGCCGATCAGGCGCAGGCAACGCGGAAACAAGGCACGAAACGACATCGACGACTCTCCTCCGGCTTGAAGCCCATGGCGGCACGGATCGCGCGGGCCGCCTCCGCGTGGCGGCTGCACGACCCGGCACGAACGCCGGGCCCAGCAATCACCTGTTTATAGAGGGCGGAGTATGCGGGTGCCGATGCACCGATGCACTCGGTGCTTACCAGAATACAGCCAGGGGTTTATTCGGCGAGCCCGAAAACGCGAAAGCCCGGCAGGGCCGGGCTTCCGGGGCAGCGGGCCAGGCCTCTGCCGCGCACGCTTGCAGACCTGGCGCCGTCAGGCGAAGGCGGCCAGGCTCTTGCGCATCTTTTTCATGGCCTGCGCCTCGATCTGGCGAATGCGCTCGGCCGACACGCCGTACTCGGCGGCCAGGTCGTGCAGCGTGCGCCCGCCGCTGCCGTCGTCGTTGACCGCCAGCCAGCGCGACTCGACGATGCGCCGGCTGCGCTCGTCCAGGCTTTGCAGCGCCTGCTCCAGGCCCTGCACCTGCATGCGCTCGCGTCCGCGAGCCTCGAGCACCGCGTCGGGCTCGTGGCTGCTGTCGCTCAGGTAGGCGATGGGCGAGAAACCCTCGGAGGCGTCGTCCCCGGCGGGCTGCAGCGACACGTCGGAGCCGCCCATGCGCTGCTCCATCTCGATGACCTCGGAGCGCTTGACCTGGAGCTTGTCGGCCACCGCGTCGATCTCGGCGTCGTGGAAGCTCTCGAGGCCCTGCTTGAGCGAACGCAGGTTGAAGAACAGCTTGCGCTGCGCCTTGGTCGTGGCGACCTTGACCAGGCGCCAGTTGCGCAGGATGTATTCGTGGATCTCGGCCTTGATCCAGTGCAGCGCGTAGCTGACCAGGCGCACGCCCTGCTCCGGGTCGAAGCGGCGCACGGCCTTCATCAGCCCGATGTTGCCTTCCTGGATCAGGTCGGCGTGGGGCAGCCCGTAGCCCAGGTAATGGCGAGCCACGGAAACGACCACGCGCAGGTGGCTCATGACCAGCTTCCCGGCCGCTTCGCGGTCCTCGCGCTCGCGCCAGGCGCGCGCCAGCCCCTGCTCCTCCTCGAGGGAAAGCATCGGCATGCGGTTCACCGCGGCGATGTACGACTCGAGGTTGCCCAGGCTGGGAACCTCGACCGGGAACCCCGTGCCCTGGCCGCGCAGGGCCAGGCCGCCGGAAAGGGTGAGAGCACCGGTTTGGGCCATCTGCATACTCCTCCTTGTCATGGTGAGTATTTTAGCACTCACCAGCTTCGAGTGCTAAAAGGCCGGGAAGTTCCCGGCGGCGGGTCCCGGAGCCGCTTCCCCCGAGGGATCTCTACGCAGGGCCGCCCCAGGATTCCCCTACCCCCGCTCAGGACGCCGGGTCGGCGCCGGCGAGCAGGGCCTCGAAATCGGACGCGGCCATCGGCCGCCCGAAGTGGTAGCCCTGGAAGGCGTCGCAGCCATGGTGCATCAGGAAGGCCCACTGCGCCTCGGTCTCGACGCCTTCGGCCACGACGTTGAGCCCGAGGCCCTTGCCCATCGCGATGATGGTCTGCGCGACCATCGCGTCCTGCGCGTCGTGCGGCAGGTCGTCGACGAAGGACTTGTCGATCTTGAGCTGATCCAGCGGCAGGCGTGTCAGGTACGACAGCGAGGAACTCCCGGTGCCGAAATCGTCCATCGAAAACGACACTCCGTGCGCCTTCAGCGCGCGCATCTTGTCGAAGGCGTCGGCCACGTTGTCGAGCACGGTGCTCTCGGTCAGCTCGATTTTCAGGCACGACGCCGGCACCCCGGACTCGCGCACCGACGCGAGCACGCCGTCGACGAAATCAGCCTGCGCGAACTGGCGCGCGCTGGCGTTGACCGCCACCACCAGGCTGCCGGCGCGCGGCGTTGCCGCCCACGCCGCGGCCTGTGCGCATGCCTCGTCCAGCACCCATTGCCCGAGTGCGACGATGGTGCCGGTTTCCTCGGCCAGCGCGATGAACTCTCCCGGCAGCAGCAGGCCGCGCGTCGGATGGTTCCAGCGCACCAGCGCCTCGGCCCCGATCACGCGGCCCTGGCGGTCGAACTGCGGCTGGTAGTGCAGCGCGAACTGACGTCTTTCGATGGCCACCCGCAATTCCGACTCGAGTGTTGTTCTCCTGGCGAGCTCAACCTGCATACGTTGCTCGAAAAACCGCAGCGCGTTGCGACCGTCCTGCTTGGCCCGGTACATCGCCAGGTCGGCGTGGCGCAGGATCACCTCGGCGGAATCACTGTGCCCGTCGAACAAGGTGGCGCCGATGCTCGCCGTGCAGTAGAAGTCGTGGCCCTCGAGCTCGTACACCCCGCCCAGGCTCAGCAGCAGCTTGTCGGCGATCCTGCCGGCGCGCACGGCGGCCTCGCGGGCATCGCGGCCCAGGCCCTCGAGCACGACGACGAACTCGTCGCCACCGAAGCGCGCCACGGTGTCGGCTTCGCGCACCGTCTGGCGCATGCGATGCGCTGCCTGCAGCAGCAACTGGTCCCCGGCCTGGTGACCGATGGTGTCGTTGACCTTCTTGAAGTGATCGAGATCGAGGAACAGCAAGGCGCAGTACTCGCCGCTGCGGGCGGCTCCCGAGATGGCGTGGGCCAGGCGGTCGCGCAGCAGCGTGCGGTTGGGAAGGTCGGTCAACGCGTCGAAATTGGCCAGGCGCTCGGCCTTCGACTCGGTCTCGCGCTGGCGCGTGATGTCGACCAGCCAGCCCACGTGGTGCGTCACCCTGCCCTGCGGATCCTTGACCGCCGACAGGGTCAGGCGCTCGGTGCACCAGCTGGCGTCGTCGCGCCGATGCAGCAGTTCGCCCTGCCAGTAGCCGGATTCGGCCAGCGCCGCCTCCATGCTCGCCCGTGCCTGGGCGTCGCGCAGCCCGGGGTGGGCCATCACCAGGGTCTTGCCGATCGCCTCGTGCTCTTGCTGCCCGGTGATTCGCGTGAAGGCGCGATTGACCCGCTGGATCACCCCTTGGGCATCGGTGACCACGATGCCGTCCTGGGCCTCGAAGGCCGTCGCCGCGATTCGCAGGTCGGCCTCGGCCTTGCGGCGCTCGCTGATGTCGATGCCGATGCCCAGCACGGCCGGGCGACCGAGGTAGGTGAAGGAGCGCCCGAACACCTCGGTGGGCACCGGGGTGCCGTCCTTGCGCAGGCCGGTGAACTGGTAGTGGGCGCTGTCCATTTCCCCGCGCAGGCGCTGGCCGATTCGCCCGAGCACCAGCTCGCGGTCGGCTTCACTGACCAGTTGCTCCACTCGCACCCGATCCACGACTTCGGACGGCGACGCGAATCCGTGCATCCTGGCGAAGCCCGGGTTGACGTATCGAAAAATGCCGTCCTGGATGATGTAGATCGCGACCACCGACTGCTCGACCAGCGAGCGGAAGCGCTGCTCGCTTTCGCGCAGCGTGCGCTCGGTCCGCACGCGCTCGGTGATGTCCTGGATGGTGCCTCGCATGCCCACCGGCGTGCCCGAGGCGTCGAGCACCAGGCGCCCGAGACCGTGCACCCAGCGCGTGCGCCCGTCGAGCGGGCGCACGATGCGGTATTCGCGGTCGAAGGGCTGGCGCCGGCCGACCACCTCACGCTCGAAGTAGGCAGCCATCGCATCGCGGTCCTCGGGAGCCACCAGCGCCGTCCAGCCGGCCACCGTGCGGTCGTAGCCGGAGTCGATTCCGAACAGGCGGTCCAGCACCGCCGAGCTCTCCCACACGCCGCCGGCGATGTCGAGCACGTAGCTGCCGATGCCGGCGATATCCTGCGATTCGTGCAGCGCCTCGAGCGCCTGGGCGACCCGCTGCTGCGCGAGGCGGCGTTCGCTGACGTCGCGCGACGAGTTGAACAGCAGGCGCTGTCCCAGGATGTCCAGCGGCTTGCCGGACACCTCGACCGGGAACACGCTGCCATCCTTGCGACGATGCAGGGTCTCGAACTGGGTGCGCGAGCTCGACTCCATCTGGGCCGCCAGCTTGGCCCGCAGTTCGGCCTCCGACAGCCCGGCGTCCCAGAACGACGCGTGCCTGCCGATGAGCTCGCCGCGCCGGTAGCCGAGCATGGAGCAGAACTCGTCGCTGACGAACACCAGGCGCCCACCGGCGTCCAGCACGTGCAGGCCGTCGCTCGCATTGGCCAGCAGATCCTGCGCCTGCTTGCCGACCTCCTCGGACAGTGTCATGTCGCAAACGCCTTCGTTGCACGAACTCCGTCACTGCGCGGCACGCTCGCATGGCCGAACCCTGCCACGTCGACAGGAATTTGTCGAATTCGACGTCGCGAAAAGACCGCAGTACGCCACCGGAGAACGCACTTCGGTTCGAGCATAGCAATGACTCGGCAAAGGCTCAGCATGCGCTAAGTCTCTCGCCGTAGGCTGCGTGGGGTCCGCCACCGGGCTCGCCGCCTGCGCCGGACATCGCCCCCGCGCAAACGCGGGTCCTCGTCCGAGATCCCTCCCGACATGCTCCGAAAACCCCGACTCCTCAGCTGGATGCTCGCGCTGGCCTGCGCCTGCGGCACGGCCCAGGCCGCCGCCGGCCCGCAGTTGCCGCAGGTGCCGCAACGCATCGAGCTTCCCGGCCATGCCTTGCGCAGCTTCGACATCGGCTATGCCGACCGGGGCATCTATGCCTTCGCAGACCGTTCCAACCATGCGGTGGACCTGATCGATACCCGCACATTGCGCTTCGTGGGACGCATCGACGGCTTCGCCGGCGCCCACGCTGCCGGCGGAGGCGGCCCGAACGGCGTGCTGATCGTCGGCGGCCAGGTCTGGGCCGGTGACGGATCGAGCCGCCTGCGAGTGGCCGACCTGGCCACCCGGCGCATCGTCGCGACCGTCGCCACCGGCGGCACCGGGCGCGTCGACGAACTCGCCCAAGACCCGCGCGACCATCTCGTGATCGCCGCCAACAACGCCGACAAGCCGCCGTTCATCAGCTTCATCTCGACGCGCCCGCCGTACCGGGTGCGCGCGCGCCTGGTGCTCGCGCAGGCCACGCACGGACTGGAACAACCGCTGTGGGATCCGCGCACCGGCAAGGTGTACCTGTCGGTGCCGGAACTCGACGGCGTCGCGTCGCGCGGCGGCATCGCGGTGATCGACCCGCGCAGCGCGCGCCTGGTCGGCATGCACGAGGTCTCGCGCTGCATGCCGGCCGGCCTTGCGCTGGGCCCGCGCGGCGAGCTGCTCGTGGGTTGCAGCGACGACGCGGTGGCTGCCGGGTTCCGCGCGAAGTCGCTGCTGCTCGACCCGGTCAGCGGCAAGGTGCTGCGCACCTTCGACCAGGTCGGCGGCTCCGACGAGGTCTGGTACGACGCGCGCCGCGGCGACTTCCTGCTGGCGGCAGCGGCCAATCCCGGCGGGCCGGTGCTGGGCGTGATCGACGCGCGCAGCGCGCGCTGGAAGGCCAACCTGCCCAGCGGAAGCCACGCGCATTCGGTGGCCGCGGATGCGGCGAGCGGCGTCGCGTTCGTGCCCGTCGCCGCGGGTGACCCGGCGTGCAATCGTGGCTGCGTCGAGGTGCTGCGGCCCTGAAGCCGGCCGCAGCTGCCGCGCCGGCGCAGCGAGCGCCGCGCGGCGCTCGGCTCAGCGCTTGAAGTCGTCGTGGCAGGCCTTGCAGGTCTTCACGGTGCGGATGAAGGCCACGCGCACCTGATCGAGCTTGCCGCCCTGCACCGCGGCAAGCAGCGCGGGAGTCGCCTGTTGCAGGCGCTGGGCATCCTGCAGGAAGCGGGCGTGCTCACGCCACACCGCGGGCTTGGCCTGGGTGCCGGCAACGTCGGTGCCGGGGCCGAAGGCTCCCCACGGGAGTTGCGACAACAGCGCGATGACCCGGGCATCGTTGAGCGCCTGCGCGGCGTTGTAGGGCTGGCGACCTCGAAGCATCGCGCCGAGGTCGCTGGTGTGGTGCCCCATCACGAGCAACGCGGCGCGCCGGTAATGCACCGCGGCGGACGGGCGCGGGAAGGCTGCGTGGGCGCACACCGAGGTCAGCGCGAAGCACAGCATGGAGATGGAGCGAGCAAGATTTTTCATGAGTTGAAGGTTGAGGTGTGATGTGGGGTGGTGCGCAGCAAACCACGCCGGACGGCCGGGCTGGCTCGGCCGCGCATGGCAGGTGCGGGTGCGGGTGCGGGTGCGGGTGCGAAGCCGCTGTTCAGCGATTTCCCAGCCAGTTCAGCCACAGCGCCAGCGCGCCGCCGCCGGCGAGCAGCGCGCCGGCCAGCAGGCGCTGGCGCCAGCCATCGCGCGACGCCGTCGCCACGGCTGCGGTGGCGGCGTCGACGCGCTTGTCGCCGTCGAGCATCGGCAGCACGAGGTTGGTCCGCTCGACCAGCGCGTAATACAGCACGGCGGCCACATGCAGGCCGATCAGCCCGTACAGCAGCGGCAGGCCGACGGTGGTGTGGTAGTAGGTCAGCGCGTCGCTGATGCGATCCGGGACCATCGACGCCAGCGGGCCCTGGGTGAAGATCTGGTCGCTGGCGAACAGGCCGCTGGCGACCTGCAGGCTGAGCACGCCGAGCAGCGCGAGCACCGACCAGCCGCCAGCCGGGTTGTGGCCGAGCGCCGCGGCATGCGCCGCCTCGCGCTTGCCGCGCAGGTACGCCAGCACCCTGCGTGGACCGGCGACGAAATGCACAAAGCGCGCATGGTGGCCGCCGCAAAGGCCCCAGCACCAGCGAAACAACAACAGCGCGACCACTGCGTAGCCGCTGCGCAGATGCCAGGTCATCCACCAGCCGCCGACCCAGCCGCTGACCAGGCAGGTCAGGACCAGCGCGAGCAGGCTCCAGTGGAACAGACGCAGCGGAAGGTCCCAGACGCGGATTCGCAAGTACACGTTGAACTCTCGGGGAATCGCAGGACCGTTCCGCGATGCGCGGGCCCAGTCGGGGCGCGGGCCGGGCAGGGCCCGGCCCCGGGGAAGTCGGGAACGGATGATGCGAGGCGCAGCGCCGGCCGACGCGCCGGCGCTGCGCCAGGGTCACGACACGACGGCGATCAGAAGTTCGCCGACAGCGACAGGTACACGGCTCTCGGAGCCCCGGGGTTGGCGATCACGTAGCCGCCGTTGGGGGTCTGGAAGTAGCCGCCCGACGAGATGTACTCCGTCGAGTTGTACTGCTTGTCCAGCAGGTTGCTCACGCTCAGCGCGATGCTCGCCACCTGCGCGCCCGGGATCATGTGGGCCAGGGTCGTGCTGCTGTACTTGACGTTCAGGTTCAGCAGGTTGTAGGCCGGGTTGGTCTGCGTCGACGGCCCCACGACCGTGTTGTCGAACAGGTAGGAAGCTCCCGTGTACTGGTCCCACAGCGTGGTGTCGACGACACCGTCGCCGCGGAAGTAGCGATAGGTCAGCCCGGCGTTGGCGGTCAGCTTGGGTGCGTTCGACACCGGCATGCCGTTGAAGCTCTGGTTGGACTTGTAGCTGTAGTAGGAGTCCCAGTTGCTCGACAGCCAGCCCAGGTTGGCGAAACCGCGCCAATGTTCGTTGACGTCCCCGCGCAGTTGCAGGTCGACCCCCTTCAGGCTGGCCGAGCCGGTGCCGAAGGTGGTCTGGTTGGGGTTGTTGGGGTTGCTGTAGCGCACCGTCTGGTTCGACAGCTGGGTGTGGAAGTACTCCACGCTGGCGTACACATTGCGCAGGCCGTGCCAGCGCGGCGCCGCGTAGCGCGCGCCGAAGTCGTAGGACGCGGCCTTCACGAGTTGCAGCGCGGCCAGGTTGGGAGCCAGGCCGGTCGAGCCGCCCTGGTCGTAGTTGCCCTGGCTGGGGTTGTGGTAGGCGATGGCGTAGTTGCCGAACAGGCTGACCGCCGGGTCGATGGCCCAGTTCACTCCCAGCGACGGCTCGGCCTTGTGGAAGGTGGTCGACACGTCCGGGCTGAGGTCACCGCTGGTGGCGTTGAAGTTCGCCGGCAGCCCCAGCTCGGTCGCCGCCTGCGCGCTGGTGTTGGCGAAGTCGGTCTGGAAATTCACGTAGCGAATTCCAGGCACCACGGTGAGGGACGAGATCGGCTTGATCTTGTCCTGCAGGAACAGCGCCCAGTAGTCGTTGGTCGTGGTGTTGTAACCGATGCCATTGATGTCGGCGGCGGTGATGCCGTCGCCCAGCAACGAGATGCCGGCGCGCGGCGTGTAGCCGATGTACTGGTTGCTCGAGCGGGCGTGGATGAAATAACCCCCGTAGCTGAGCAGGTTGTGCGAACCCAGCCGCTGGTCGAAGGCCAGGCGATCCCCGAAGGTCAGAGAATGCTCGATGTAGTACTCGCCCTTGGGCGAGCTGGCGACGTAGTAGTTCTGACGGTAGTGGTTGACGTTGCCGTTGCGGATCCACGTCAGGTTGGACATCGTCAGGCCCGGGTCCAGGTGCAGGCGCAGCCGGCCCCAGTACATGTAGTCGACGACGTAGTTGTGCTTTTGCCAGACCGCGCGCGGCAGGGTCGAGTAGTAGCCGGTGGTCTGCTGGCTGTAGACCGGACCCACGGCGTTGCCGTTGCCGTCGGTGCCGTACAGCCCGATGCCGTTGGCGGCGGCGTCCGCACCGCTGACCGGGATCATGTTGGGGCGCTGCTCGTCGTTCTGCACGGCGTAGGCGCCCAGGCTCAGCGAGCCGCTCTCGAGGGCCTTGCGGGTCTTGAAGTAGGCCTGCACGGTGTGCGACGGCAGGTTGTCGCCGCTGTCGCGAATGGCGTGGCTGTTGGCGTTGGCCAGCCCGAACACGGTCGACCAGCCGTCGTGCTCGCCGGTGTTGTGCACCACGGACTCGACGCCGGTGTGGAAACTGCCGAGCGACAGGTCGATCTTCGAGTTCGCGTCCCGCGTCGGCTGCAGCGGGATGAAGTTGATCGTGCCGCCCAGGCTGTTGTACCAGCGCTCGCGCGGGTTGCCGGGACCTTCGACGACGTTGATTCCCTGCAGCAGCGCGCCGATCGGCGTCTCGGGGGAGTGCCAGCCGGTGCCCTGGATCAGGCTGTTGAGCGGAACGCCGTCGAGCTCGGCGGTGATGGCGTTGGTCGCCAGGTCGCCGGGAATGGAGTTGTAGCCCACCTTGACACCGCGCATCGAGATCTGCGAGCGCGACGACACGCTGGTGGCGTTATAGCTGGTGATGCGAACGTTGGGGATCAGCGACAGCGCCTGCACGCCTCCGCCATCCGGCCCCAGCAGCGCGGCTTCCTCCTTGGTCACCGCCTTGACCGGCTGAGTCGCCTGCTTGAGCCGCTTGTGGTCGTAGGTCCTGGTGGCGAAGTCGGCTTCGCCGCCCGGCGTCGTCGCGGCACCGGCGGTGGCGCTGGCCTGGACGCTGCCCAGGGCCTGCGGGGCCGCGGCATGCGACACGGCGATGCTGCCGAACGCCAGCGTGATGCCGGCGCTCAGTCGGGTCCATCGAAAGAGTTGGTTTTTCATCGAGTGTTGGCGAGCAGAGAGGTCCATGTCGTGTTTGCACGCCGCACCCGCTGGGGTCCCGGCGCCAGCCGGCATTCCAAGCGCCGTCGATGAACATGCGGTGACGACTCCGTGACCCTCGCGTGAAAGCTGTCGCAGGATGTTGCAGCGCGGCGCGCCGCCGGCAGGGCGACGATGCCTATCGGATAATCGCCTTCCCCGCAGCGGGCGATGAAGCGCCCTGCCCGACCTTCCCGTGCCCACCTCATCCCCCCGCGCCGCGCCGCCCGCGGCGCCGCCGCGCTTTCCGGTGCTCATCGCAGTGGTCGTAGCCGTCGCGTTCCTGATGGAACAGCTCGACGCGACCATCATCACCACCGCGCTTCCCGACATGTCGCGCGCATTGCGCACCAGCTCGGTGGACATGAACCTGGCGGTCAGCGCCTACGTGCTCACGCTGGCGGTGTTCATCCCGGTCAGCGGCTGGTTCGCCGACCGCTTCGGCGCGCGCCGGGTGTTCATGAGCGCGCTGGCGCTGTTCACGCTGGGCTCGGTGCTGTGCGGCGCCGCGCAGAGTTTTTCCATGCTCGTGGCCACGCGCGTGCTGCAGGGCCTGGGCGGCGCGATGATGACCCCGGTGGGACGCCTGATCCTGCTGCGCAGCTTCGAGCGCAGCCAGCTCGTGCGGGCGATGACCTACACCACGCTGCCGGCGATCATCGGCCCGGTGCTGGGCCCGCTGGTCGGCGGCTACCTCAGCACGTATCTGTCGTGGCGCTGGATCTTCTACGTCAACGTACCGTTCGGGCTGCTGGGTCTGCTGCTGGCCTGGCGCCTGGTCAACCCGGTTCCGGAAGAGCCCGACGCGCGCTTCGACTTCGGCGGCTTCGTGCTGTTCGGCGCCGGCGTCGGGCTGCTGCAGTTCCTGATGGAAGCCCTCGGCCTGGCCCGCGCGAGCCTGCTGCTGGCGGCGGGCGCGGCCTGCGTCGCGCTGCTGCTGGGCTTCGTGCTGCGCAACCGCGGCCGGGACCGACCCGCGGTGGACCTGCGCCTGCTGCGCGAGCGCGCGTTCGGCGTCGCCACGCTGGCCGGAGGACTGTGCCGCGTCGCCATGAACGCCCCGCTGTACCTGTTGCCGCTGATGCTGCAGCTCGGGCTGGGCATGAGCGCCGTGCAATCGGGCTCGCTGACCTTCCTGTCGGCCATGGGCTCGCCGGTCATCCGCCTGGCAGTCGGCCCGGCGCTCGAGCGCTGGGGCTTTCGCAGGCTGCTCGTCGGCAGCGCGTTGGCCTGCTCGGCCATGCTGGCGGCATTCGCCAGCATCGGCCACGCCACGCCAGGCTGGGTGATCGCCGCCACAATCGTGCTGTTCGGCGCGGTGCGTTCGACCCAGTTCATGACCTCCAACACGCTGGCCTACGCCGACGTCGAGCCGGCGCGCCTGAGCCGCGCCACCAGCCTGGGCGGCCTGCTGCAGCAGCTCACCGTGAGTTTCGGCGTGGCGCTGGGTGCCGCCGCGCTGCGCCTGCTGGGCGCCGCCCACGCGCTGCCCGGCCTGGCGCAGTTCCACGCCGCGCTGCTGAGCCTGGCGGCGCTGCCGCTGCTGGCGATTCCCGCGTTCCTGCGCCTGCACCCCGACGATGGCGCGGTGGTCAGCGGGCACCGCCCCGCGCGGCAGCGCTGAAAGCGCCACCGCGCGGGGCGTGGCTCAGGCGAGGTCGAAGCGGTCCAGGTTCATGACCTTGACCCACGCGGCGACGAAGTCGCGCACGAAGGCCTGCTCGCCGTCCGCGCTGGCGTACACCTCGGCCACCGCGCGCAACTGGGCGTTGGAGCCGAACACGAGGTCGACCACGGTGGCCGTCCACTTCGGCGCGCCGCTGGCGCGCTCGCGCCCTTCGAACACGCCGGGCTGCGCGGCGGACGGCTCCCAGCGGGTACGCATGTCGAGCAGGTTGACAAAGAAGTCGTTGCTCAACACCCCGGGGCGCTGGGTGAACACGCCGTGGCGCGAATCCCCGAAATTGGCGCCGAGCACGCGCAGGCCGCCGATCAGCGCGGTCATCTGTGGCGCCGTCAGCTTCAGCAGCTGCGCCTTGTCCACCAGCAGCTCGGCCGCCGCGTCCTCGAGCCCCTTGCGCGCGTAGTTGCGAAAGCCGTCGGCGCGCGGCTCGAGCACGGCGAAGGACTGCACGTCGGTGTGCTCCTGGCTGGCATCGGTGCGCCCTGCCGCGAACGGAACTTCGATCTCGTGGCCGCCGCGCGCGGCGGCGGACTCGATCGCCGCGTTGCCGGCCAGCACGATCAGGTCGGCCAGCGAGATGCGCTTGTCGCCCGTTTGCGCGGCGTTGAACTCGCCGCGAATTCCCTCCAGCACCTTCAGCACGCGCGCCAGCTCGTCGGGCTGGTTGACCTCCCAGTCCCGTTGCGGCGCCAGGCGGATGCGCGCGCCGTTGGCGCCGCCGCGCTTGTCGCTGCCGCGGAAGGTCGACGCCGATGCCCATGCGCTGCGCACCAGCTCGGCGACGGACAGGCCGCTGGCCAGCACGCGGGCCTTCAACGCGCGCAGGTCCTGCGCGTCGGGCAGCGCGTGCTCGCGCGCCGGGATCGGGTCCTGCCACACCAGCACCTCGTCGGGCACCAGCGGCCCCAGATAGCGGGCGCGCGGTCCCATGTCGCGGTGCGTGAGCTTGAACCAGGCGCGCGCGAAGGCATCGGCGAAGGCCTCCGGATCCCGCAGGAAGCGGCGCGAGATCTTCTCGTACGCGGGATCGACGCGCAGCGCCAGGTCGGTGGTCAGCATCATCGGCGCGTGGCGCCTGCCCGGGTCGTGCGCGTCGGGCACGGTGCCGGCGCCGGCGCCGCCCTTCGGGGTCCACTGGTGGGCCCCGGCGGGGCTGCGCGTGAGCTCCCACTCATAGCCGAACAGGGTCTCGAAGTAGCCGTTGTCCCAGGTCGTCGGCGCCGGCGTCCAGGCGCCCTCCAGACCGCTGGTGGTGGTCGACGCGCCGTGGCCCCGACCCACGCTGTTCTTCCAGCCCAGGCCCTGCTCGGCCACGTCGGCCCCCTCCGGCTCGGGGCCGAGGAACCTGGCCTCCACCGCGCCGTGGCACTTGCCGAAGGTGTGGCCGCCGGCGACCAGCGCGACGGTCTCCTCGTCGTCCATCGCCATGCGCGCGAAGGTCTCGCGGATGTCGCGCGCCGCGGCCAGCGGATCGGGGCGGCCGTTCGGTCCTTCCGGGTTGACGTAGATCAGGCCCATCTGCACGGCCGCCAGCGGGTTGGCCAGTTCGCGCTCGCCGCTGTAGCGCTGGTCGCCCAGCCAGGTGGCCTCGGGGCCCCAGTTCACGTCCTGCTCGGGCTCCCAGATGTCGACGCGCCCGCCGCCGAAGCCGAAGGTCTTCAGGCCCATCGACTCCAGCGCCACGTTGCCGGTGAGCACGATCAGGTCGGCCCACGACAGCTTGCGCCCGTACTTGCGCTTGATCGGCCACAGCAGTCGCCGCGCCTTGTCGAGGTTGGCGTTGTCGGGCCAGCTGTTGAGCGGCGCGAAGCGCTGGGCCCCGGCGCCGGCGCCGCCGCGGCCGTCGGCGATGCGGTAGGTGCCCGCCGCGTGCCAGGCCATGCGCACGAACAGAGGGCCGTAATGCCCGTAGTCGGCGGGCCACCAATCCTGCGAATCGGTCATCAGCGCGCGCAGGTCGCGCACCGCGGCGTCGAGATCCAGGGTCTTGAACTGCTCCGCGTAGTCGTAGTCCTCGCCCATCGGGTTGGACAGCGCCGAATGCTGGTGCAGCATCTCCAGGTTGAGCTGCTCGGGCCACCAGTCGCGATTGCCACGGCCTGCGCGAGCCATGGTCTGCGGCGCGCCGGCGCCGGCGAAGGGACACTTGGATTCCTGGGTCATCATCGAGCTCCTTTCCCTGGGATTGGCAATAGGTTTCGTTCAGTCTAGGAGGCAGCCCCTTTCACATCAACGAAAATCTATCTATCGAGCTCATAGCCCGCGGTCGTATCCCGGCGATAGCCTGAAACCAGAGATCTCACGGAATTGCACTCGGATACGCGGCATCCGCGCCCAGGCGCGCCGCCGCATGGGACGCGGCAGCGCGACGCCCGCGCGGCTCAGCCGTCGACCAGTGCCCTGGCGAAGGCCGCTGCGTCGAACACCTGCAGGTCCTCGAGGGACTCGCCGACGCCGATGAAATAGATCGGCACCGGGCGTTCGCGCGCGATCGCGGCGATCACGCCGCCCTTGGCGCTGCCGTCGAGCTTGGTCAGGATGATGCCGCTGAGGCCCAGCGTGTCGTCGAAGGCGCGCAGCTGGGCCAGCGCGTTCTGGCCGTTGGTGGCGTCGATGACCAGGATCGCCTCGTGGGGCGCCCCCTCCATGGCCTTGCCGATGACCCGCTTGACCTTGCGCAGCTCCTCCATCAGGTGCGCCTGCGTCGGCAGGCGCCCGGCGGTGTCGATGATCACCACGTCCATGCCGCGCGCGCGGCCGGCCTGCACCGAGTCGAAGGCCACCGCGGCCGGATCACCGCCTTGCTGGGCGATCACCTGCACGTCGTTGCGCTGCCCCCAGGCGGCGAGCTGTTCGCGCGCCGCGGCTCGAAACGTGTCGCCGGCGGCCAGCAGCACCTTGCACCCGGCGGCCTGCAGGTGGCGCGTGAGCTTGCCGATGCTGGTGGTCTTGCCGGCCCCGTTGACCCCGACCATCATGATCACCGTCGGGCTGGTGCGCCCGATGTCAAGCGGCTTTTCCAGCGGCGCCAGCAACTCGGCGAGCACGTCGCGCAACAGCTCGCGCACCTGCTGCGCGGTCTCGGCGCGGGTGCTGCGCACCTTGCGACGCAGCTCCTCGAGCACATGCGCGGTCGCCGCGCTGCCGGCGTCGGCGAGGATCAGCGCGGTCTCGAGTTCGTCGAACAGCGCCTCGTCGATGCGCGCGGCACCGAACAGGCCCGACAGCCCGGCGCCGGTCTTGCGCAGGCCCTGGCGCAAGCGTCCGAACCAGCCGGCCGGAGGCTGCTGCGCCGGCGGCTCGGGCTGCGGCTCGGGCTGCGGCTCGGGCTGCGGCTCGGGCGCGGCTGCCGGCTCGGCGACGGCCGCGGCGGCCAGCGGCTCGACGATCGGGGCCGGCAGCGTGGCCTCGGCCGGCTGCTGTGGCGAGTCCGGCACCGGCTGCGAAACGGCGGCTGCTTCGGTGGAGGCCTGCTTGCGCTTGAAAAAACGAAACATGATGAACAGTGGTACCTGCCGTTGCGGGCGCCGCCGGCGCGCCAATCCCATATTGTCGCCTGTTGCGTATCGACCCGGCTTGCCAGCCGCTATGCTGGAGCCCCCGCGGGGCCCTCAGGCCCGCAGGGAACCTTGCCGATACCTCGCCGCATGACCACGTCTCCGCCCCCATCCCGCGCACCGCGCCATGCCGGTGCCGGCAGCGTTCGCATCATCGGCGGGCAATTGCGCGGCAGCAAGCTGCGCGTGCCCGCGGTCGACGGGCTGCGTCCGACTCCCGACCGCGTGCGCGAGACCTTGTTCAACTGGCTGGGCCAGGACCTGCACGGCCTGCGCTGCCTGGACCTGTTCGCAGGCAGCGGAGCCCTCGGTCTGGAGGCCGCGTCGCGCGGCGCCGCCAGCGTCGACATGGTCGAACGCCATGCCCTGCTCGCGCGGGCGCTGCGCGAAGCCAGCCAGCGCCTGGGCGCCGACGCCGTTCACGTGCATGCCACCGATGCGCTGAGCTTCGCCGCGTCGCGCGCTCCCGGCAGCTACGACGTGGTGTTCATCGACCCGCCCTTCGGCCTGGCCGGAATGCACGAAAAGGCACTGGCACTGGCGGCGCGCATCGTCGACCCGCACGGCCGCGTGTACCTGGAGGCCCCCGACGCCGCCAGCCTGCGGCAGTGGGCCGGCAGCGGCTGGGAGGTGCTGCGCAGCGCGCGTGCCGGCCATGTGCACTACGCGCTGCTGCGCCGGGACGCAGGCGCGGCGCGCGAACCCTCGGCACCCGACTGACACCGCGCGCAGCCCCGAGCACAGCCGCCCGACCCGCCCCTGAAGCCGCCGCACCCCGACGACCGCCCCTGGAGCCCGCCATGCTGACCGCCGTCTACCCCGGTACCTTCGACCCCTTCACGCGAGGACACGAGGATCTCGTGCGCCGCGCCAGCTCGCTGTTCCAGCGCCTGATCGTCGGCGTGGCGGCGGGGCATCACAAGAATTCACTGTTCAACATCGACGAACGCCTGGAGCTGGCGGCTGCCATCCTGGCGCCTTACCCCAACGTGCGCGTCGAGGGCTTCACCGGGCTGCTCAAGGACTTCGTCGAGCAGCAGGGCGCGCAGGTGATCGTGCGCGGGCTGCGCGCCGTCAGCGACTTCGAGTACGAGTTCCAGATGGCGGGGATGAACCGCCAGCTGATGCCCGAGGTCGAGACGCTGTTCATGACCCCGGCCGACCAATACCAGTTCGTATCAGGGACTTTCGTGCGGGAGATCGCCCTGTTGGGCGGAGATGTCGGAAAATTCGTGGTGCCGCTGGTCACCGAACGCCTGGCGCGCAAGGTGGCCGACCGCAAGCGCGCCGAGAACGGCGGGGCCGCAGCAGCCTGAAGCCGCAAACCCGGACCTGAACCCGGACCTGAACCCGGACCTGAACCCGGGCCTTGTTGCGCACGCCGCGTCGCGCGCAACAAGGCCCCACCATCCCACTCCCGCCGCCCTGCCCCCAACCCCTCCCAACTGTCGATTCGCCATGGCCCTGTGGATCACCGACGAGTGCATCAACTGCGACGTATGCGAGCCCGAGTGCCCGAACCAGGCGATCTCGATGGGCCCGGAGATCTATCGCATCGACTCTGATCGCTGCACGGAATGCGTGGGGCACTTCGAGCAGCCGCAGTGCGTGCAGTTGTGCCCGGTCGATTGCATTCCGGTGCACCCACAGCACGTCGAAACCCGCGAACAGCTCCAGCAACGCTACCTGCGCCTGCAAGCCGAACAGCAGCAACAGCCGGAGGCTTCGTCCCGGGGCGGCGCCTCGGCGCTGGCGGCGCAGGCGAAACCAGCCGAAGCCTGAGGCAGGATCAGCCCGGCAGGCGCAGCCCGGCAGGCCCGACTCGGCAGGCGTGCGACTCAGGCCCTGGCCGGGGTGCCCGGGCGCGCACCGCCGGGGTTTTCGCGGTGCAGTTCCATCACGGCGACGTCGATGTCGCCTTCCAGCACGCGCGGCAGCACCTGCAGGCTGCGCTGCATGGCCTGCTCGATCAACTCCAGTTCGCCGCGCGGCGGACGCCCGAGCACGAAACCGATCACCGCCTCGCGGCTGCCCGGATGGCCGATTCCCAGGCGCAGGCGCCAGAACAGCGGCGTGCCCAGCTGGGCCGCGATGTCGCGCAGGCCGTTGTGCCCGGCATGCCCGCCTCCGCGCTTGAGCTTGACCTGCCCGGGAAGCAGGTCGAGCTCGTCGTGCACGACCAGGATTTCCTCGGGAGTGATCTTGTAGAAGCGCGCCAGCGCAGCCACCGACTGCCCGGACCGGTTCATGTAGGTCCCCGGCTCGAGCAGCCATACGTCGCCATGCGGGCCGCGCATGCGCGCGACATGGCCGAAGAATCCCTTTTCGGCACGCAGCTGCGCGCCCTGGCGGTCGGCGAGCTGGTCGAGCCACCAGAAGCCGGCATTGTGGCGCTGCTGGGCATGCTCCGGGCCGGGGTTGCCGAGCCCGACGATCAGGCGGATCAACGCGGCGGCTCCGTCTCGGACTCGGAACGAGCCTCGCGCGCCAGCAGCGCGCCCAGCGCCGCGACGGCGTCGATGCGCTGCTCGAGCAGCGCGCACACCTGTTCGGTGATGGGCATGTCCACCTCGTGGGCGCGCGCCAGTTCCAGCACTGTGCGCGCGGTGTGCACGCCCTCGGCGACATGCCCGAGCTCGCGCACCACCGCCTGCAGGTCCTTGCCGGCGGCCAGTTGCAGCCCGACCCGCCGATTGCGCGACAACTCGCCGGTGCAGGTCAGCACGAGGTCCCCCAGCCCGCTCAGGCCCATGAAGGTCTCCTGGCGCCCGCCGAGGGCGAGGCCCAGGCGGGCCATCTCGGCCAGCCCGCGAGTGACCAGCGCGGCACGCGCATTGGCGCCCTGGCGCAGCCCGTCGCTGACGCCACAGGCGATGGCCAGCACGTTCTTCACCGCGCCGCCGACGGCCACGCCGGTCAGGTCGTCGCTGGCGTACACGCGCATGCTGCCGCCGTGCAGTGCCCGCACGGCAGTCGCCGCGAGCTGCGAAGGCGCGGCGGCCACCAGCGCCACCGGCAGGCCGCGAGCGACCTCCAGCGCGAAACTGGGCCCGGACAACACGCCCACCTGCGGGCGCTGCTGCCAGTCGCCGAACACCTGCGCGACCACCTGGTGCGGCAGCAGCGCGCTGTCGCGCTCGAAGCCCTTGGCCAGGATCAGCACGCCCGGCGCGCCCGCCACGCCGGCGCGGGTCCAGGCCTCGCGCAGCGCCTGCGCCATGCCGCGCAGCCCGGCCACCGTGACGGCCAGCACGACGAGGCCGCCGGCGGCGTGCTGCAGCGCGTCGGCGAGGTCGTCGCACAGGCGCAGGGACTCGGGAAACTCGACTCCCGGCAGGTAGCGGGTGTTCTCGCCCCTGCGACGCATCTGCTGCAGCTGCGCCGGGTCGCGCGCCCACAGCAGCACGTCGTTGCGCGCGCTGGCGTGCACGGCAAGCGCGCTGCCCCAGGCGCCGGCCCCCAGCACGGCCAGCGGCATGCCCGGCTTCAGCATGGCGATCGCAGCCTGGCGCGGGGGGCGGTCGTGGACATCAGTTCAGCGTCGGGCCGGCTGCCGGCTGCTGCGCCTCGGAGCCCTGCTGCGCGCGCTGCGCCTCGAACATGGCCTGGAAGTTGATTTCCGCCAGATGCACCGGCGGGAAGCCAGCGCGGGTGATCACGTCGGCCAGGTTGGCCCGCAGGTACGGGTACACGGTCTGCGGACAGGCGATTCCCAGCAGCAGCTCGGCGTGCTCCTCGGGGACGTTGCGCATCTCGAAAATGCCCGCCTGCTTGCCCTCGACGAGGAACAGCGTGCGCTGGTCGATGCGCGCGGTGATGGTGGCGGTCACGCACACCTCGACCACGCCGTCGGCCAGGTTCTGCGATTCCAGGTTCATCTGCACATCCACCGTGGGCTGCGCTTGCTCCAGCAGGATCTGCGGGGAGTTTGGTTGTTCCAGCGAAAGATCCTTCAGATAACAACGCTGCAACGCAAAAATCGGTTGGCGTTGTTGTGCGGCTTCCGCGGGGTTGGGCGTGCTCATGCAGACAGACTCCAGACTGGGTTGAACTTCGGCCGGCGCACGCCCTCGGGGCGCGCGCCACGCATCGCACCGTCGTCGCGACGGTGCCCGGGCATTGTAGGAGCCGCCGCGCGGCCCGCCGCGCCGGCGGGGGACTGCCGGCGGCCGCCGCTCAGGCAGCCGATGCCTGCAGCAGCGGCTGCAGCTTGCCGGCCGAGTCGAGCGCGTACAGGTCGTCGCAGCCGCCGACGTGGGTCTCGCCGATGTAGATCTGCGGCACGGTGCGGCGCCCGGTGACTCGCATCATGGTGTCGCGCGCCTGGGGATCCAGGTCGATGCGAATTTCCTGGATGTGCTCCACCCCGCGGCGGCGCAGCAGGTCCTTGGCGCGCAGGCAGTAGGGGCAGACAGCGGTGGTGTACATGCGCACCGTGGGATGGGACATGACGGACGGACTCCCTGGTTTCAGGCCTTCTCGACCGGCAGGCCGGCCTCGCGCCACGCGCGCAGCCCGCCGTTGACGGCAAGCGCGCGCTCGTAGCCGAGCTTGCGCAGCGTCGCCGCGGCACGACCGGAGCGGGCTCCGCTCTGGCACATCAGCAGCACCGGAAGCTGCTTGTTCTTGGGCAGCTCGGCGACGCGCTTCTCGAGCTCGCCCAGCGGAATGTTGCGCGAGCCGACGCAATGCCCGGCCGCGTGCTCGGACGGCTCGCACACGTCGATCAGCACGCCCTTCTCGCGGTTCATCAGGCGAACGGCCTCGGCGGCCGACACGCCGCCGGAGCTGCTGCCACGGGAAAACGAGGTCCACAGCAGCATGCCGCCGGAAATCACGGCGATGGCGATCAGCGCCAGGTTGTCGATCACGAACTTCAAGATGCACTCCACCGGGTATGAGCTGAATACAACATTCTAGGAAGTTCGACATCAGCCTGCCCGATGCGCGTGGCGCGTCCACTACGATAGAGGATTGCCGTGCCCGGATGCACGGCCGCGCCTGCGCGCGATCCTGCCCCGAGCGGCAGAGGTCGCCGCGCCGCGCGACACAACTGCCATTTTGCGCACCGTTTCCATCCTCTCGCATGCGCGCCGCGAGCGCGCCCTCCGACCATGCACAAACTCGTCATGATTCGACACGGTGAATCGACCTGGAACCAGGAGAACCGATTCACCGGCTGGGTCGACGTCGACATCACCG
>JAKCDM010000163.1 GCA_021841865.1 Pseudomonadota bacterium
GACTCGGCGCTGCTGTTGCACAGGTTGTCCAGCACCAGCGGCGTGTAGCCTGCCTCGATCAACGCAACGCAGGTATGGGAGCCGATGTAGCCGGCGCCGCCGGTGACGAGTATGGGTCGGGACATGGAAGGGGTCGGGCAGAAGCGGCGCACGCGCCAGTGACGCGCATGCTACCCAACGCGCGTGTCGCGTGGAACCGCGCAACTGCGTGGCCAGCTCCGCCTGCCGCGTGGTGCTGGCGCTTGCTGCGGGAGGGCACTGGCGAGCTGATTGGCCAGGGTGAGGCCGGCAGCGAAGCGGCAGCGCACGCGGCCGCCCCCGAGGCGCTGGGCATTCACGTCGACCTGGAAGGCACGGCGCCGGCCACGCTGGATGCCGAGCCTGGGGCCGAGCACTGGGACCTGGGGTTTCTTCACGGGCCCCGCAAGCAACCCTGGATGGTCGGCCCCGAGCGAGCGCAGCTCTGCGGCATCGCGCTGAGCCGGGACGCCGCGGATGGGCTGGTGGTCGCAGCTTCCATCCTGGGCGGCGTCATCGAGGGCGCCGTCGACGAACTGGAAAAGGCTATTTAGCCGACGACCCCGGCTCCGGAATGTCCTGCACGGGTGGCAAGGCGGCAGCGCTGACGCTGGCCCCACCAAGACCGCCAGAGTCCGGATCCTGGGGCTGCACCACGGGACGCGGGCACGTCGAACGCAAGCCGTCGATGTGCTCGTTCAGGCTCGGTGGGATCGACTGCCACATCGGGTCGAGCACGAAGTCGATCCCCTCCCGGCGCGCGAGCTTTGCCGCAGGGACGAAATCGGCATCCCCCGCGATCAACACGATTTGATCGACCTGACGCTTGAACGCCAGCGAGGCGATGTCGACCCCGATGCGCATGTCTACGCCTTTCTGGCGGCCAGCCGGGAATACGTCCGATTCTTCAAGCTCCTCCAGGCGCTTCTTGCCCTTGAGCAGATCTTGCAGCAGCGCCGGCGCGACTGTCCAGTGCGCACCTGCGTTCGTGGCCAAGTGGCCTAGGCGCAGCGCGACCTTTCGGCGCGCCTTCAGCAGCTCGTGCAGTTTCCGGCGGAAACGGGCCTCGTGCGAGTTCTTCAGGTCGACGGACCTCTTCGTGATCGGGTGGTGCAGCTTCAGCTCTAGCGGCGGGCAGTCGTAGAAGAAAATGCGGTAGAGGTCGTGCCGGATCTTGCTGCCGTCGCGTCCGTTGCCCTCATTCAGGTGGGCGACCGCCCAGCGAAAGGCCACCTCGACGGCGCGCTGCGCATTGTTCGCGTTGTGCGGCTCGATCCTGCGAAAACGCTTGATGAAGAACGCACCGTCTATCAGGATCGCCGTTGGCATGCAAACCCCGTGAAAGAAAACGCCCTTGGGTTCGGCTCACCCTGGATAGGCGGGTGGCGTACTGCCAAGGGCGGGATGACTGGGTCGAGGCGGCAACTAGCGCCGACACTCGAGTGGGGGTGACTATAGGTATCGCCCCTCTCAGGGGTCAACGCCTGTTACACCTTGACGGGACTCGCACAGATCCCATCTGACGCTCTTCGGCACGCATGCCACGTGGCAAGAGCCGCACGAGACCTTGTTATGGCCAATGCCCTGAACGCCAAGGGGCAGGAGCAATTTTCCGCCCTGTGTCCCGGCCGTTGGAGCGGCATGGTCATGTGCTGAACGTGGGGCGTGTCCAACACCCGCCACGTCCACCGGGGCAGCCGGCTGCGACGCCAAGCTGCCGGCTGGTCACGGGGCTTGCAGCCAGGTTCAAGGCCCTGTGTTGCGCGCTGCCGTCTACACAGCGCCTACACGACTCGCACACATGCGACAACGGCCTAGGTGCCTGAGCGCCTAAGCCGTTGATTTTGTTTGGTGGGGGCACAAGGATTCGAACCTTGGACCTACTGATTAAGAGTCAGCTGCTCTACCAACTGAGCTATACCCCCGAAAGCCCAGCATCATAACCCAGATTCAGCGCCGTGACCAGGGTTTACACACCGTTCCAGCGCCGAACCGCGCCGACGTCGACATGGACGAAGTTCGAGTGCGGGTAAAAACCCACGCCGCCGCGGCCCAGGGACCAGGCGAGGTCGCGCACATGTCGCAAGTCCCGCCCGGGGATGCGGATGTCGCTGGCCATTCCCTGCATGTGCAGGCTCGAGCGCGCCACGCCATGGCTGCGTGCGCGCAGCGCGGCGTTGGTCGCCGGTGAGCGATAGCCGCTGATCAACTGGATCGGGCGCGTGCAGTCGAGCTGGCGTCCCATCGAGTGCAGCAGGTCGAGCAGCGCGACGTCGATCGGATGCTGCTGCCCGGTGCGGAAGTCGCGCAGCAGGTACTCGATGTCGCGCAGCGGTTGGCTCAGGTAGCGCCCCTGTTCCCAGTACACCGTGCGCAGGGTCTCCCCGGTGTGCAGGTTCTCGAAGGCCAGGCTGCGAGCGCCCGACGCGGTGCGCGGCGGCGGCATGGCGTCGGCTGGACGTGCTGCCGCGCCGGCCAGCGCCAGCCCGGCGGCGCCGATGCCCAGCAGGCGTCGGCGCGCCGGGCAGGCAGGATCTGAGGGGTTCATGCGCAAGTTGCGCGCCCGCGCGGGCGGGCGCATGGATCTGGGTCGAAGCCGGCGATGCTACGCCAGGTTCGGCTCTCCACATGCCTGCGCGGGTGTTCGCCGCGCGCCCGATGGGTCAGGAAGCCGGGCGCGCCGAAGCGCTCGCCGCGCAGCAGGGGCCCTGCGGCTGCATCGACGCTTGCGTCAGGCCCACGGGCTCGGCGATGCCGGCCTTGCGCGACAGCACCTGCCGGGCCAGATTCCAGTCGATGCGTGCCTGCAGTCCATGGCGTTCGGCGAGGCCCTGCAGCTGCCGCAGGTCGTCGCCGCGAACCGAGCGCGCGTAGATGTCGGGGTCGGATTCGAGCCACAGGCTGCCGTCGGGCAATTCGGCGAGCAGCCAGGTGCGGTAGACGATGCGCACCGGCGTGCCCGGCTGCACGGCCTGGAACAGCTCGGTGGCGTGGTCGTCCTGCAGGCGGATGCAGCCATGGGTGCGAAAGCTGTAGATGCTGGCCGGGGCATTCGTGCCGTGGATCCCGTAGCCGCGAAGGTCCAGTCCGATCCACGAGTGGCCCAGCGGGTTGTCGGGTCCGCTGGGCACCTCCCGCCGCACGGGCTGGCCCTTGCGCCGCTGCTCTTCCTGGATCGATGGCGGCACGTACCAGATCGGGTCGCGTCTGCGCTGCGCGACGCGGAAGTCGCCGACCGGGGTCGGCCAGTCGGGGCGGCCCACGGCGACGGGATAGGCCGCCGCCAGCTCGCCGTGATGCCAGCGGAACAACATGCGCTGGGGAATGTCGATCAGCACGCCGTCCGGCGGCGCCGGGGCGGGGACGATATGCGGGTTGTCGATGCGCAGGCAGCGCCCCGGATGCAGCGCGGCGCGGACGTCGAGCTGGTTGTCGCGCAGCAGTCTCGACAGGGGTTCGCCGTAGCGCGCGGCGATCGACAGCAGGGTCTCGCCGGCCGCCACGCAGTGCCGTGTCCGGCCCCCGGCGATCAGGTGCGAAAGCTGCGCCGGCTCGGGCCGTGCCGGCGTCGCGATCGCCGCCGCGCGGGCGCCGTGCGCCACGCCGAGTCCCAGCGCCAGTCCCATTCCCACTGCCAGCGCGAGTGCCGGCCGCAGTGCCGGCAGCGCGCGCGTGCCGGCCCGGGCCGGCGAAGCGAGGTGTTTCACAGGCATGCAGGCAGCCTATCAGGCTCCCGCGCAGCGGACGGGCGAAGCCGGCGCGAATTCTGCGTGAGGTGACGCGAGGCGGCGTGAGGTGGCGCGGCCGGGCCGGCGCTGCTTCAGCCCGACGTGCGCGCGCGCGCCTCCGCCGGGCGGGTTTCGCGTTGCATGCGCTCGCGGATCTGCCCGATGCGCGCCGCCTCCCGGCCGATCAGCGCCAGGCGAGCCAGCACCGGGTCTCCGCTCGACACCCAGTCGGCGGGCGGCCCGGACTCGGCGCTTGCCGTCGGGGCAAGGCGTCGCAACACCCGCTCGCGGCTGGTGTCGATCCAGTTCAGCGAGCTTTCGTCGATGCGCCCCTGCGGCTGCAACTGCGCGCGCAACAGGCGAAACGAAGCCAGGTGGGAGGCCAGCAGGTAGGCGTGGGTGATGATCTCCCCCAGTTCGCTCGGCGTGCGGCGCCGCGCCTGGGGCTCCTCGAGCATGCGGCCGTACAGGCCGGTCATGCTCGCCAAGGTGTCGAACAGGTGCTTGCGCGCCAGCCGGAACTGGCGCTCCGCGGGGGGAGTGTGCGCCAGCGCCACGTCGGCGTATCGGCGCAGCGCATCGAGCAGGGCGCGCAGCTGGCGCGGCGCGTCGAGGTATTCCCAGCGCGGCAGCACATGGCTGAAACCCCATGCCAGCGCGGCGCCCACGGCGGTATCCAGCAGGCGCTGCTGCACCAGGAAATGCGTGTTCTCCTGCAGCAGGTGCGCGAGCAGCAAGGCCAGCACGCTGCCGGCCATCGCGGTGAAGCGGTAATGGGTGGTGACGAAGGTGCGGGCCAGCGCCATGGCCAGGAACAGCGCCACGAGCATCCACGCCAGCCCGGGCTGCAGTGCGAGAAAGCCGGCCACCAGCACGCAGCCGAGCACCGTGCCGAGCAGACGGTCGCGTATGCGCTGGCGGGTCACTCCGTAGTTCGGGCGCAGGATCACGGCGATGGTCAGCGCGACCCAGTAGTCGTGGGTCTGGTGCGAGAACAGCAGGCGCGCCAGCAGCAGCGAGCAGCCCAGCGCGAGCCCGAGGCGCACGGCGTGCCGGAATATCGGCGAGCCCAGCCGCAGGTGCGACAGCACCTGGCGCGGCGCGTAGCTCCACGCGCTGATGAACAGGCGCGCGTCGGGAAGGTCCTCGAAGCCCGGAGGCGAGCGGCGCATGGCGTAGGCCGCGTGCAGCTGCCCGATCAGGCGATCGGCCTGGCGCAGGTTGTGCAACAGTCCGTCGAGCATGTCGCGGGCCTGCAGCAGGTCGCTGTCGGCATGTCCGGCCAGCCACCGCGCCGCGCGCTGCTGCACGTCGTCCCAGCGCTGGGGCAACGGCGGGCGGGCGTGCATGTCGGTGTCGTGCAGCAGGGCCAGCGCCAGCGCGTCGAGGGTATCGGCGGCGCGCTGCATTCCGCCGCCGAGCAGCTCCAGGATGTCGGAGCCGTCGAAGGTCTCGCGCAGCGGCGCGGAGTCGGTCTGCGCCGCCAGCTGGGCCTCGAACAGGTCCAGGCTCAGCAGCAGCATGTGGGTCCACAGCGCATCGCGCGCTCCGTGTCCTTCGCGCAGCACGAGGTCGCGTGCCGATTGCAGCGCGTCGTTGACGGCGCCCTGCAGGATCGCCGCCCGTGCCTGGGGGTCGGCGGCTGCGCCCTGCGGCGTGGCGCGGCCCGGGTACAGCTCGG
>JAKCDM010000044.1 GCA_021841865.1 Pseudomonadota bacterium
CCGTCAGCGTCGTCTTGCCGTGGTCCACGTGACCGATCGTCCCCACGTTCACATGGGGCTTGGTCCGCTCGAATTTGCTCTTCGCCATGATGAATGCTCCTGAAAACCGTGGGGGTGAGACTAAGAATAAATGGTGCCCATGGCGGGAATCGGACCCGCGACCTCTCCCTTACCAAGGGAGTGCTCTACCACTGAGCCACATGGGCGTGTTCCTGCGGGTTCTGCTCGCGGCACGGTCGTACCCTGGCAGCTTGGAGCGGGAGACGGGAATCGAACCCGCGCCATCAGCTTGGAAGGCTGAGGTTCTACCATTGAACTACTCCCGCGACGGCAGCATGCCCAAGCGACATACCGGCGCGAAACCGAACTCGTAGAACGAAAGCTGCGAACCGCTGCGAACCTTTTGTGAACCTCTTGTGAACCTTTTGCTACCGTGACCTTGCTGCTGCGACCTGCCACCGAAAAACGAAATCCCGAATCGGTTGCCTGCCGCCTTCAAACCTTGTACTTCCCCCGAGCTCCCTTGGAGCTCGGGTCGTGCATCCTGGTGGAGGAGGTTGGATTCGAACCAACGTAGGCGTAAGCCAACAGATTTACAGTCTGCCCCCTTTAGCCACTCGGGCACCCCTCCGAGGCGAACCTAAAATTTTCCAGGCATCGGAGGTGTTTGTCAAGAGCCATGTTGCGTCGCGGGAGCCACGGCATCTCCGAACAGCTCGCGCAGCGCGGCGCCGGGGTCGGCGCGGCGCATGAAGGCCTCGCCGACCAGAAAGGCATGCACCCCGTGCGAGCGCATGCGCGCGACGTCGGCGGCCGACGCAATGCCGCTTTCCGTGACCACGATCCGCTCGGGGGGAACCCGCGGCAGCAGGTCCAGCGTGGTCTCCAGCCGGGTCTGGAAGCTGCGCAGGTCGCGATTGTTGATGCCCAGCAGCGGTGTGCGCAGGCGCAGCGCGCGCTCGAGTTCGTCGCCGTCGTGGACCTCGACCAGCACGTCGAGTCCCAGCCCGACCGCGCAATCCTCGAGTTCGACCATGCGCGCGTCGTCCAGCGCAGCGGCGATCAGCAGCACGCAGTCGGCGCCCATCGCCGCCGCCTCGAACACCTGGTAGGGGTCGACGAGGAAGTCCTTGCGCAGCACCGGCAGCTCGCAGGCTGCGCGGGCCTCGCGCAGGTAATCGGGCGAGCCCTGGAAATACTCGCGGTCGGTCAGCACCGACAGACAGGCGGCGCCGCCCGCGGCATAGGCGCGGGCGATCCCGGCGGGCTGGAAATCGGCGCGCAGCAGGCCCTTGGAAGGGCTGGCCTTCTTGACCTCGGCGATCACGCCCGCGCGTCCGGCGTCGATGTTGCGCCGCAGTGCCGCGGCGAAGCCGCGTGGTGCGTCGCCGCGGCGGCGCGCGCGCTGTTCGAGTTCGGCGAGCGGGAGCGCGGCGCGCGCAGCGTCGACCTCGCGCGCCTTGGTGGCCAGGATGCGTTGCAGGATGTCGCTCATGTCGCGCTCTCCAGGCTCAGGCGGCGCCAGCCAGGCGGCGGGTGCAGGCGACGAACTGCGCCAGGCGGGCTTTCGCGCTGCCGTCGGCCAGCGCGCGCCGCGCCAGTTCCACGCCGTCGGCGGCGCTGGCGGCGACGTCGGCGGCATACAGCGCGAAACCGGCGTTGAGCAGCACCACGTCGCGAGCCGGCCCGGGCCGGTCGTCGAGCACTTCGCGCACTCGCGCCACCGACTCGGCCGGGGACGCCACCTGCAGCTCTTGCAGTTCACAGCTGCGCAGTCCGAAGTCGGCCGGCCGCACGGTGTACTCGCGGACCTGGCCCTCGCGCAGTTCGCCGACCAGCGTGGGGCCGCACAGCGAGATCTCGTCGAGTCCGTCGGCGGCTCCGTGCACGACCAGCACGTGCTGGCTGCCCAGGCGCTGCAGCACGCGCACCAGGATGCCGACGAGGTCGGGGTGGAACACGCCCAGCAACTGGTTCGGGGCGTCGGCCGGGTTGGTCAGCGGCCCCAGGATGTTGAACAGCGTGCGTACCCCCAGTTCCTTGCGCACCGGCGCGGCGTACTTCATCGCGCTGTGATGGTTGGGGGCGAACATGAAGCCGATGCCGGTGTCGCGCAGGCATTGCGCGACCTGCTCGGGGCCCAGCTGCAATTGCGCGCCGAGCGCCTCGACGACGTCGGCCGAGCCCGACGACGAGCTCACGCTGCGTCCGCCGTGCTTGGCAACCCGCGCGCCGGCGGCTGCGGCGACGAACATGCTGGTGGTGGAGATGTTGAAGGTGTGCGCGCTGTCGCCACCGGTGCCGACGATGTCGACCAGGTGGGCGGTGTCGGCCACCGGCACCTTGGTGGCGAACTCGCGCATCACCATCGCGGCCGCGGTGATCTCGCCGACGGTTTCCTTTTTCACGCGCAGTCCGGCGATCAGCGCTGCGATCATCACCGGGGACATGTCGCCGGTCATGATGCGCCGCATGAGGGCGAGCATTTCGTCGTGGAAGATCTCGCGGTGCTCGATCACGCGCACCAACGCTTCCTGATTCGTGATGGTCATTGCGGCGTGGGCCTTTCAGCGGCTGGGCATGTCGAGGAAATTGCGCAGCAGCCGGTGGCCGTGCTCGCTTTCGATGGATTCGGGGTGGAACTGCACACCCTCGATCGCGTGCTGGCGATGCCGCACGCCCATGATCTCGCCGTCGTCGGTGCGCGCCGACACCTCGAGGCAGTCCGGCAGGCTGTCGGCATCGATGGCCAGCGAGTGGTAGCGCACCACGGTGTAGGGGCTGGGCAGGCCGCTGAACACGCCGCGCCCGTCGTGCTCGATGGAACTGGTCTTGCCGTGCATGATCGTTCGCGCGCGTACCACGCGCCCGCCGAACGCCGCGGCAATGGCCTGGTGCCCGAGGCATACGCCCAGCATCGGCAGCCTGCCGGCGAAATGCCGCAGCACCTCGACGCTGATGCCGGCCTCGGCCGGAGAGCAAGGCCCGGGAGAGATCACGATGCGCTCGGGGGCCAGGCGCTCGATGTCGCCCACGCCGAGTTCGTCGTTGCGCACGGTGTGCACGTCCTGGCCGAGTTCGCCCAGGTATTGCACCAGGTTGAAGGTGAAACTGTCGTAATTGTCAATCATCAGCAGCATGTTCGGACACTCCTGGGGCTGCAGCCATGCGTGGCGCCGGCGCGGCCCGCGGGCCGGGTGGGTCGCGGGGCCCTGCGCGGGCGGCGGATCGTGGGGCGGGGGAGGGCTTCAGGCGGCTGGCTTGCGCCAGTGCCAGGCCTCCCCCACGGCGCCGCGCCATCGCAGGGACGTGCGGCCGGGGGTGTTCAGGAGGGTGAACCGAGCGTGCATGGGTGGGATTATCGCAAGTCCGGCATCAGGGCTTGTCGTGCACGCCCGAATGCACGCGTCCGGCGGGCACGTGGCGCGCCGCCGATTCGACATGTCCGGTCTGGTCGTCGAAAAAGAAGTCGGGCTGGAACTCGCGCAGGAACGGCCCCTTGTCCAGCCCGCCGAGGAACATCGCCTCGTCGACCGCGATGTTCCACGCCATCAGGGTGCGAATCGCGCGCTCGTGCGCGGGGGCGCTGCGCGCGGTGACCAGCGCGGTGCGCAGTCGCATCGACACCGCGCCGCTGGTGGCTGCCTGCTGCAACCGGTGCAGTGCCTCGAGCAGCGGCTTGAACGGACCCGGCGGCAGCGGCAGCAGGGCCTTGCGCGTCTCGTGGCGGGTGAAGCCAGGAAGTCCCTCGCGCTGGTAGACGCGCTCGGCCTCGTCGGAGAACAGCACCGCGTCGCCGTCGAAGGCGATTCGCACTTCATGCGGATGCGCCTCGCCTGCTCGTACCGACTGCGGATAGACCTGCGCCGCCGGGAAGCCCGCGGCCAGCGCGGCGCGCACGTCGTCGGTGTTGGTCGACAGGAACAGCCTCGCGCCCAGCGCGCGCAGATAGTGGTAAGGCGGTCTCCCGCGCGTGAACACGCCGCGCTCGATGGCGGTTGCGTGATGCTGCGCCGAGCGGAAGACCCGCAGGCCCGATACCGGGTCGTTGCGCGACAGCAGCACGACCTCGACGCGGTCGCGCTCGGCATCGCTGGTGTTGAAGGCCAGCAGCTTGCGCACCAGCTGCAGCGCGACCCCGGGCGACGCCGGCACGTCCAGGCGCTCGAGTTGCAGCTGCATGTAGGCCGTGTCGTCGGCGGTCTCGAAAACCCGGTTCTCTTCCTCGAAGTCGAACAGCGCGCGCGACGAGATGGCCACCACCAGCTTTTGCGGCGCGGCGGCGTCGGCCTGCGCGCAGGCCTCGGGCGTTGGCGGTTCGGGCGGGTTCATGGGGGCACGCTGCGTGGACGTCGCGCCCAGCTTAACCGAGAAGGCGCGGGCCTAGGAGCCCGCGCCCCGGCCGCGCCGGTGGGGCGCGGCGTCAAGCCGTGGATCAGCGGCGTGCGCGGTGCTCGTCGCGATCGGAGTCGCCGCCGAACAGCGCGCCCATGGTCGCGGTCTGCGCGTCACACGCGTGGTTCAGGCAAGGCAGTCCCAGGCCACCCTCGATGGTGCGCAGCAGCGAGAAATGGCTGTAGAAGGTGTTGTCCACCACTCGGCGCCCCGGGTGGTTGTTGATCACCATGGTCAGCACCTTGTTGGGCTCGTTGACCCCGTAGTCGTTCTCGTCCCAGGTGACGACGATCGCGTTGTGGCCCTGGCGCCAGGCCGGCGAGGACTGGATGGACTGCACCAGCTTCCTGACCATCGCGTCGCCGCGGTACATCAGCGCCGCGCCGGTGCAGTCGGCACCCGCGTTGCCCTTGCCGTGCTGGTCGTTGCACTGGTTGGGGGCGATGAACGAGAAGTTCGGCACGTGGCCGCTGCGCAGGTCGCCGTACAGCCCGTCGACTCCGCCGAATCCGACGATGTTGTCGCGCAGCGCAGAGCTTTCCTGGATGTCGCGGAAGTACACGAAGGGGTTGTGCTTGGCCGCGTACAGCTGGACCATCGAGCCGGCCGGGGTCGGGCTGCTCAGCAGCGAGCCGCTGTCGTTGGCGTTGACGAACACCCCGTCGCTGTAGTCGACGTTGTCGGCGCCCGCCAGCGGCAGGTTCTGCTGGTAGCTCTTCCAGGTCTTGCCGGCGGCCATGAGCTGTTCGGCGATGGTCTTGCCCACGGTCGGGGCGGCGGCGAAGCCGACGGTGCCGTCCAGGTCCCACGAGCCGGTCGCCGGGTTGCCGGGCACGCCCGAGCCGACCGGGTAGACCTCGTTGACATAGTCGATGGCCGGGGTCGCGGCGTCCACGCCGGTACCGCGGATCGGGCAGATCACCTTGGGCTGGCCGGCCGGAGCCGCCACGTCCAGGTTCGGCACGCCGGTGGCGATGTTGGGCGAGCACGACGCGTTGTGCCAGTCAGGCATGTTGTCGCTGCGCACGCCGAAGTTGGAGCCACCCACCACTTCCAGGTAGTTGGTCAGGCTGGGGTGGCCGACACCGTAGTAGTTGGTGGCGACGTTCGCCGTCCTCGCCAGCTGGTTGATGAACGGGACGTCGGGGTTGCCGATCTCGGCGTTGAAGGGTTCGTTCTCCATCATGATCACCCAGACATGGTCCAGGTGCGGCACCCCGGCGGGAACCGGGCCCTCGTCGGCCTGGGCGACGCCGCAGGCCAGGAACATTGCGCCGAGCAGCGCGGCAAGACTCTTGCGTTTCATGGTCATCCTCACGAATGGTTTGTCGGCAACGGGCGCGTGCGTTTTGTCACGCGATGTTGCGCCCGCTACGCTTTGTAAGAAACGCAAGCTGCAACTTGATGACAGCGGCGTGGCGTTCGCCGCATCCCCCCGGGACGCGGGGGCTCACCTTGTCAGTGACCGGCGAGTTCGCGCATCCGCGCCGCCTCGGCTGCCGCCGATTCGCCTTCCGGGAGTGCAGGCGGCGCGCCTTCGGCCCCCGCGCGTGGCGGCGCGCGCCGCGCCGTGCCGGGGTCGTCGGCGCGCCGCGTGTGCAAGGTGGTGCGAACCCCGTCGCGCTGCAGGACCGCGCTGCCGAAGGAGGTTTCGACCAGACGCAGGCCGGGTTCGATCTGCGCGCCGATGGCGTAGGCCTGGGCCGGGGCATCGCCCCTGCCGATCAGCGCCGCTCCGGCATGCGTGCCGCCGCCGATCACCCCCAGCAGGCGATATTGCGGTACGGCGGGGCCGGCCGTCGGCGGCGCGGCGCCGAACAATCCCCCCGCGGCCGTCGCGCGCTGCGCAGGCGTCGGCCCCGCGCTGAACGGCGCCGGCGCGGAGTCACCGCGCAGCGCGTTCAGGCGCAGGCCCCATTGCAGGCCGACGGCGACGCAAGCCGACGCCAGCAGCAGGCCGAGCAGTTGCGGGTAGGGCAGCGAGGGCAGGGAGGGCAGCTTGCGCATGGGGTGGCCCGGGCCTTACTTGACCAGGTTGTTCATCTGGATGATCGGCATCATGACGGCCAGCACGATGAGCAGGACGATCACCCCCATGCCCAGGATCAGCAGGGGTTCGAGAATGGTCACCAGCGTGAACGCGCGGCGTTGCACTTCCTGCGAGTGCTGCGTCGCCGCGCGCTGCAGCATGTCGGGCAGCGTGCCGGTCTGCTCGCCGAGGCGGATGAAGGTCAGCAACACCGGCGGGAATCGGCGGTGCAGGCTCAGCGCCGACGCCAGCGACGAACCCTCGCGCAGCAGCGCCAGCGCTTCCTGCGCGTCGGCCTTGAGCACGCTGTTGGACACGGTGTCGATGGCAGCCTGCAAGGCGCGCAGGATCGGCACCCCGGCCGCCGTGAGAATGGCCAGCGTGGACGCGAAGCGCGCGGTGTTGAGCCCGCGGATCAGTCGCCCGAGCTGCGGCATGCGCAGCATCGACGCGTCGAAGGCCGCGCGCGGGCCGGGCAGGCGCAGCGCCTGGCGCAGCACGACGCCTCCGAGCAGCAGCGCGAGGCCCAGCAGCCAGCCCCAGCTGCGCATGAAACTGCTCAGCGCGATCAGGCCCACGGTCAGCATGGGCAGCTTCTGGTGCGCGCCCTGGAACACGCCCACGACCTGCGGCACGACGTAGGTCAGCAGCAGCACGATGACGGCGATGGCCACCAGCACGACGATCACCGGATAGGCGATCGCCTGCACCAGCTTCGCGCGCAGTTGCTGGCTGCTCTCCAGGTAGTCGGCCAGGCTGCCCAGCACGGAGCCGAGATCGCCGCTGTCCTCGCCGGCGGCGACCAGCGCGCGGTACACATCGGAGAATTCGCGCGGGTGCTGGCCCAGCGCGGCCGAAAGGCTGTGGCCGCCGGCGACCTCGCTCTTCACGCCCTGCAGCAGGTCGGAGATCTCCGAGCGGTCGGCATCGTCGGCCAGCGCGCCCAGCGCGCGCTCCAGCGGCAGGCCCGACACCAGCAGGCCCGACATCTGGCGGGTCAGCAACGCCAGCTCCTGGGCGTTCAGGCGCCGGCGCCCGAAACGCCGCGTGGCCGACGACGGGCCGTCGGCGACGATGGGCTCGACCTGAAGCGGAATCAGTCCGCGCGCCCGCAGCATCGTGCGTGCGCCGCGCGCGCTGTCGGCCTCCAGCACGCCTTGCTGCTCGGCGGCGGCGGCGTCGAGGGCGGTGAAGCGGTAGGCAGGCATCGGCGGACCTCGCTCACTCGCGCGTCACGCGCACCAGCTCGGCCAGCGAGGTCTGGCCCGCGTCGACCCAGCGCATGCCGTCGTCGCGCATGTTGCGCATGCCGGCCTGCACGGCAAGCCGGCGCAGCTCGGCTTCGGAGGCGCGCTCGTGCACCGCCGCGCGGATCGCGTCGTCGGCATGCAGCAGCTCGAACACTCCGGTGCGCCCGCGGTAGCCGGTGTGGTTGCAGGCGGCGCAGCCTTCGGCCACGAAGCCCGGGCCGTCGCTTGCCGGCGTGCGGCACTGCGGGCACAACCTGCGTACCAGGCGCTGTGCCAGCACGCCGAGCAGCGAGGACGCCAGCAGGAAGGGCTCGACGCCCATGTCGACCAGTCGGGTGATGGCCGACGGCGAATCGTTGGTGTGCAGCGTGGCCAGCACCAGGTGCCCGGTCAGCGAGGCCTGGATCGCGATCTGCGCGGTCTCGTAGTCGCGGATCTCGCCGATCATCACCACGTCCGGGTCCTGGCGCAGGATCGCGCGCAGCGCCCGCGCGAAGGTCAGCTCGATGCGCGGATTGACCTGGGTCTGCCCGATCCCGGCCAGGTCGTACTCGACCGGGTCCTCGACGGTCATGATGTTCATCTGCGTGGCGTCCAGGCGCGCCAGCGTGGAGTACAGCGTGGTCGTCTTGCCGCTGCCGGTGGGCCCGGTGACCAGCAGCAGCCCGTGCGGGTGGCGCACCAGCGCGTCGAAGCGCTCGAGCATCGGCTCGGCCATGCCGACGGCGCGCAGGTCCAGGCGCGCGGCGGACTTGTCGAGCAGGCGCAGCACCGCGCGCTCGCCGTGCGCGCAGGGCAGCGTGGACACGCGCACGTCCAGCGCGCGCCCGCCGATTCGCAGCGAGATGCGCCCGTCCTGCGGCAGGCGCTTTTCCGCGATGTCGAGCTGGGCGAGGATCTTCACCCGGGAGATCATCGCCGCGTGCAGCGCCTTGTTCGGGCGCACCACGTCGTGCAAGGTGCCGTCGACGCGGAAGCGCACCACCGACGAGGTCTCGAAGGGCTCGACGTGGATGTCGCTGGCGTTGTCTCGCGCGGCCTGCGTGAACAGTGCGTTGAGCATGCGGATGATCGGCGCGTCGTCGGAGGTCTCGAGCAGGTCCTCCACCGCGGGAAGGTCCTGCAGCAGGCGCGACAGGTCGACGTCGCCCTCGACCTCGCTGACCACCTCGGCCGCGCTGCCGTCGCGCGACGCGTAGGCCACGCCGATGCGCTCGAGCAGTTCATCCTGCGTGATGCGCTGTACCTGGCTGACGGCGTGCGTGCGCTGCACCTCGGCCATGCCCGCGGCGCGCGTGCTTTCGCTGATCCACAGCAGCAGGGCATCGCCTTCGCGCTCGGCCAGCAGGGCCTGGTCGCGGCAGAACGCGTAGGGAAGCGGGTAACGCGCGGACATGGTCATGCCCCCGGCGTCAGGGCTTCGCCGCCGGCGCAGTCGCCGGGCCCAGGTCGGGCAGCACCGGCCCCGGCATGTCCGGCAGGCCGAAGGATTGGGGCAACTGGTTCGCTCGCTCCTGCTGCTGCGCCTTCAGATACTCGGCGGTGGTCAGCGAGTTGCCGGTCGCGTCGTCGCGCACGACGATCGGGCGCAGGAACACCATCAGGTCGGTCTTCGCCGCGCTGCGCGACTTGGAGCCGAACAACAGGCCCAGCAGCGGGATGTCGCCGAGCCCTGGGATCTTGCTGTTGTTGAGCTGGACCTGGTCCTTCATCAGCCCGCCCAGCACCAGCGTCTGGCCGTTGTCGACCAGCACCGAGGTGCGGATGGAACGCATGTTGGTCACGTACAGGCCGCCCGCGGCGGCGGCCGCCGCCGCGGCGTTGGAGGCCGGCGCCACGGTGGAATCCTCGGTGAACACGTCGAGCTTGATCACGTTGCCGGCGGTGACCTGCGGCCGGATCTGCAGCGTCAGGCCGACGTCCCGGCGCTCGTAGGTCGTGAACGGGTTCGTCGGGTTGCTGCTGCTGCCGGTCTGCGTGTAGGAGCCGGTGGAGAACGGCAGGTTCTGGCCGACCACGATCTTCGCCGTCTCGTTGTCCAGGGTCATCAGGTTCGGCTGAGAGAGCACGTTGGCGCCGTCGTGGCTTTCCAGGAAGTTGGCCAGCAGCCCGAGCGAGGTCACGCCGGCGAGCTTGTGCAGGATGCCGATGTTGAGGCCGCCGGGCGGCAGCACGCCGTTGCTGATCGCGGCGCCGGCGTTGCCGCTGGCGATGGCCGCCTGCAGGTTGACGATGTTGGATCCGCCGCTGCCGAAATTGGTGCCGCCGAACACGGCGTTGTTGCTGCTGGCGCTGCCCATGGCGGATTGCCACTGCACGCCCAGCTGCGCGGCCTTGTTGGCATCGATCTCGACGATCAGGGCCTGCACGTAGACCTGCACCCGGCGCACGTCGAGCTTGGCGATCACGTTCTTGAGCTGGCGGTACACCGGAGGGGGCGCGTTGATGATCAGCGCATTCATCGCCACGTCGGCGTAGACCGAGCCCCCCTGCGGCAGCGCGACCGTGCGGCTTTCCGCGCCGGGCCCGAAGTCCGGCGTGCTGCCCAGCGTGCTGCTCTGCCCCCCGCTCGAGCCGCCCGAATAGCCACCCATCATCGACGAGCTGCCGCTGTTGCTGCCCGTGCTGCCGCCGCTGAACGAGCGCCCGCCGCCGGCGGCCGAGCCCAGCGACTGGCGTGCCGTCTCCTGCAGCGAGCCGGTGTTGGCGGACGCGCCGCTCTGCATGTTCGCGAGCACGCCTTCGAGCACCTTGGCGAGCGACGGTGCGCTGGCGTTGTGCAGGTAGACGACGTGGATCGCGTCGTCGCTGTCGGCCGAAGGCCGATCGAGCTTGTGGATCATCTGCTCGATCTGCATCAGCTGCGCGCCGTTGGCCGCGCGCACGATCAGCGAGTTCGTGCTCGTGTCGGGCAGCACCACCGCGCGCATGCCGGTGATCGATGACACGCCGGCGGGCGTGGGAACCCGCCCCTGCGGAGCGCGACTGTCCGAGCCGCCCTGCAGGGAGATGAGCTTTTCCAGCGTGGGTGCCAGGTCCGCTGCCACCGCGTAGTGCAACGGCACGACGTCCACCTCGCTGCCCGTGGGAACGTCGAGCCCGGCGATGATGCGCGCCAGCCTGCGCATGTTGTCGGCGTAGTCGGTGATCACCAGCGCGTTGCTGCCGGGGTCGACGTTGATGGTGTTGTTGGGCGAGATCAGCGGGCGCAGCACCGGCAGCAGGTTGCTTGCCGCCTGGTTGCGCAACTCGAAGACCTGGGTCACCACCTGGTCGCCGCGCCCGGGGATGCGCGACAGCGTGTTGCCCACTCCCACCGGGGTGGTCTGCAGGCGTGCGTCGGCCTCGGGAACGACCTTGAACACGCCGTCGTGCTCGACCACGGCGTAGCCGGCCAGGCGCAATTGCGTCAGCAGCGCCAGGTAGACCTTCTCCGGCGAGACGGGGGTCTTGAATTGCAGCGTGATCTGGCCCTTGACCCGCGGGTCGACGATGAAATTGCGCCCGGTCGCCGCCGCCACCGCCTGCACCGCGCTGGCGATCTCGGCATGCACGAGGTCGATGGTCATCGGCGGCTGCGCGGGCGCCTCGCGATGGCGCTCCATGCCGCGCGCCTGTGTCGGCGCGGCATGCACCGAGGCGAGCGGCGCGACACTCAGCGCGGCGCTGACCAGCCCGGTCAAGGCCCTGCGGGCAACGCCGCGGGCGGCGGGGCGAAGGTGGCTGCGGGTGCGGGTAGGGCTCATTGCGATTCGTCCGATACCAATGGATTCACAGGGCGATGCGTACGTGATCGCCCTCGGGTTGGCCCAGCAGGCCCAGTAGCGTGGCCAGCGCCTGTTGCTGCCCGGCAGCCGCGCGCGCGGTGCCGGAGAATTGCAGCCGGTCGCCGTTGAAGACCCCGCTGCCGCTGAGTTCCAGGGGTCCTTCGAGGGTGCTCAGGCGCACCAGCGCGGCCGGGCCGTCGCCGGTGATGCCGAGCCGGTAGCTGCCCAGCGGAGCGATGGTGCTCAGGCGCGAGCTCATGTTCAGCGCGTCGATGCGCACGTCGCCCTGCATGCGCAGGCGCCCGGCGGCCGAGCTGAGGTCGGCCTGGTGCAGTCGCAGGCGCACCAGGCCGCGCGGGGCCAGCGTATTCCACGGCGTGCCCAGCCCCTGCAGCAGCACGGCGGGAAGGCTCGCCTCCCAGCTCGCGGGTGCGATCTGCCGCACGCTCCAGGACCCGATTCCGGCGCGGGCCTGCCAGCTCAGCGGCCCCTGCGCCAGTCCCGGCCACTGCAGGCGCAGGCTCAGCACGCCGCGCCAGATGTCGCGCAGTCCGATGTTCCAGTGCAGCACGCCGGGCAGCAGCGCCCACGTGCGCCCTTGCGGGCCGGCGCTGAGCACGACGCGCGCCGCGCCGTCGTGCCAGTCGCCCCGGGCATCGCACAACAGCACGCGCTCGCCCGACATTCGCGCCGTCGCGCCGGCAACCCAGCTGGCCGGGGCGTGCGCGACGAACGCCCAGGCGATGCCCAGCAGCACGGCCGCCACGTAGGGCCAGCGCGAGCCGCCCCGGCTCATGGGTTCGAGCCCTCGGCGGGCGCCGCGGACGCATCGCCGGACGCCTGCTCGGCGTCCGGCGCGGTGGATGCGCCCGGGGAAGTCGACGCCTGCAGCTCGAGGTTTCCCGACAGCGTGCCGTCGCGATCGAGCCTGAGCTTGGCCGTGGTCACTCGCGCGGCCCATTGCGTGCGCGCGGTGCGCGCGAGGTCCGCCAGCGCCCATGCCGGCAGTCGCTGCAGCTTCACGCTGATGCTGCCCGGCAGCGCGGCGACCTGGGCCTGCGCGCCGTGCGCCTGCATCCACTTGCGGACCGCGTCACCGGGGTCGGAAGTCTGGGCATGGACCGTCGGCAACGCGCCCAGGCGGCCGAGTTCGTCGGCCTGGGCCTGCGCGCGCGCCAGCGTGGCGCGCAGCGCTTCGATCTGCTGCGGCGCCTGGGCCTGCACGCGCAAGGCCGGGCGCAGCAGCAGCAGCCACAGCACGGCCGCTGCCACGAGCAGTGCGGCAAGCGAGACCATGCGGCGCTCGCGCGCGGACAGCGCGAGCCAGCGCGTACGCGCCGAAGCGGACAGGGCGCCGAGGCGCGAGGAATTTCGAAGGCGGGCGATTCCGGCCATGGTGGGATCGGGGCGGGGGTTCAGCTCGCCGTTTGCACCAGCAGCTTGTCGCCGCTGACGCTGCATGCAAGGCCCTGCTCGGCGCAGCGAGGCATCGCGGCCTCGGCGCGGCCGGCCGGCAATTGCAGTTCCAGGCGTCCGGCGGAGAAGTCGAGGGCTCGCGGGCGCAGGCCTCCGAGCACGCCGGCGGCGGCTCCCATCAGCACCTCCAGGCCGTCGCTGGTGGGCTCGCCGACGCGCTGGCGGGCCTGGTCCAGCGCCCGACTCATCTGCAGCGAGGGGTCGAGCACGGCCGGCGTGCCGGGCAAGGCCTGGTCGACGACCCGCTGCACCTGGCGCTCCAGCGCCGAGCGCTGGTGCCGCAACTGCAGCGCCTGCAGGTTCAATCCGAGCACTTGCAGGCCGGCCAGGGTTGCCGCCAGCCAGCCGGCGCGGCGCCAGGCCGGGGTCGACGCCTGTTCGCGCAGGCTGGTCCACAGGCGCTGCGCTGCGGCGCGCGGAGCCAGCTCGAATTGACGCAGGTCCCACGCGCAGTCCGCGGCGCGCGCCAGCCAGTTCGCCGGTGCGCAGGCCTCGAGCTCGACCTCGTCGCCCAGCCACTTGCGTGCCAGCTCTTCGAGCCCCGGCTCCACGAGGGCGCGCGAGACGACCGGGCGGGCGGTGCAATCGTCGTCGACTCCCAGGTGCAGCCAGGCAGCCTCTCCCTGCGCGTCGCGCCACAGCAGGCGCACGCGGGCGCCGTCGACGCGCTGCAGGCATGCCTGGCCGGGTTCGAGCAGCGCCGGCTCCGGCACCACGCGGGCAAGCCCGAGGCCGGCCTGGTCGAGCGCCAGCATGGCCTGTGCCAGTGCTGCCCGCTCGCTGCAGGCGGCCCAGCGCACGGCTCCATCGGGCGCGCGCGGCCCGGCCGCCAGGTGCTGGCCTTCGATGCTGCCGAGCAGGCGGTCTTCCAGCGCTCCCGTCAACGCGGCCTGCAGGCGCGCCTGGGGCATGGGCGGCAGCGAGGTCGCGAGCAAGGTGAGCTGCTCGGCGGGCCACACGCCGATGGCCAGCGCGGCGCGCGGCAGCAGCGAAGGCTGCGCCTCGCCCTCTTCGACCGGCGAGCCGGCCGAGTCGAGGCGAACATAGGGCACGGCGCCCGGGCGGTTGCCGGTGGGCAGGCGAAGCACGAGACGGGACATGCGCGGCAATTGTAAGGATGGGGCGTCGGAATCCTGGCGCATCACCGGGCATGCCCGACGGTTTGATGCGACATTGCCGAGCGATTCATCACAGATTCACCAAATTCCTGTTGCATCCAGGATATTGCAGGGACTCTGACGGCGGCATTAGGCATTTCGGCATGTTGTGTCGATTCAAGCCAGCGGTTTCGGGTCGGCCAGCCAGGGCGCCACCCGCTGCATGCGCAGGATCTGCGTGAACATGCCGATGCGCTGCAGCAGCGCGCGCTCGGCGTACTGGAAGTCCCCCATGCGCACCCGGGCGATGGCGCTGAAGAAATCGCTGCTGGTCCCGGCCAGCGTGCCGTCGATCGTGTCCGGCGCGGCGGATCCCAGGAAGGTCTTGAGGTCCTGCAGCGAATCGAAGTGCTTCTGCTTTCTCCTGGCGAGCAGGCGCGCCACCTGGTCGGAGGGCAGGTCGAGCACCGCCCCCAGCACGCTGGCGCCGGCGGTGTTGACGTTGACCGGCGTGGCGCGCGGCAGCACCGTGACATAGGCGGCCAGTCGCGGCAGCGCGGCGGCCACCGCCGGCGACACCCGCGCGACGTCCTGCAGCTCGCGGATCGGCAGCAGTTTCGACCCCGGCGCCTGCGCCGCGGCGATGGCCTTGGCCAGTACCTGCGCCAGCTTCGGGTCGACGCCGATGGCCGAGCACAGGCGCTGCAGCGCCAGCGTGGCACTCGGCGACGGCTTGCCGAACGCTGCCAGGTCGGTCAGGTTGAAGCGGCTTTGCGCGTCCTCGATGCGGCCTTCGAGCCAGGTTTCACCGAGGGTGTTGTTGCGCCCGGCCGCCAGGAAGCGGCTGAGGTCGGATTCGGCAAGCGGAACCGCCCAGGGCTGGTCGAGCGCCACCACCCTGGAGTTGCGAGCGGCTTCATTGAGGATCAGGCGCGCCCAGTCGAGCGCGCCGCGCAGGATCCAGCGTGCCTGCTCGCTCTCGCGCGCGGCCTGCTCGCGCTGGATCGCCCCCCATTGGCGCCACAGCATGCCGGCCACCATCACGGCGGCCAGCGCGGTCAGCAGCAGCGCCGTGATCAATGCGGCTCCGCGGGCACCGCCGCGTCGACCGCGGCCGGTGCTGCCCGGCGTCGCGCGGCGCGTCACTGCCTTGTCTCCACGAGGAATTCGCGCTGCAGGCGCCCGCGCAGCTGCCCGCCGTCGAGCTGCAGGGTCACGCGTACTCCGCCGGGGGTGCGCAGCTGCGCCAGTTCCGGGTTGTTGCCGGCTCGTTGTCCGTCGGCCGCGGTGTAGGGATTGACCCAGGCGCCCGATTGACGCTGGATGCCCAGCCCGGCATAGCGGAACACCAGCACGTCCATGCCGGTGACACCGTCGAGCATGGCGATGCCGTCGCCCGAGGGCTGGCTCATGGCCTGCAGCAGGGGCCCGACAGCCTGTGCCGGTGGGCTCGCCCAGCGCAGCAGCGCGCCGGCGCGCACGCCCCAGCGCACCACCTGCAGCGCGCCCGCGTCGACCTGCAGTCCCGCGCGCCACGCGCGCAGGTCGGCGCCCAGCGGCTCGGCCACGCGCCGCACCAGCAGCAGATCGCCGTTGCCGGCCAGGCTGACCGCCGGCAACCCGGTGCCTGCGTCGCTGGCCGCGGCGACATCGGCGCTGAGCTGCTGCATCGCCAGTTGCAGCTGGGTGGACGCACGCATGCGGTGCTCGATGGCGTCGCGCGAGTTCGCCACGCCGTTCAGGCCGCGCCAGCCCAGCACCGCGACCATGGCCATGATGAAGGCCGCCACCAGCATCTCCAGCAGCGTGAAGCCCCGATGTGCCGCGCGAGCCGTCATCCCGGGTTCCACGCCAGCGCAACGACCTTCCATGCCGCCCACCCGGAAGCCGTGAGCACGCTCAGGTCGATGCGCCGGAAATTCGGGTTGGGCGTGCCGACCACGTCGGCGCGTACCGTGAAGCTTCGCCCTGCCTGGTCGCAGCGGCTGGTTTCCACTCCCACCGCGGCAAAGTTCTGGCGAAGGCGCTGCTCGACCAAGTAGTTCTGCGCGCATTGTTCGGCCAGCACTGAGTCGCCATAGCGCTCGGCATCGTTCTGCAGCTGGCCGCTCGCCCGCAGCGCCGCCAACAGGCCCAGCGACACCACCGCCAGCGCCACCAGGACTTCCAGCAGCGTGAACGCGGTAGTGCGGCGCGACGATCGGGGGTGGCGTGGCATGGCCATGCTGCTCAGCGCTGCTCCTGGACCCGGAACGGCTGCGCGCCGTTGCTGGAAACCGTCAGCAGCAGCGAACCGGTGTCGAGTTGCAGCAGCATCGGATGCGATACCGGCTCCCCGCCGAACACCAGCCAGCCCGGTGCTGCGCCGAGCGCGCCGCCACCGCCGACCACGCGCACGCGCACGCTGCCGCTGTACCAGTTCGCGGTGTTCAGGCGAGGCTGGTAGTCCCGCGGCACGCGGCCTCCCAGCCAGGCCCATGGGCGCGCGATCAGCGGCGCCTTGTCCACCGGCACCCAGCCGCGCTGCGACGGGCGCAGGAAGTCGTAGCCGTCGGGGCCGGGCGCCCAGGCCACGGGCATCGCAAGCGCCGCGGCCTGCTCGCGCGCGGTGTCGAGCAATGCCGCCAGGCGTTGCGCCTCGACGCGTGCGTTTTCATCATTGCCGCCGGGCAGCGCGAGAGCCGCCAGTGCGCTGAGCATCGCCATCACGACCAGCGTGACCAGCAGCTCGATCAGCGTGAACCCGGCCGCCGGGGCGCGGCGCGCCGGCGCGCCGCGCCTACTGCCAGCTGCCGATGTCGGCATCGGCGCCCTCGCCACCCGGCTTGCCGTCCGCGCCGAAGCTGAGCACGTCCACGCTGGCGTGGATTCCGGGGTTCAGGTACTGGTAGGGCCGCCCCCAGGGGTCGGCGGGAAGTTTCTCCAGGTACGGCTTCCAGTTTCCGGGAATCGGCGGCGTCGTCGGCTTGACCACCAGGGCCTCCAGGCCCTGCTGCTGGGTGGGATAGATTCCGTTATCGAGCTTGTATAGTTTTAACGCCTGCATGATGGTGCCGATATCGGTTTTTGCAGCCGTGACTCGCGCCTCATCGGTACGGCCGATGATGTTTGGCACGATCAGCGCCGCCAGGATGCCCATGATGACCAGCACCACCATCAGTTCGATGAGTGTGAAGCCGCGCATGTTTCGAGGGCGTCGATCGAGGGAATTCGGGGCTTTCATGCGAGTGCAATTTCCAGGGGGCGGGGCTTTTCACGAACCGGCAACCGTTCCTCGCGGACAGGTCTGAAGCCATAATACGTGGGCCATGCGACCCTTTCCCCATCTGCGCCGGCTTTCCACCGCCCTCGCGCAAGGGCTTGTCGAGGCCGACGCCACGCGGCAGCGTTCCCAGCGCCTGGCTCGGCTGGTCGCGGTGTTGCTGGTGTTCGCGTGCGCCGCGCTGGCCACGCAGTGGGCCCTGCGCCTGCTCGCGCCCACGCGCCCGGTGCCTGCCGGCGCGCTGCAGGAGGGCGCGGACGCGGTGGGCACGCTGGCGGCCGAAGGGGCACGGCTGTTCGGTGACAAGCCGGGGCCGCGGCCGCAGGCGCCGACGCGCTATCGCCTGTATGGCGTGATCGGCGGCGGCGATCGCGCGGGCGCTGCGTTGATCGGCATCGGCGGCGAGCCGGCGAAGGCCTATGCGGTGGGCGCGTTGCTCGCTCCCGGGGTGCGCCTGGTGTCGACCGGCTTCGGGCGCGCCGAGATCGAGCAGCAGGGCCGGCGCAGCGTGCTGAGCACCCGGCCCGGTGCCGGTGGCGGCGAGGCCATCCCGCGCTCGGCGCCTGCCAGCCTGCAGCCGATGGGCGGGCCGCTCGCCGAGCCGGCGCGCGAACTGGGCGCGGCGGTGGCCACGCCCTACGCGACGCCGCAGGATCGCGATTGAGTCGGGCGCAGCAGGGCCCGATTCAAAGGAACAGTCGCACCACCGGGTTGCTGGTTTCCTCGACGTGGGAATATCCCAGCGACGCGAGGAATTCGCTGAAACGCTTGCGGTCCGCGGGAGGCACCTGGATGCCCACCAGCACGCGCCCGTTGTCCCCGCCCTGGTTGCGGTAGTGGAACAGGCTGATGTTCCAGTCGGGCTTGAGCTTGTCGAGAAAGCGCATCAGCGCGCCGGGCCGCTCCGGGAAATCGAAGCGCAGGATGCGCTCGTGAAGCGGCGCGGCGTCGTCGGCACGCGGCGCGCGTCCGCCGACGAGGTGGCGCACATGCTGCTTGGCGAGTTCGTCGTCGCTCAGGTCCAGCGTGGCGTAGCCGGCGCGCGCCAGGTGCGACGCGATGCGGCGCGCGTCGTCGCGGCTGCTGATGCTCACGCCGACGAACACCTGTGCCTGCTGTTCGTCGCCGAGGCGGTAGTTGAACTCGGTGACTGCGCGCTGGCCGAGCAGCGCGCACAACTTGCGAAAGCTTCCAGGCTGTTCCGGGATGGTCACCGCGAACAGCGCCTCGCGCGCCTCGCCCACCTCGGCGCGCTCGGCGACGAAGCGCAGGCGGTCGAAGTTCATGTTGGCGCCGCAGGTGATCGCGGCCAGCGCCTGCGACTTGAGCTTGTGCTGCGCCACGTACTGCTTGACGGCAGCCACCGACATCGCGCCCGAAGGCTCGAGCACGCACCGGGTGTCCTCGAACACGTCCTTGATCGCCGCGCACACGGCATCGGTATCGACCACGACGTAGTCGTCGACCAGATCGCGCGCGATGCGAAAGGTTTCCTCGCCGACCCGCTTGACCGCGGTGCCGTCGGCGAACAGACCGACCTCGGACAGTTCGACCCGGCGTCCGGCGCGCACGCTGCGCAGCATGGCGTCGGAGTCGACGGTCTGCACGCCGATCACCCGCACCTCGGGGCGCACCGCCTTGATGTAGGAGGCCACGCCCGAGATCAGTCCTCCGCCGCCGATGGCGCAGAACACCGCGTGGAGCGGGCCAGGATGCTGGCGCACGATCTCCATGCCGATGGTGCCCTGGCCGGCGATCACGTCGGGGTCGTCGAAGGGGTGCACGAAGCTCAGCGAGCGTTCCTGCTGCAGCTTCTGGGCATGCGCCGCGGCGTCGCTGTAGCTTTCGCCTTCCAGCACGATCTCCACCGCGCCGGCGCCGAAGGCGCGCACCGCGTCGACCTTCACCTTCGGCGTGGTCGACGGCATGACGATCACCGCGCGACAGCCGAGCTTGCGTGCCGACAGCGCGACGCCCTGCGCATGGTTGCCGGCGGACGCGCAGATCACCCCGCGCTGGCGCTCTTCGTCGCTCAGGCGCGACATCTTGTTGTAGGCGCCGCGCAGCTTGAAGCTGAACACGGGTTGCTGGTCCTCGCGCTTGAGCAGCACGGTGTTGTGCAGGCGGCGGCTCAGGTTGTGGGCCAGGTCGAGCGGGGTCTCGTGCGCGACGTCGTACACGCTCGCGGTGAGAATGCGCTGCAGGTAATCGATGGGCTTGCGGGTCACGGGCGACGCGGTGGACGACAAAACGCTGGGCGGCAAAGAACCCATTGTATCGACCAGGCATTGCGTCCCGACCCCGCGCAGCGGGCAAAAAAAAGCCCAGGGCTTGTTGCCTGGGCTTGAATCCACCTATGGAGGAGGGTGGAGGAGACAAGAGGTGTCGATCGGCACATCGATCAACGTGGGTAAATCTTAGTACAAACCCGGGTTGATCGCAAAGACCACACCAGCTTGATGGGAATAAATCCGTCAATCATTGATTACTTATGAATGGCTCCGCGCACGCGGTCTGCCTGCGCCGCGGGCGGCCGGCTTGTCGCACAATGACGTCTGCGCTCAACGAGAGGTGAACCGGATGGAATGCACAGTGCAGTGGATGCAACCCGCGGGCGGCGAGGGCATGGCCTTCGTGGCCACCACGGGCAGCGGCCACATGATCATGATGGACGGCGCGCCGGCCGCGCGCGAAGGCGAGCCCGGTGGGCACAACCTGGCGCCGCGGCCGATGGAAACCGTGCTTGCGGGAGCCGGCGGCTGCACCGCCTACGACGTGGTCTACATCCTCAAGCGGGCGCGCCAGGACGTGCGAGACTGCAGCGTGCGCCTGCGCGCCGAGCGCGCCGACACGGATCCGAAGGTGTTCACCGGCATCCACATGCATTTCGTGGTCACCGGACGCGGCCTCGACCCGGCACGGGTCGAGCGCGCGGTCGCGTTGTCCCACGAGAAGTACTGCTCGGCCAGCGCCATGCTGGCGAAGACCGCCACCATCACGACCAGCGTCGAGATCGTCGAGGTCTGATCCCCCGCGGCCGCCGCCGCGGGTTCAGATCCAGTGCGCGGTGGTGGTCATGACCTTGGCCGCCCCGCGCATGGCCCAGCGCACCGGGGCGGGCAGGGTCAGCGCGCCGAGCTTCTCGGCCGCCAGCGCGTGCCGCACCTCGTCGCTTTTCATCTGCTCGACCACGGCGCGCGACTCGACGTCGGCCTGCGGCAGGCGCTGCAGGTGCGAGGCCAGGTGCTGTTCCACCTGGTTCTCGGTTTCGACGACAAAGCCCAGGCTGAGTTTTTCACCAAAACTGCCTGCCAGCGCGCCCAGCGCGAGCGCTCCGGCGTACCACAGCGGATCGAGCAGGCTGGGGCGGGAGTCGAGTTCCTGCAGGCGCCGGCTGCACCAGGCCAGGTGGTCGCATTCGTCGCGCGCGGCCTGCGAGAAATGCTCGTGCAGCGCCGGATCGCGAGCCACCAGCGCCTGTCCCTGGTAGAGCGCCTGGGCGCAGATCTCGCCGACATGGTTGACCCGCATCAGGCGCCCCGACAACTCGCGCTGCGCGGCGTCGAGTTCGTCGGCGTTCGCCTGGCGCAGCGCGGCGGCCGGCTGGGGAATCGGGCGCGACGGGTGCAGGCCGCCGACGAGGGTCTTCAGCGCATTGTCGGCGACGCTGAGCAGGCGGTCCGGCAACGAATCCATTTGGCGCGCGCGAGCGCGGCGGGGTGACAGGCTGGCGGTCATGATCGGGGGCGAGGCGAGTGGTGGCGCGCAGCAGGCATTGTCGCGCAAAAGCCCCGCCCTTCCTGGCGCCAGGCCGTCCGCGCTTGCGCCAGGGGCGAAAAAAAAGCCGCCCGAAGGCGGCTTTCGAAGCCGGCCACCCGAAGGTGGCGCGGCCCGTACTGCATCGACTTGCGTCGATCAGAACTGGTGACGGATGCCCACGCCCAGGCCGTTGGCGCTCTGGCCGGCCACGCCGTGGAAACCGTCGGTGGAGTCGCCACCACCGTAGTACGTGCCGTTGCCGTTGGTGATGTGGGCGTACGACGCGTACAGGTTGGTCTGCTTCGACAGGCTGTAGGTGTAACCCACGGCGTACTGCTTCGCCTGACCGTCGGTCATGCCGTTGTCCACGTGGCTGTACGAAGCCAGGATGGCACCCGGGCCCACCGGCACGGTCACGCCCAGCATGTAGAACTTCGCGTCCGGGTAGGTCGAGCTGTAGTCGTTGCTGGACTTCTCGTAGATGCCCGACAGCTTGGCCACGCCGAAGTCGTAGGAGCCGAACAGCTGCCACAGCGTGTTCTTGCCGTCGTTGACCTGGGTCGTCGGGTTGGCGAGCAGGTTCGAAGCCTGGGTGTACGAAGCACCGACCAGCACCGGACCGTTGGCGTACTGGCCATCGACCGAAACGGCGCGCGGGACCTTCGAGGTGGCGGGGGTGCCGCTGGTGATGGTGCCCTGGCCGACGGCGTCGAACACATAGGCGATGTTGCCGGTGAAGCCCGACAGATCCGGCGTGATGTACACGACGGTCTGCTGGCTACGCGGCACGCCCAGCGCCAGGTTGCCGATGTTGCCCGTCAGGCCGTAGCCGAACGGGTCCATGTTGGCTTCGTTGTTGAACGGGTTGGTGTACATGCGGCCGGCCATCACCGTACCGAAGTTGCCGTTCAGGCCGACCCAGCTCTGACGCTGCATGAAGCCGCCGTTGGGGCCGCCCGTGCAGTAGCTGGTGCCGGAGTTGGCCGTGCCAACCACGCCACCCTGGCCGGTACCCGCGGCGCAGAAGCCGGTCTCGACGTCGAACATCGCCTTGACGCCGCCGCCCAGGTCCTCGGTGCCCTTCAGGCCGATGCGCGAGCCCGACTCCACGCCGGAGCTCAGGCCGGTCGAGCTGACGGTCGGGGTGCCGGCGGGGGCGTTCTTGACGTTGCCTTGGGCGATCCCGGTGAAGTGGGTCACGCCGAGGTCGATCAGGCCATACAGCTGCACGCTGCCGTCAGCGAAGGCGGCACCGGAGAAAGCGCCGAACACGGCCAGCGCGATCAGGGATTTTTTCATCGTGAACATCTCCAGAGTTGTGATCCTTTTGGATCGTTTTGATGCTCGAGCTCGTTCGCGAGGAACGAGACGCTGCTTTGTCCGGCCCTCAGCAAAGCGGGGACGATCAATGCCAGACGAGACAATCCTAAGCGCATACCCCCGCCAAAGCGTCGCATGGCCGGCTTGCGCGGGGTCGTTTGTTGCAAAGCGGCAACATCGCCAAGCCGTGGCTTCAGGCTCGCGGCAGCGAGCGCACGATGACCTGCGCCAGCGACACGAAGCTCTGGAAGCTGTCGAACTGCTCCTGCGTCAGCTCGCGTGCCGACGGCTGTCGGTCGGCGTAGAAAAGCCCCAGGAATTGTCCATCCACCGAGAAAGGAGCGACAAAAGCCTGGCTCGCTCCGCTGGCGCGCAGCAGCAGGCCGGGCTCGGCGGGGGCGCCGTCCAGCCAGCGCGGCGCCTGCAGCCCGGCGCGGGCCTCGAAGCCGTGGTCCCAGTCCCATTGCAGGCGCTCGTGCAACTCGCTGCTGCCGGGGCCGATGACCATGCGCGCAACCAGACGGTTGCGCGCCGGGTTGAGCAGGCACAGCGCGCAGCGGTCCAGGCCCACGGTGCGGTGCAGGCCTTCCAGGCAGGTGTGCAACAGCACGGGCACTTCCTTGCGCGAGCGCGCCACCTGACCCATCTCGGTGAGCACCCGCAACTGCAGCCGCGGGTCCGGCTCGACCTGCGCCGCAGCCGGCTCCGGCGCGGCGTCCACCGGCGGCGTGGCCTCGCCGCCCGAGGACGGGATTCCCGCCGCGGCGTCGTGCGCGCCGAGCGCGCGCGCCAGTTCCAGCGCCTGCTGCGCATTGTCCCGCAGGCGCGCCAGGGTCTCGGTCTCGGGGCTGCCGAGCAGGCGCGCGATGTCGTGCACGGCCTCTCGCACCCCGGGCTGCTGCCAGGCGCCCTCGCGCATGTCGCCAGCGGCGGCGGCGCGGCTCAGCCGGCGTGCCAGCAGCACCTCGCGGCTGTCGCGAACCACGGCGTCGAGATTCCAGGCGTGCAGCAGTTCGCGCCCGAAGGCTTGCAGCGATGTGCCGAGGATGGCTGTCTGCGCGGCCTGCTCGTCCTGCCCGGAGCGCAGCGCGTCGTCGAGGCGCTGCGCATGCGCAGCGCCGAAGCACCAGAACGCGAGTTCACCGATCCCCGCGAGCAGCGCCTCGACGAACAGCTGCTCGGCGGCCTCCTTGCCGAGTTGCCTGCGCAGGCCCATGTCGCGCGCCTGCACGGCCGCGTGCAGGGTCCGGCCCAGCGCCTGCTGCACACGCTGGGCCTGCCGCGCCCCGGCCGTCATCACCTCGACGGTCAGCGCCGACACGCACAGCGAGCGGATGGGGTTGAGGCCGAGCACGACCACCGCGCGGCTGACGGTGGCCACGCGAGCCTGCCCGGCCAGCCCCAGGTGGGCGGCATTGGCGGCGCGCAGCACGCGCGAGGTCAGCGCCGGGTCGCGCAGCACGATGTCGGCGATCTGGCGCCCCGAGGTGCTCTCGCTCTCGGTGGCCTGGAAGAGTTCGCGCAGCGTCAGCCCGAAGGCGGGCAGGTCGCGCTCGGCGATCGCGCGCGCCAGCTCGCGAAAGCTCTCGCCGGCGGCGGGCGCCGGCGCGGTCGCGGGGACGGGAGGCATCTGGGGGCTGGTGTTGCGCATGGCGCACGATGCTAGTCTTCCGCATCGCGCGCGGCGCTCCGGACCTGGAGCGCCGCCCTTTTTCCACCGCGTCGCCATGCAAGCTCTCACGGACCAGGAACTGCAGGGATTCAGCCGGCTGATGGCCGATGCCGCCGGGATTCACCTGCCGGCCTCCAAGAAGGCCCTGGTCAGCAGCCGCCTGGCGCGGCGCCTGCAGGCGCTGGGCCACGCCAGCTACACGCAGTACCTGGACCACCTGCGGCGCGATGCCTCCGAGCGCCAGCAGGCGGTGGACCTGCTGACCACCAACGAAACCTATTTTTTCCGCGAGCCGAGGCATTTCGCCTACCTGGCCGAGCACATCGTGCCGGCTGCCGACGCGTCGCGTCCGTTGCGCGTGTGGAGCGCCGCCTGCTCCAGCGGCGAGGAGCCCTACAGCGTGGCGATGGTGCTCGCCGAGCGCATGGGTTCGCGCCCGTGGGAGATCGTGGCTTCGGACATCAGCACACGCATGCTGCAACTCGCGCGCGCCGGCGTGTACCCGATGGAGCGCGCGCAGCGTGTTCCCCCGGCGTACCTGAAGGCCTACTGCCTGCGCGGCGTGGGCGCGCAACAGGGGCGCCTGGCGGTGCAGTCCTGGCTGCGCGAGCGCGTGCGCTTCGAGAGCGTCAACCTGAACGGGGCCTGGCCGGAGCTCGGACGCTTCGACCTGATCTGGCTGCGCAACGTGATGATCTACTTCGATGCGCCGACCAAGCGCTCCCTGGTCGCGCGCCTGACGCAGTCGCTGCGCCCCGGCGGCCACCTGTTCATCGGGCATTCGGAAAGTCTCGGCGGCATGGAAGGCGAGCTGCAGGCGGTGCAGCCGGCCGTGTACCGCCGCCGCGCGGGGGCGGCGGCGTGACGCAGCCACAGGCGTCGCCGATGCCGGAGCAGCAGCCGGACGAGGTGTTCCTGCAGCCGGGGCAGTGGCATTTCGGCGCCGGGCGAACGCGCGTGCGCACCCTGCTGGGCTCCTGCGTGGCCATCGCCGTGTGGCACCCCCGGCTGCGCGTCGGCGGGCTGTGCCACTACATGCTGCCCACGCGCAACCTGTATGCGCGCGGCGGGCTGGCCGGCCACGGGCGCGGCGGGCACGGCGCGCAGCTCGACGGGCGCTACGCCGACGAGGCGATGGTGCTGTTCCTGCGCTGCATGCGCGCGGCGGGCGCCGATCCGCGGGAATTCGAGGCCAAGCTGTTCGGCGGCGGGCGCATGTTCGGCGACGACAAGGGCGGCTCCGACGTTCCGCACCGCAACGTCGCCGCCGGGCGGGCCCTCGTGCTGCAGCACGGGCTGCGCCTGCGCGCCGAGCACCTCGGCGGCCAGGGCCACCGCAACCTGGTGTTCGAGTTGTGGAGCGGAGACGCCTACCTGCGATTCTGGGGACAGGGCGCGCAGCACAGCCAGACGGAGACAGCGAGATGAATGCCCCTTCGAATCCGGCGCCCGGCGCGCGCCTGCGGGTGTTCATCGTGGATGACTCCGCGGTGGTGCGCCAGGTGCTGCAGGCGGTGCTTGCGCGCGACCCCGGCATCGAGATCGCCGGCGTCGCCCCCGACCCGCTGTTCGCGCTGCAGCGCATGCAGCGCGAAGGCTGGCCCGACGTGCTGGTGCTGGACGTGGAGATGCCGCGCATGGACGGCATCACCTTCCTGCGCCAGATCATGCAGCAGCACCCGC
>JAKCDM010000164.1 GCA_021841865.1 Pseudomonadota bacterium
GCATCCTGATCGGCACCTACGTGCTGTCGCACGGCTACTACGACGCCTACTACTTGCAGGCGCAGAAGATCCGGCGCCTGATCGCAGAGGATTTCCTGCGCGCCTTCGCCGACTGCGATGTCATCGCAGGTCCGGTGGCGCCGACGGTGGCGTGGGACCTGGGCGCGAAGCCCGATCCGCTGGCCAACTACCTGGCCGACGTGCACACGCTGCCGGCCAGCCTGGCCGGCCTGCCGGCGATGAGCGTGCCGGCGGGCTTCGGGCAAGGCGAGCACGCCGCGCGCCCGGTCGGCCTGCAACTGGTGGCGCCGCATTTCGCCGAGGCCCGCCTGCTGCACGCCGCGCACCAGCTTCAGCGCGTGACCGACTGGCACCAGCGCGCCCCCGCGAACTGATCGTTTCCGACCCCAACCTGGAGCCAGCACCATGTCTTCAAGCGCTTTCGGCCCGTGGGAGGTCGTCATCGGGCTGGAAACCCATGTCCAGCTCTCCACCGCGTCCAAGATGTTCTCGGACGCCCCCAACGTGTTCGGGCGCGAGGCCAACGTGCTGGCCAGCGAGGTCGACCTGGCGTTGCCGGGAACGCTTCCGGTGGCCAACCGCGGCGCCGTCGAGCGCGCCATCCGCTTCGGCCTGGCCGTCGGCGCCGTGGTCGCGCCGGTGTCGGTGTTCGCGCGCAAGAACTACTTCTACCCCGACCTGCCCAAGGGCTACCAGATCAGCCAGTTCGAGATTCCGGTCGTGCAGGGCGGCCTGGTGCCCTATGTGTTCGACGGCGAGCTGCGCGGCGTGCAGCTCACGCGCGCGCACCTCGAGGAAGACGCGGGCAAGTCGGTGCACGGCATCGACTGGGGCGGGCAGGACGCCACCGGAATCGACCTCAACCGCGCGGGTACCCCGCTGCTGGAAATCGTCAGCGAGCCGGTGCTGCGCGGCCCGGCCGAGGCGGCTGCGTACGCGCGCGCGCTGCACGCGCTGGTGGTGTGGCTCGACATCTGCGACGGCAACCTGCAGGAGGGCTCGTTTCGCTGCGATGCCAACGTGTCGGTACGCCGCCCCGGCGAGCCGCTGGGCACGCGCTGCGAGATCAAGAACCTCAACAGCTTCCGCTTCCTGGAGCGCGCCATCGAGTTCGAGGCGCGACGCCAGATCGAGCTGATCGAGGACGGCGGCACGGTGCGCCAGGAGACCCGCCTGTTCGACCCCGATCGCGGGGTCACGCGCACCATGCGCACCAAGGAGGATTCGCACGACTACCGCTACTTTCCCGACCCCGACCTGCCGCCGCTGGTCATCGAGGCCGAGTGGGTGCAGCGGGTTCGCGCCGGACTTCCCGAACTGCCTTCGCAGATGGCTGAGCGCCTGGCGCGCGAGCACTCGCTGCCTGCGGCCGACGCCGCCTACCTGACGCAAAGCCGCGCGCACGCGGCGTATTTCGAGGCCTGCGTGGCCGCCGGCGCGGCGCCGAAGCCGGCTGCCAACTGGATCATGGGCGAGCTGGCGGCAGCGCTCAACCGGGCCGAGCTCGACATGAGCCGCTGCCCGGTGCCCGCCGTCGAACTCGCGCGCCTGGTCGCGCGCCAGGGTGACGGGACGCTGTCGGGCAAGACCGCGCGCGAGGTGTTCGCCGCGCTGTGGGACGGCGAGCGCGACGTCGACGCGATCATCGATCGGCGCGGGCTGCGCCAGATCCAGGACATGTCGGCGATCGCCGACGCCGTCGCCGCGGTGCTGTCGGCGAACCCGAAGAATGTCGAGGAATACCGCGCCGGCAAGACCAAGGCGCTGAACGCGCTGGTGGGCCAGGTCATGAAGGCCACCGGCGGGCGCGCCAATCCCCAGCAGGTCGGCGACGCGCTGCGCGCCGCCATCGACGGCGCCTGAGCAGGGCGCCTGGGCACGGCGACTGGGCAGGGCGACTGCCGCGCGCGTCGCGCGACGGCGCCGGGTCAGTGCCCGGAGGACTCGATGCGCTCGGCCGCGCGCTGGCGCGCCCACAGCACGCGCAGGCCCGCGCGCAGCCGGTCGTAGCGGGCGTGGATGCGCGCGATCTCCCGTTGCTGGGACGTGATCAGCTGCTGCTCCTGCCTGCGCTCCTGCTGGTTCATCTCCATGCGTGAGCGCAGGTCGTTGGGGTAGTTGCCCGAAGGGTAGAACTGCGCGTCCTCGTCGAGGTGCACGCGCTCGCGGTGCAGCACCTTCAGGCGCGCCTGCGCGGCTTCGATCAGCGCCTGCACGCTGGCCAGGTCGGACTGCTCCGAGTCCTGCAGCACGGATTCGTCGGGGTAGCGCGCCAGCAGCGCGCGTTGCTGGCGCTGGTCCTGCAGCGCCTGCTCGCTGGCTTCGCGGCTGCGCTGCTCGGCCTGCTGCTGCTGCTGCTGCTGGCGCGGAGTGAGGATCAGGCGCCGCACGCTGCCGTCGGCGTTGAGCTCCTTGCCCCCGTACTGCAGGCAGTCGGCGCTGGCGTGGTCGGTGGTGACGGTGTCGCCGTGGGCGTCGCGGCAGACGAACACCGCGGCCTGCGCGCCGGCCGGAAAGCACCCGGCGAGCGCCGCCCACAGCGCGGCGTGCGTCAGGTGGCGAACTGCGTGGCTGGGCATCGACGAATCCTCCGGGAAAGGCGCGCCGTGGCGGCGCGGACGCGGGCAACGCGTCCGCGGGGCATCAAGCACAATGTGTGTGCGCTGCCGCGATTCATCGCAGACACGCCACGTTGCAAGTCTATCCAAGAGCCCCGAGCTTTCGCCATGTCCGACCCCGCACGCGCAGGAGCCTTGCGCATCACCTCGCTGAATGCCAATGGCCTGCGCAGCGCCGTCACCAAGGGCGTGGGTCCGTGGCTGGAGCAGCAGGCGCGCCCCGACTGGCTGTGCCTGCAGGAAATCCGCGTGGCGGCGAGCGACCTCAACGACGCCATGCGCGGCCTCGGCGGGCTGCGCGGAGCCTTCCATCACGCCGAGCGCCCGGGCTACAGCGGCGTGGCGCTGTACTTCCGGCACGAGCCCGACGAGCTGCGCGTGGGCTTCGGCAGCACCGAGTTCGACGCCGAGGGGCGCTACGTGGAGGCGCGCTATCGCCTGCGCGACGGCACGCGCCTGGCCGTCGTGTCGGTGTACTTTCCGTCGGGCTCGAGCAGCGAGCTGCGACAGCAGGCCAAGTTCCGTTTCCTGGACGAGTTCGAGCAGCACATGCGCGAGTTGCAGGCTGCCGGCGAGGTCATCCTGTGCGGCGACGTCAACATCGCCCACAAGGAAATCGACCTGAAGAACTGGAAGGGCAACCTGAAGAACAGCGGCTTCCTGCCCGAGGAGCGGGCGTGGATGAGCCACGTCATCGACGACCTGGGATGGGTGGATGTGTTCCGCGCCCTCAACCCGAGCCCCGACCAGTACACCTGGTGGAGCAATCGCGGGCAGGCTCGCGCGAAGAACGTCGGCTGGCGCATCGACTACCACCTCGCCACGCCCGGCGTGGCCCGGCTGGCGCGCCGCGGCAGCGAGAACATCTACGTGGAACAGCGCTTTTCCGACCACGCGCCCTTGTCCATCGACTACGAGCTGGGCCTGTGAACAGGCGCCGGCCGGCAGACGCGGCGCACGCCCGCAAGCGAGGACCCCATGCGCATCCGTGACCTGCTGCTGGCGCTGCTGGTGGTGATCGTCTGGGGCAGCAACTTCGTGGTCATGAAGCTCGGGCTTCGGGGCATGCCGCCGCTGATGTTCTGCACCCTGCGATTCGGCTTCGCCGCCTTTCCGCTGGTGCTGTTCGTGCGCCCGCCGAAGCTGCCCTGGACCAGGGTGGCCGGCTGGGGCCTGGCGCAGTTCGCCGTGCAGTTCGCGTTGCTGCTGACCAGCCTGAAGCTGGGCATGTCGGCCGGGCTGGCATCGCTGGTCATGCAACTGCAGGCCTTTTTCACCATCGCTCTGGCCTGGGTCGTGCTGCACGAGCGCGCGCGCATCGTGCAACTGGTGGGTGGGGCGATCGCGCTCGGCGGGATGGGGCTCGTGGCGTGGAACCTGCACGAGGGAACCTCGCTGATCGGGCTGCTGCTGCTGATCGCCGGCGCGATGTCGTGGGCCGTGGCCAACGTGCAGTCCAGGCGCCTGGGCCCGACCAATGCGGTGGCGCTGGCGGGATGGGCCAGCCTGGTTGCCGTGCCGCCGCTGCTGCTGCTGTCGCTGCTGCTGGAGGGGCCCACGGCCGACTGGCACGCGCTGCGCGCGATGGACGCCATGTCGTGGCTGGTGATCGCGTTCCAGTCCTACCCGGCCACGCTGTTCGGCTTCGGCGTCTGGGCCATGCTGATGCGCCGCTACCCGGCGGCGCAGATCGCGCCTTTCACGCTGCTGGTTCCCGTGTCGGGCATGCTGGCGGCCACGCTGGTGCTGCACGAGCCGCTGCAGTCGTGGAAACTCGGCGCGGGCGCCATGGTGCTGGCCGGGCTGGCATTGAACCAGTGGCCGGCCATGCGCCAGCGCCTGCGCGCGCGGCGCGAGCTGGCGGCGGGCTGCGCCGCACCCTGAACGGAGAACAACATGGACCTGCAACTCGAGGGACGTCGCGCGCTGGTCACCGGCGGCAGTCGCGGAATCGGCAAGGCGGTGGCGCGCGCGCTGCTGGCCGAGGGAGCCCACGTGGCGCTGCTGGCGCGCCACGAGCCGGCGCTGCGCGACGCGGTGGCCGAGCTGGGCGCGCAGGGCGGCCGCGTGGTCGGCGTGCGCGCCGACACGACCAGCGACGAGCAGCTGCGCCAGGCCGTGCGCCAGGCCGAGCACGAACTCGGCGGAGGCATCGATATCCTGGTCAACGCCGCGGCCGAGCCGGCCGGCTACGCCGCGCCTCCCGGGCTGGCGCAGATCCGCGCCGAGTTCCTGCAGGCACAGGTCGACACCAAGGTCATGGGCTACCTGCGCTGCGCGCAGCAGGTGGCTCCCGGCATGCAGCAGCGCGGCTGGGGCCGCATTGTCAACATCAGCGGACTGGCCGCCCGCCAGACTGGCAACACGGTGGGCACCATCCGCAACATCGCGGTGGCGGCGCTGACCAAGAACCTGGCCGATGAGCTCGGCCGTTTCGGCGTCCAGGTCACGGCCGTGCACCCAGGCGTCACGCGCACCGAGCGAACCGCCGCGCTGGTCGCCGAGCGGGCCCGCGCGCGGGGCGTTTCGGAGCAGGTGATCGAGCAGGAGATGGCGGCGGCCAATTCCATCGCCCACCTGGTCGACGCCTCCGAGGTGGCCGACGTCGTGGCCTTCCTGTGCTCGCCGCGCTCGCGCGCCATCAACGGCGATGCCATCGCCACCGGCGGCGGCACGCCGGGGAGCATCCACTACTGA
>JAKCDM010000165.1 GCA_021841865.1 Pseudomonadota bacterium
CGCCCACGAAAAAGCCCGCTCGTGGCGGGCTTATCGGTACTGCATGCAAGTGGTGGATCTTGCTTTGGTCTTGATGGTCGGGGCGAGAAGATTCGAACTTCCGACCCCCTGCACCCCATGCAGGTGCGCTACCAGGCTGCGCTACGCCCCGACTGACCGAAACGGAAAGTGTAGCAGATCCGTCTTCGCGCAAGCGCGGCCGAAGGCGCAAAAATGTTCCGCGGGGGCCGTGGCCTGTTCGCGCCACGGCCCCAGCGAAGCAACGCGCTCAGGAGCCCATCATCCTCAGCGCCCTTTGCGTGAGGTCGATGCCGTTGGAGAAGTCCTCGATGAAGATCAGGCCCGACAGCCCGTCGAACAGATGGGGTGTATCCAGGAACACCCTCATGCCGTACTTGTACGAACCGGTGAACTCGCTCAGGTCGAAGTACTGGCCTCCGGTCAGACCCTCCAGGATCGCGTTCTGGTCAGGGGTGAGCTGGGCCTGCACGACGAACAGGTAAGGCTTGGTCTGCGAGCGCAGAGTGTTCAGCACGGCGCCGAGCCTTTGCGTCTGCTGGCTCAACTGCGAGCTGGCGGGCCAGTACGAGCAGATGTCGGTGTAGTTGCCGCAGTTGTTGATGTCCGACGTGTTCACGCTCGACCACAGGTAGCTGTAGCCCAGGGAGTTGTCGCTGGAGGCGATCACCGTGCGCCCGGCGGCCTGCAGCGACCCCAGGGTCGACGTCGGGCCATACTGATCACGCCCGGCGAGAATCGGCCCCAGTTGCTCCTGCAGGTACTGGTACGCGTTGTTGCGCATATTGTTGGGGTCGGTGCCGGACGAGGGGTACCAGTGGTTCATGTCCATGATCACCAGCTCGGACGGGTGTGCGCTCACGAAGGCCTTGACCTGCTGGACCACGTCGGTGAACTTCTCGCCCGTCATCGCGTGGCAGGTGTAGATGCTGCCGACATCGCTTCCGCCACACAGCCGCAGGTCGAGGTAGCGGGTTCCGCGTTGCAGCTGGCCGGCCACGTCGACGGACTGCGCCTTGGACCAGCCGGCAATCAGCCACGGCGCGTCGACGGCGGCCTGGGCGATGGCACCGCTGGCGTCCGCCGTGGGCTGCGAGCTGGCGCTGAGGTCGGCGGTGCCGCTGTCATGGGTTCCCGGCAGCACCAGTTGCTTGATCTGCAGCGCGGGGTTCACCTGCTTCATCCACGATTGCATGTCCTGCGCGGTACTGCTGATGTGCAGCGAATCCTGGTTCCCCACGAGTCCGAAGCGGGAGTACATCGTGGCGATCGACAGGTACGCAGGGTTGCTGTAGGTCGTGTTGACCGTCGAGCCCCACGCCGACACGGTCACCTGGTAACTGGCGACCTTCTGGGCAGCGCTCCAGATCGACAACGAGAACGTGCTCGGGCTGTACAGGCAGGACCAGCCGTCGCTGGCCTCGACGTACTGGCGCTGCACGAGCACGGGCTCGGGCGTGCCGCTCATGCACTGCGAGCTGTCGATGGTCATCGACGCCGAAGGCACGAAGGCATCGACGTCCATGTACAGGCCCTGCCCGGCATAGGCCAGCGGAGAGCCGAGCAGCAGCGCGAGCATGGACAGGCGCCGCAGCGCGCGGGCTTCAGGAACGCCAGCGGTAAATCCGCGTGACGCTCCCAACAAACGAACAATGGTCGACGAATCCATGGCAACACCTCACTTGGTCAGATGACGGTGCGCAGAATCTCATGCGCCCCTGAGCCTGTCCCAGCGTAGGGTTTTCCCGGAAATCGCCTGCCGGCGGCGATGCCCGACCCTGTGCTGCCGCGCCGCAGCACGGTTGCTCCACGGGACCCGCAAGCCAGGTAATGCGCGCGGGTTGCCGAAGCGGCGTCGGTGCCGACGGCCCTGTTGCGCAAGCCTCCAGCGGGCGGAGTCCGGGTTGCGCCAGGCTGGCCTCGGGCGATACACGCCGAGATCGCGAGCGACGCGTCCCGCGCGCCCGGGAATCACACCCGGCTCATGCAGCGCCTACGCGCGGTGGCGCCCCGCAGGCATCAATCGCTGCGCAAAAGCTCACGCAGCAATAGCAGTTCTCGCAGCAGATCCTCGCGGCTTGGTGCCGACCACTGTGCGGGATCGCCATCGGGCAGGGGCTGCACCGGGGCCTGCGCGCGGCGCGCAGGGGCCTCGCCGGCGCCGCCCTGCGCCAGCTTGGCCCGCGCGCCGTGGATCGTGAAGCCCTGGTCGTACAGCAGCTCGCGGATGCGGCGGATCAGCACCACCTCGTGGTGCTGGTAGTAGCGCCGGTTGCCACGCCGCTTCATCGGACGCAACTGGCTGAACTCCTGCTCCCAGTAGCGCAGCACATGCGCCTTCACGCCGCACAGCTCGCTGACTTCACCGATGGTGAAGTAGCGCTTGGCGGGAATCGGCGGCAGGTCCGAGGAGGCGGTCATGGGAGCTAGGGATCAGCGGCTGCGCGGCGGAGTTCGAACGGCGATGCGGGGTTCGCTTTTGCGTGGTCAGAGGCCCGACACGGTCAGCGGCACGGGCTGCTCGCTGGCGCCCTGCAGCTGTTCCTTGAACTTCTGGCTGGGGTGGAAGGTCACGACGCGTCGCGCGCGAATGGGAATCACCTCTCCCGTGCGCGGGTTGCGCCCCGGGCGCTGCGCCTTGTCGCGCAACTGGAAATTGCCGAAATTGGACAGCTTCACGTCCTCCCCGCCGGCCAGCGCGTCGCGGATCAGGTCGAAGAATGCGTCCACCATGTCCTTGGATTCGCGCTTGTTCAGCCCGATGCGCTCGTACAGCAGCTCCGACAATTCCGCCTTGGTCAGGCTCGGAGTCTGCAGGCTGGTGACCAGTTTTTCCATGATCGGCATCCAGGTCTCGAAGGCAGGCGGCCGCGCGCGGCTCAGGCGCGAAGCCGCGCGCCGAACTCGCGCTGCATGGCCTCGACCACCGCGGCGCAGGCCGCGTCGGCCTGCGCGTCGGTGAGGGTTTCGTCGCCCTGCAGGCTCAGGCGCAGCGCCAGGCTGCGCGTATCGGTGCCGGGCATCGCGAACACGTCGAAAATCACCACGTCGGCAAGTATCGCGCAGCGCGCATCGTCGCGCGCCACGGCGTGCACCGCGTCCAGCACGCTGGCCGCGGCGACGCCGGCGGGCAGCACGAAGGCCAGGTCGCGCGACACCATCGGCGTGCGCGGAACCGGGCGCGGGCTCGGCAAGGCCTGCTGGCGCAGCATCTCGGCGTCGAGCTCGAACACCACGGCAGCGTGTGGCAGAGCGTACTTTTGCACCCAGCGCGGATGCAGTTCGCCGAGAACCCCGACGGGGCGTTGGTCCAGGTAGACGGTGGCGGCGCGTCCGGGGTGCAGCGCCGGGTGATTCACCGGCTGGAAACGAAGCTGCCCGGCGCCGGCGCACAACTGCTCGACGTCGGCCTTGACGTCGTGGAAGTCGACCAGGCGCTCCGGCGCCGCCCAGCCGGTGGGCCACACCGGGCCATAGGCGAGCCCGGCGATTCGCATCGGCTGTTCGACGCCGCGCGGCGCCAGGTCCGCGCGCTCGGCAGCGCGCAGGAACACGCGCCCCAGCTCGAAGATCCGCACGCGGCGTGCCTTGTGGCTGAGGTTGGTGCGCAGGGTCTGCAGCAGCCCGCCGAGCAGGCTCGAACGCATCACGCTCGCCTGCGCGCTGATCGGGTTGCGCAACGCGATGGGGTTGGCGTTGCCGGCGAGGTCGGCTTCCCACTCGGGCTCGGCGAAACTGAACTGGATGGTTTCCTGGTAGCCGCGCTCGACCAGCGCCAGGCGAAGCGCATGCTGGCTGCGCCGGCCCTCGGGGGTGCCGAGCATGCGCGCGGCGGCCAGCGGCGGGCGTTGCGGGATGTTGGCGTAGCCGTGGATGCGGGCCACCTCCTCGACCAGGTCCTCCTCGATCTCGAGGTCGAAGCGGTAGCTGGGCGGAGTGACGACGAAGGCCTCGTCGGCGCTGCCCTGGCCCTGGCGCTGCGCGGGCAGCCCGAGGCGCTGGAAGATGTCGGCGATGGCGTCGGCGCCGATCTGCGTGCCGATGATGCGCTGGCAGCGAGCGACTCGCATGCGCACCGGCGGGCGCTGCGGCAACTGCAGCTGGCGGTCGTCCACCGGGCCCGCGTCGCCGCCGCAGATGTCGACGATCAGGCGGGTGATGTATTCCAGGTGCTCGACCGTCGTGGCGTAGTCCACGCCGCGCTCGAAGCGGGCGCCGGCGTCGGTGCTGAAGTTGTAGCGACGCGCGCGTCCGCGGATCGCCTGCGGCCACCAGAACGCGGCCTCGACGTACACGTTGCGGGTGTCCAGGCTCACCGCGGTGGCCTCGCCCCCCATGATCCCGGCCAGCGACTCGATTCCCTTGCCGGCGGCGATCACGCCGACCCGCTCGTCGACCTCGATGGTCTGGCCGTTGAGCAGTTCCAGCGACTCGCCGGCATGCCCCCAGCGCACCTGCAGGCCGCCGTCGATTCGATCCAGGTCGAACACGTGCGTGGGGCGCCCGAGTTCGAGCATCACGTAGTTGGAGATGTCGACCAGCGCCGAAATGCTGCGCTGGCCCGCGCGCTCCAGGCGCTGGCGCAGCCACGCGGGGGTCTGCGCGCGAGCGTTCACGCCGCGGATCACGCGTCCGGAGAAGCGGCCGCACAGATCGGGCGCCTGCACCTGCACCGGCAGGGTTTCCGACAGCGCGGCAGGCACCTGCGTGAACTGCGGACGCTGCAGCGGCGCGCCGGTGATCGCCGACAGTTCGCGCGCGACGCCGTACACGCTCATGCAATGGCCCAGGTTGGGCGTGAGCTTGATTTCCAGCACCTGTTCGTCGAGCCGCAGCGCGTCGCGCACGTCCTGCCCGACCGGCAGCTGCGCATCGAGCTCGAGCAGCCCGGAATGGTCGGTCGACAGCCCCAGTTCGCGCGCCGAGCACAGCATGCCCTGCGAGTCCACTCCGCGCATGCGCGCGGCGCCGATGCGAAACGCTGCCGCGCCGGGCTCGGCCGGCGGCAGCTCGGCGCCGATGCGCGCGCATGGCACCTTCATGCCGGTGGCGACGTTGGGCGCGCCGCAGACGATCTGCAGCGGCTGCGAGTCGCCGCAGTCGACCTTGCAGACGCGCAGACGGTCGGCGTCGGGGTGCTTGCTCACCTCCAGCACCTGCGCGACGACCACGCCGCGGAACGCCGGAGCGGCAGGCTGCATCTCCTCGACTTCGAGCCCGGCCATGGTCAGGCGCTCGGCGATCTCGG
>JAKCDM010000045.1 GCA_021841865.1 Pseudomonadota bacterium
GGTGCGCAGCTGGCAGGTCGTGCACACGTCGAGCAAGATGCTGTCGCCGTCAGCCGAGGCCTTCCGCTACTTCGTGCTGGAGAACGGCGAGTCCTACCTGGCGCGCGAGTTCGGCAGCCTGCAACCGTTGCCTGCCGAGGCGGTGAGCCCGACACCGGCGCAGATCGCCGCCGCCGAGCGGATCAGGCGGGCAGCGCGGCAAGTGCGGCCAGCAGCGCCAGCGGTGCCGTCTCGGCGCGCAGGACCCGCGGACCCAGGCTGACCGGCTCGAAGCCGGCGTTCAGCGCCAGCGCGACTTCCTCGTCGTCCAGCCCGCCCTCGGGCCCGCTGAGCGCCAGCACCGGCTGGCGCGGCGCGAGCGCCCGCGCCCATTGCGCGAAGGGTCGCGCGCCCATGTGGGCCGGCACCGCGAGCAGGCAGCGCGCGTCGCCGGCCGCCGGCGGCAGTTCCTGCAGCCAGGCCTTCAGCGATCGCACCGGGCGGATCTCGGGCAGGCGGTTGCGCCCGCATTGCTCGCACGCGGCAATGGCCACGCCGCGCCAGTGCGCTGTGCGGCGCTCGGCGCGCTCGCCCTGCAGGCGCAGCACGCCGCGCGCGCTCACCAGCGGGCTGATGCCCGCCGCGCCCAGCTCGCCGGCCTTCTCCACCAGCCAGTCCATGCGCTCGTTGGCCGGCATGCCCACTGCCAGCTCCACGGCGCGCTCGAGTTCGCGCTCGACCGGCTCGAAGCCGAGCAGCTCGACCCGCTGCGCGCCATCGCACAGGCGCGCGCTCCACTGCCCGCCGCCGCCGTCGAACACCTGCAGCGAATCGCCCGCGCGCAGGCGCAGCGCGCGCACATGGCGCTGCGCCTGCGGGGTGAGCTCGAGCGGGCCCGCGCTCAGCGGAGGCGGCAGGTACAGGCGGTGCATCGCCGGCGGCGTCGTGTGGCTCAGGCGCGCAGCAGTTCGAGCAGCGCCTCGGTATCGGTGACGAAGGCGGCGATGCCTTCGTCGAGCTTGCTGCGGCTCATCTCGTCGGCGGCCAGCGCGGTGGCGAACTCGGCGCGCCCCACGGCCAGCTCGGCATCGTCCTCGGCGGCGCCCGCGCGCGCCGGGTCCAGGCGCCGGGGCAGCGGCTGCTGCGAGCCCGCCAGTTCGTCCAGCAGCGCCGGCGAGATGGTCAGCAGGTCGCAGCCGCACAGCGCGGCGATCTGCGAGGTCTGCCGAAAACTCGCGCCCATGACCTCGGTGGCCACGCCGCGCGCCTTGTAGAAGTTCCAGATGCGCAGCAACGCGCGCACGCCGGGATCGTTGTCGCCCTCGTGCGCCTGCGCATTCCACGCACTGCCGGCCTGCTGCCGGGCCCAGTCGGTGATGCGCCCGACGAACGGCGACACCAGTTGCACGCCGGCCGCGGCGCAGGCGCGCGCCTGCGTGAAATTGAACAGCAGGGTCATGTTGCACGCGATGCCGTCGTCGCGCAGGCGCCGCGCCGCCTCGATGCCGTCCCAGGTCGACGCCAGCTTGATCAGCACCCGCGAGCGACCCACGCCCGCCGCTTCGTACATGGCGATGATGCGCCGCGCGCGCGCCATGCTGCCGGCCGTGTCGTGCGACAGGCGCGCATCGACCTCGGTGGACACGCGCCCCGGCACGCGCTGCACGATCTCGCAGCCGAAGCGCACCAGCAGCCGGTCCATGGCCTCGTCGGCGTCGTGCGCCGCCGCGCTGCGCACCGCGGGCTCGCGCAGCAGCACCGAGTATTCGGGCTGGCGCGCCGCGCGCAGCACCAGGCTGGGATTGGTCGTCGCCTCCTGGGCGCCCAGTCCGGGCAGTCGCAGGTATTCGGCGGTGTCGGCCACCACACGCGTGTGCAGCCGCAGGTCGTCAAGGGAACTCATGGTGGTCGGGTGGTCTGGACGGCACCGCCCGCCCGGCCCTGGGCCGTGGCGTGGCGCCGCTGCGCCATGGTACTCAGCCGGCTCGACGCTCGGCCGCCTTGTCGCCGAACACCGCGCGCCCGAGCGCGGCGACCGCGGCCCGCTCGGCCGCCACCCGCGCCGGCGGCACCAGCGCGGCCTGCTCGGCCCCGCGCAGGCGTTCGGCGTGCTGCAGGCGGCGCAGCCGGCGATACGCCACGGCCGCGGCACGGCCGACGCGCGCGGGCAGCAACCCGAGCTGCTCGGCCAGGCGCAGCAACGCGATGTTGCCCACGTTGGCCACCAGCTGCGGATAGGCGCTCGCGTGCTCGAGCACCAGCGCCTGCACCGCGAACTCGACGTCGACCATTCCGCCCGGGCCGTGCTTGAGGTCGAACAGCTCGCTGCGGTTCGGGTGTCCGTCGGCCACGCGCTGGCGCATGGCCTCGATCTCCGCGCGCAGCGCGGCGCCGTCGCGCGGCGTGCCCAGCACCTCGGCCCGGATCGCCTCGAAGCGCGCGCCCAGGCGCGCGTCGCCGGCGCAAAAGCGCGCGCGCGTCAGCGCCTGGTGCTCCCAGGTCCACGCGGTGTTGCCGCCGCGTCCGAGCTGGTACTGCTCGAAAGCGTCCAGCGACGTCACCAGCAGCCCGGCGTTGCCGTTGGGGCGCAGCCGGGTGTCGATCTCGAACAGTCCGCCGGCGGGGGTCACCGCGGTCAGCCACCACACCAGCTTGCGCGCCAGCGCACCGTAGCGCTCGGAGGCCTCGGCAGCCGCGTCGTCGTACAGGAACACGACGTCCAGGTCGGCCCCGTAGCCCAGCTCCTTGCCTCCGAGCTTGCCATAGGCGATGACGGCGAACGCCGGCTGCTCGCAGTGCCGCCGCGGCAGGTCCTGCCAGGCCCACACCAACGCCTGGTCGATGATGGTGTCGGCCAGCGCCGACAGCTCGTCGGCGACCTGCTCCACGCGCAGCAGCCCGCCGACATCGCGCGTCAGCACGCGGAACAGCTCGGCGTGGAAGGTGCGCCGCAGCACGTCGAGGCCTTCGCCGGCGTCCCAGCTGCCCCGCTGCAGCCCGCGCTGGCGCTGGCGCTCGCATTCGTCGCGACAGGCGTCGGCGGAGAAGGCCTGGGTCTGCGGCGCGATGAGCTCGTCGACCACCATCGGGTTGCGCTTGACGTAGTCGGCCGCCCAGCTCGACGCGTCGAGCAGCGCCACCAGGCGCCGCAACGCCTGCGCCTGCTCGGCGAAGAACGCGAGGTAGGTCTCGCGCCGGCCGATGGTCTCGAGCACGTCGATCAGACGCGCCAGCACCGAGTCGGGCTCGCGCTGCTGGGCACACATGCCGATGGCGAGCTCGACCACGCGCAGCATGCGAGCGCGTCCGGCGTCGCTGAGCGCGGCATGGCGCGGCGACTGCTCGAGCGCGCGAAGGCGCGCGGCCGACTGGCCGCCGTCGATGCCCGCCGCAGCCAGCTGCTGCAGCAGCGCGTCGATGCTGTCGGCCGGCTTGCGGCAACCCACGCACCTGGGCTGCGACGCATGCAGCAGCGCATCGAACTCCCCGGCGACGAACTCGCGCACGGCGTCGAGCTCGCGCAACAGCGAGCAGACGGGGCGCGCGGTCGAGGCCACGCCGCGGCAGGCCATCGCGATGCGCTCGAGGTCGCCGTCCTCGCCCGGCAGGCAGTGGGTCTGCGCGTCGTCCAGGTACTGGATTCGATGCTCCAGGCGCCGCAGGAACTCGTAGCTGCGTGCCAGCTCGGCCGCCTGCTCGGGCTGCAGCAGCCCGGCCTCGCCCAGCAGCTGCAGCGAATGCAGCGTGTTGCGGTCGCGGATCTGCGGCATGCGCCCGCCGCGCACGATCTGCAGCAGCTGCGCGATGAACTCGATTTCTCGAATGCCGCCACGCCCGAGCTTGAGGTCGTTGGCGCGATCCGGGCGCGCGTTGGCGCGGCGCGTCGCCTCCTGGCGGATCTGGCGGTGCACCGAGCGCAGCGCCTCGAGCATCGCGAAGTCCAGGTAGCGGCGCCACACGAAGGGCTCGACCACCGCGTCCAGCGCCGCCTGCTGGCTGGCCTGCTCGTCCTGGCGCGACACGACCCGGCTTTTCAGCCAGGCGAAGCGCTCCCACTCCCGGCCCTGCACCTGGAAGTACTCCTCCAGCATCGCCAGGCTGACCACCGGAGGGCCGCTTTCGCCGTTCGGGCGCAAACGGGTATCGACGCGGAACACGAAGCCGTCGGCAGTGAGGTCCGACAGCATCGGCACGACGCGGCGAACCACCTGCGCGAAATAGTCGAAGTTCGAGATCGGCACCGCGCCGTCGGTGCGACCGTCCTGGTCGAACACGAACACGAGGTCGATGTCCGACGACACGTTGAGCTCGTCGCCGCCGAGCTTGCCCATTCCCACGACCATCAGCCTCGCCTGGCTCGCGTCGTCGCCGCGCGGCGTGCCGTGGCGCTGCCGCAGGTCGGCCTCGGCGTCGTCCAGCGCGGCATCGATGGCGCTGGACGCCATGCAGCCGATTCCGCGGCACACGTCGCCCAGCGGCGCATCGTGCAGCAGGTCGCTTTCCATCAGGCGCAGCATCAGCGCGTTGCGCACCCGGCGCAGCGCCCCGGCGAGGGATTGGTCGCGGCACGCATGTCGCACTGCGGCATCGATCGCGGCACGATCCGGGATGCCCTGCGGCCACAGCGCGAGGATGTCATCGAATCGCCCGGCGTGGCGGCGATAGAAGCGGGAAAACGCGTCGAGTTGCATGCGCGATAACAAAGGGCTGCCGCTGGATACGCGGCGCTCTCCAGGAAAACCGATGCCGCCCCGGTGCTCCGGACCCTCGTGGGGCGGGCGGGGCCAGGCCCGACCCGGGGGCATTCAGAACGCAGCATATTGCACGCCGGCCGGGCGTGCAGGAGTCGGCCGCGGGCCGCCCAGGCTCTAGGCGCTGCCGGGGCGAGACTTCCTTGGCTACCATCGCGGGCAGGCGTCCCGGCGCTCCCCGTCGACGCCCCGCCTGCTTGCCTCGCCTGCTTTTTCCACGCCCTCCAGCCGCCCTGTCGTGTCCGCGCTGCACCTCACCGTCCGCCTTGCCACCCGGCTGCTGGAGGCCGCGATCGCGCTGGTGGTGGTGTGCTACCTGCTGCTGGGCGCTTCGCTGCTGACCCTGCGCTATGCCGTGCTGCCCAATGCGCAGCAGTTCGTGCCCTGGCTCGAACAGGCGTCGAGCCGCGCGCTGGGCCTGCCGGTGCATATCGGATCGGTGCAAAGCCGCTGGCAGGGCCTGCTGCCCACGCTGACCCTGCGCGACCTGGTCATCGACGACGCCCACCACCGCCCCGCGTTGCGCCTGGCCAGCGTGCAGGCGCTGCCGTCGTGGAAAAGCCTGCCGCGCATGCAGCTCAGTTTCGAGCAACTGGCGATACGCGGCGCCGACCTGCGCATCACCCGCGAGGATGCCGACCACCTCGACATCGGCGGCATCCGGATCGACCTGCGCGCGCCCGCCGGCAGCGCCGGCCAGCGCTTCGCCGACTGGTTGTTCTCGCAGGACCAGGTGCTGGTGCAGGACAGCGACATCACCTGGGTCGACAAGACGCACGACGCGCTGCCGCTGCAACTGCGTCACGTGCAGCTGGACCTGCGCAACACCCTGCTGCGCCACCGCGCCGCGTTGCAGGCGCAGGCTCCGGGCGCTCCCGGCAAGCTGCTGCAATTGCGCGCGGACATGCACCAGCCGTGGTTCGACCGCCACCCCGGGAATTTCGCCGAATGGCACGGACAGCTGTGGGCCGACCTGCCGCGAGTCGACCTCGACCAGTTGTCGCACTGGGTGCAGCTGCCGGCGCAACTCGGCGGCGGCAGCGGAGCGCTGCGCGCGTGGCTGCAAGTCGGGCGCGACTACACGCCGCAAAGCCTGACCGTCGTGGCCGCGCTGGGCGAAGTCGTCGCGCAACTCGACCCGGCCTTGCCGCCGCTGCAGCTGCGCTCCTTGTCCGGGCGCCTCCAATGGCGCCGCCTGACGCATGGCTGGCAGCTCGACCTGGCCGGGCTGCGCGTGGCCGACTCCGACGGACTGCTGCTGGCGCCGCCACAGCTGCAATGGAGCCAGCAGCAGGCGCCGGGCGCGCCGCAGCGTGGCAGCCTCAGCGTGGGTCCCTTCGACCTGCATGCGCTCGACGCCTTCGCCCAGCGCGTGCCGCTGCCCGCGGTGTGGCGCGCGCGCCTGCTGGCGCTGCAGCCGCACGGCCATGTCGACCATGTCAGCCTGAACTGGCAGGGTTCCTGGGGCGGCGCGCAGTCGCTGCCGGCTCGCTACAGCCTGCAGGCGAGCTTCAGCGGCCTGGGCTGGAACAGCCCGGCGCCGCCGCCGCACGCGACACAGGCCGCGGCCGACGCGCTGCGACAGGCCGGCCTGCCCAGCGAACTGCCGGGAATCGACGGACTGGACCTCACGCTCGACGCGAACCAGGACGGCGGCAACGCGCGCCTGCGCATGGGCTCCGGCTCGGTCGCGCTGCCGACCCTGTTCGAGGACCCGCGCCTTCCCGTGCAGGCGCTCGACGCGCGCCTGAGCTGGAGTCGTGGCGGCAACGGCCAGTGGGACGTGCAGGGCTCGCGAATCCAGCTCGACACACCGGACGCGTCGGGCACGCTCAACCTGCACTACACCACGCAGGCCGCCGGCCCCGGCCTGCTCGACCTGGATGCGCACCTGACCCGCGCTGATGCGCGCGCCGTGCCGCGCTACCTGCCGCTGACCCTCGACCACGCCACGCGCGACTACCTGCGCAGCGCGATCGCCGGGGGCAGCTCCAACGACGTGCGCTTCGTCGTCCGCGGGCCGCTGGCGCGATTTCCCTTCGAGCAAGCCGGCAGCGGAGTGTTCCGGGTCGACGCGCGAATTCGCGACGGGGTGTTCAACGCCGTGCCGCGCCAGCTGCTGCCCAAGGGCCGCCAGGCCGCTTCGGCGGACGTCGCCGCCAACGCCGTGTGGCCGGAATTCCGGGACATCGACGGCAGCGTCACCTTCACGTCGCGCGGCATCTCGGCGCGGGGCATCACTGCGCGCGTGGGGTCGGCGTCGCTGCAGGGCGTGCAACTGCAGCTGGCCGACTACCAGCACCCGGTACTCGAGGCGCGCGGCGAAGTGCGCGCGCAGGCCGGCGAAGCGCTGCGCTACCTGCGCCACTCGCCGCTCGACGCTGCGCTCTCGCATGCCCTCACCCGCAGCAGCGCCAGCGGACCGTTGCGCCTCGACCTCGCGCTGTCCCTGCCGCTGCAGCACCTGGCCGACACCCGGGTCCGCGGACAGCTGCAGTTGCTCGGCGACCATGTCGAGTACCTGCCCGCGCTGCCCCCGCTGGACGGCGTGCGCGGGCAGGTGGACTTCACCCAGCAGGGCTTTCGCATGAATCTCGACGCCGATGGCTTCGCCGGCGCCGCGCTGCAACTGCGCGGCGGCCTGGCGCCGGGCAAGGGGTTGAGCCTGCAGGCCCAGGGGCGGGCGGCCATGGCGTCGCTGCGCGATCTGCCGCAGATGCGCGCGTGGCGGCCGCTGCTCGGTCGCCTGCACGGCAGCAGCGCGTTCACCGTCAGCGTCGATGCCGCGCCGGGGCAGCCCAACCCCCGCGTGGAATTTCGCAGCCGGCTCGACGGCCTGGGAATCGACCTGCCGCCGCCGCTGGGCAAGGCGGCGCAGGCGAGCGAAGCACTGCGCGTCAGCGTGGATGCCGCGGGAGCGCCGGCCGAGCACTGGCAGTTCGACCTCGGCGGCGACCTGCGAGCCCAGGGCACGCTGCTCGACGACGGCAACGGCTCGGCGCCGCGCTGGCAGCAGGCAGGCATCGCGCTGGGGCCGCAGGCGGCACTGGCGCATCCGGACAGCGGCGTGCAGGCCAACGTGGACCTTCCGGTGCTCGACGTCGACGCCTGGCGCCAGGCGCTGGCGGGCCCGGCGACGGACTCCGCCCAAGGCTCATCGCCCACCGCCTGGATGCCCGCCCTGCTGTCGCTGCGAGTGGCGCACCTGACCGTGGCCGACCGCAGGTTCGACGACGTCGTGCTGGGCGCCACGCGCACGGGCTCGACCTGGCAGGCCAACCTGCACAGCAGCCAGCTCGACGGCTCGGTGACCTGGCGCATGGGGGCCGGCGACGCCCCGGGCAGCGTCAGCGCACGCCTGAGCCACCTGGAGCTGCCGCAAAGCGCCGACAGCGACGTCGAGCGCCTGCTCGACGAGCAGCCGCGCAGCCTGCCTGCGATCGACCTCCAGGCGCGCAACGTGGTGATTCACGGCCACCAGTTCGACTCGCTGCAATTGCGCGCCGAAAACCGTGGACGAGGCAGCGCGCGCCAATGGCAACTCGACAACGTTCGCCTGAGCTCGGGCGACGCCGTGCTGACGGCCATCGGCAACTGGAGCCCGACCGCCAGCGGCGCCGCCGCGCCGCACCGCATGTCGCTGGGCTTCCGGCTCGATGTCGAGAACGCCGGCTCGCTGCTGGCGCGCCTGGGCAAGCCCGGGCTGCTCAAGGGCGGCAAGGGGGTGATGGAAGGCACCGTGTCCTGGCTGGGCTCGCCGCTGTCGCTGAACTACCCGACGCTGTCCGGGCAGTTCAGCCTGAACCTGGGCAAGGGCCAGTTCCTGAAAGCCGACCAGGGAATCTCCAAGCTGCTGGGCGTGCTCAGCCTGCAAAGCCTGCCCCAGCGACTGATGTTCAATTTCCGGGATATATTCTCCCAGGGCTTTGCCTTCGACAAGGTGGGCGCCGACGTGCAACTGCAGAACGGCGTCGCGACCACCAACAATTTCCGCATGACCGGGCTGTCGGCGACGGTGTTCATCGACGGCTCCGCCGACCTCGCGCGCGAGACCCAGGACCTGTACGTGGTCGTCGTCCCCGACATCAACGCCGGCACCGCGTCACTGGCCTACGCGCTGATCAACCCGGCGATCGGCCTGGGCACCTTCATCGCCCAGCTGATCGCGCGCGAACCGCTGATGAAGGCGCTGACCTACGGCTATCACATCACCGGAAGCTGGACCCACCCGGACGTGCGAACCCAACGCGAACCGCACGCGCCACAAGGCACGGCATCGGCGCCGGCCTCGTGAAACCCGTGCCGTCCCCGCAGTCCCCGTCGCCACCCCCGTCGCCCCTGATTCCCGCGGAGTCCCCCATGCGTGTCGCTGCCCTGCAAGTCGTCTCTTCCACCGACCTCGACCACAACCTGGCTCGCGCCGACGCGCTGCTCGACGAGGCCGCGCGCCGCGGCGCTTCGCTGGCCGTGCTGCCCGAGTACTTCTGCGTCATGGAACAGCCCGGAATGAGCAAGACGCGCTTCGCCGAGGCCCCCGGCAGCGGCCCGGTGCAACAGATGCTGTCGCAGGCAGCGGCGCGCCATGGCATGTGGGTGGTGGGCGGCTCGCTGCCGCTGCAGTGCCCGCAACCCGATCGCGTGTACAACAGCACCATCGCCTTCGGCCCCGACGGCCGCATGGTCGCGCGCTACGACAAGATGCACCTGTTCGCGTTCGAGCGCGGCAACGAACGCTACGCCGAGGCCGACACCATCGCCCCCGGCGACAACCCCGCGGCCTTCGACGCCGATGGGCTGCGCATCGGCCTGTCGATCTGCTACGACCTGCGCTTTCCCGAGCTGTACCGCGCGCTGTCGCGGCCGTCGCCCTGCGACGCCTTCCTGGTCCCGGCCGCGTTCACCTACACCACCGGCGAGAAGCACTGGGAGATCCTGCTGCGCGCGCGCGCCATCGAGAACCTGGCCTACGTGGTGGCGAGCGCGCAAGGCGGGCGCCACGCCAACGGGCGCCGCACCTGGGGCCATTCGATGATCATCGACCCCTGGGGCGAGGTGCTGGCGATGCTGGCGGAGGGCGAAGGCGTGATCACCGCCGACATCGACAGCGAGCGCATCGAGTCGTGGCGCGCCAGCCTGCCGGCGCTGCAGCACCGGCGCATGGACTGAGCCGGCAGCCCGTGGGAGACAGCCGGCTCGCCCGCTGCCTCCCGGACTTGCAGGCCGCTTCAGCGCCCCGCGGGCTGCGCGACGTAGATCTCGACCCGCCGGTTCATCGCCCGGCCCTCGGGCGTGGCGTTGCTCGCCACCGGCTGGCTCGGACCCAGGCCCTGCACCGTGATGGTCTGCGGCGCGACTCCGCGCGACACCAGGAAGTTCTTCACCGTCTGCGCGCGGTTCTGCGACAACGGGTAGTTGATCGCGTCCGAGCCGGTGCTGTCGGTGAAACCCAGCACCTGCACGGTCTCGCCCGGGTTGGCGCGCAAGCCCTGCGCGAGCTGGTCCAGCACCGGGTACATGCGCGGGTTCAGGCTCGCGCTTCCGGTGGAAAAACCGGCGTCGGCAGGAACTCCGATGCGCAGCCGGTTGTCGGCGGTCTGCGCCACCTGCACTCCGGTGCCGGCGGTGGCCTGCTGCATCTGCTGCTTCTGCTGTTCCAGGTGCCGGTTCCACAGGTAGCCCCCGGCGGCGCCGACGGCGGCGCCCAGAGCGGCGCCCTGCATCGCGCTGCTGCCGGTGTTGCCGCCGGCGGTCAGCGCACCGATCACCGCACCGGCGGCGGCGCCGATCCCGGCTCCCTGCGCGGTGGCGGTCTGGGACTGGTTCATGTTGGCGCAGCCGGCGAGCAGCACGGACACGGCAGCCGCGGCGGCAAGGCTTCGTTGCAGCATGATGCGAATCTCCTGTTCGGGCAATCACGTGCCGGACGGGGCACAATAGCTATTGGCAGTGTAGGACATGAATCCATCGGCAGTTTGAGGTGAAATTGCGCCGTCAGGGCGCTCGCGCGTGCGCAGAGGCAGCGCGGGCAGCGCGCGAAAACACTTCGATGCCGCGCGCCATGCGGGGAGGATACGAACAGGAACAGGCAGGCAGAGCCGGGCGCCAGGCGCCGCGCAGTTCCCGGCCGTGCAACCATCCACGCATTCCAGGAGCGAACGCCATGTCACCATCCATGACCAGTACGGCACCCACGTTGCGCTGGCGCCTCGAGGACCTGGATCTGCAGGCCGTGGACCGCGACGCCGTCGCGTCGCGGGACGACATCTTCCTGCTCGTGTGCAGCGCATCGTTCATCGAGAGCGGCACCGACCTCTACACGCGCAACCTGCTCGACTATTTCGCCGGGGACGGCGAATTCGAGTCCTGGCTCGCGCGGCAGTGGGAACCCGAGGAACTGCAGCACGGCCGCGCGCTGCGCGCCTACGTCGAGCATGTCTGGCCCGATTTCGACTGGAGCGCGGCCTTCGCCGATTTCTTCGCCGAATACTCTTCGCTGTGCACCCTCGACGAACTCGAGCCGTCGCGCGGGCGGGAACTGGTCGCGCGCTGCATGGTCGAGATGGGCACCACGACCTACTACCAGGCGCTCAACGCGCTGTGCGGCGAGCCCGTGCTGCGCGACCTGACCTGGCGCATACGCACCGACGAGGTGCAGCACTACAAGCATTTCTACAAGCGTTTCCTGCAATACCGCCGCAGCGAGGGCCTCGGGCGGGCCCAGGTCATGGCGGCGTTGTGGCGACGCATCGCGGAGCTGCGGCGCAGCGACGCCGACGTCGCGCTGCGCCACGCGGCAGCCTGGCGCTGGCGCGACTGCCAGGCGCCGCCGACGCTGCAGGACGTGCGCCATCAGGTGTTCGAGCGCATGCGCGGCGAGTTCCCGATCGAGCTCGCGGTGCGCATGATCATCAAGCCGCTGGGCCTGGGGCCGCGCGTGCAGCGCTGGGCCGAGCGCCCGCTCAGCATGCTGGCGCGCCGCGTGCTGCTGCACTGAGCATGCCGTTGGCGCCCGGGCCATGGCCCGGCGGCAACCCCGGGGAGCCCGCGCGGTAGCCGCGGCTTGCGCCCGGACTCCCGGCTCAGGCCGCGGCTACCGCGCGCGAATTGCCGGCACGCTCGGCGGCAGCCCCCTGCAGGATGCGTTCGAGCAGCGGCGGCAGCTCGAACACCGCGCGGTTTCGCAGCCCGGCCACGCGCGCACGGTAACCGGGCAGGTCGCCCAGCAACTGCCGCACGGCGGGCCCGATGTCGCGGAACGACGGCAGCACCAGCCCCAGCCCGCGCTCGCGCACCCACTGCGTGTTGTAGCGCTCCTGCGGCATGGTCCATGCGTTGCGCGTGACCACCACGGGCAGCCCCAGGTGCAGCGCCTCGCTGAGGCTGCCGGGCCCCGGCTTGCCGATGAAAAAGTCCCCCATGCGCAGCACCTCGGCGACCTGCTGCGTGAAGCCCAGCACCAGGCGGGGCGCGCGCGCTGGCTGCGCGCGCAGGCGCTCGGCGAGACGCTGGTTGTGCCCGCACAGCAGGATCAGCTGCACGTCGTCGAGGCGTTCGGCGATCGACACCATCGCGCGCGCTCCATGGCCGCCGAACATCACCACCCCGGTCGGGCGCCCCGGCTCCAGGCCGTTCGCGGCGCGTTGCGCGGCCTGGTCGAAGCCGGCGGCCAGGCGATAGAAATCGGGGCGCAGGATCATGCCCGACGTGGCATGCACGCGCTCGGGAGGGTACCCCGCCTGCAGCGCCTGGCTCACCGCGTGCTCGGTGCCGCACACCAGGTGCTGCGCCTGCCCGGGCTCGATCCAGAAATGCGGCGGGTGGTCTGCCAGGTCGGTGAGCACCGTGACGTAGGCGACCCCGGGCAGCGTCGCGCCCAGGCTGTCGTACAGCGCGCGGTTGAAGTTCGGGATCAGCGAGACCACGAGGTCGGGCTGGCTGCGCAGCCAATGCTGGCGCAGCGCGCGCACCAGGCTCGGATGCAGCAGGTGGATCAGCGCCTGCAGCACGCGCAGCTCGGTGCGCAGGCCCAGGGTCAGGCCATGCGCCAGGCGGGCGTTGTAGTAGTCCTCGGGCGAGAAGGCGCGCCTGCGCAGCGTGCCGCCCGGGTCCAGCACCTCGGTCAGGTTGACCAGTCGCACGTCCCAGCCCAGCCCGGACTCGGCGATCGCCTGCTGCAGCGCCAGCGCCGATGCCCGGTGGCCGCCGCCGGCGTTGAAGTACACCAGGTCCACGCGCGCCGCGCGAGACTCGTGCCTGCGCGCCTCGCCCTGCGCGCCCGGGATCATTCGGCGGCGCCCTCGGCCTCGTCCTCGCCCGGGTTGTCCAGACTGAACACGTCGGCGTTGTCGTCGTAGGCGTAGACCTCGGCGTAGCGACCCCAGTCGATCGCGGTGTCGAGCACGCGCTCGGCCTCCTCCTCGCTGAGAAGGTCCTCCAGCTCGGTGCGAAAGCGCGTGCCCGGAGCACGGTGGTTGTGGCGCTCGTCGAGCACGGCGCGCACCCGCGCCGCCAGCGGAACACGGGCGATCAGGTGGCGCGCGAACAGTTCCTTGCGCTGCTGCACGTCGGCGTCGACGAACAGGCGGCCGGCGCTGGTCAGCTCGATGTCGCCGTCCGAGACCTGCGCGAAACCCAGCAGCTCGACGGCCTCGATCAGCGGGAACAGGTCGTCGACCGAGAAGTGCATGTCCTCGGCCAGCTCCGGCAGGCTGATGCGGCTGTTGCCGGAGCCCTGCTCGAGCGCGTGCAGCTCCTCCAGCAGGCCGGCGAGCTGGTTCACCGACACCGGCGGCAGCCGGTGGCCGATGCTCAGCGCGCCGCGCTGCGCCACGTTGACCGCGGCGGCCGGGCGCGAGGTCATGATGCCGTAGATGTGCTCGACCAGCTCGCGGAACTCCTGCGACTCGCGGTCGCGCGGCTGCGCCAGCGGCACCGGGATCTCGGCGCGCACCCGCCCCGGGTTGGATCCCAGGATCAGGATGCGATCGGCCATCAGCACGGCCTCCTCGATGTTGTGCGAGACCAGCAAGATGCCGCGGGTGGGGATCTTGCGCTCGGCCCACAGGTCGAGCAGGTCGGTGCGCATGGTCTCGGCGGTGAGCACGTCGAGGGCCGAGAAGGGCTCGTCCATCAGCAGCACGTCGGGGTTGATCACCAGCGCGCGCGCGAAGCCCACGCGCTGGCGCATGCCTCCGGAGAGCTCGCGCGGATAGGCCGACTCGAAACCGTCGAGGCCGATCAGGTCGATGGCCGCCAGCGCACGCTGGCGGCGCTCGGCCGGCGGCACCTTGAGCGCCTCGAGCCCGAGCTCGACGTTCTGCAGCACGGTCAGCCACGGAAACAGCGCGAAGGTCTGGAACACCATCGCCAGCCCCGGTACCGGGCCCTGGATCGGGCGCCCGCGATGCAGCAGCTTGCCGGCCGACGGCTCGGACAGCCCGGCCAGCATGCGCAGCAGCGTCGACTTGCCGGAGCCCGAGCGCCCGAGCAGCACCAGGATCTCGTGTTCTCGCAGCCGCACGTTGACGTCGTCGAGGATCAGCAGCTCGGTACCGTCCGGGGCCTTGAAGGCCTTGCGCACATGCTCGGCGAGAAAGATGTCGTCGGCTTCGGACGACTGCGGGGAGGCGGATTGCGCGGGGACGGACATGGGCGCGGGCTCCGGGAAAAGGGTCTTCAATCCAGGCGCACGCGACGCGTGGCCAGGTCGTACAGGCGGCGCCAGAACACGCGGTTGACCAGCGTCACGTACAGGGACATGACGCCCACGCCGAGCGCGATCTCGGCGCCCTTGCCGGCCGACGTGGCGCGGCTGATGTAGGCCCCGAGCCCGTTGGCCACCAGGGTCTTGTCGCCCCAGCTGACCACTTCGGCGACGATGCTGGCGTTCCACGCACCCCCCGACGCGGTGATCGCACCGGTGACGAAACCCGGGAAGATACCCGGCAGGTACAGGCGCTTCCACCGCAGCCAGCCGCGCACCCCCAGGTTGGTGGCCGCCTCGCGCATGTCGTTGGGAATCGCCGACGCCGCGCCCACCACCGAGAACAGCACGTACCACATGCTTCCCAGCACCATCAGCGGCGCGGTGAACACATCGACGTTGAGATGCCAGCGAACGATGACCAGCACGAACAACGGGAACAGCAGGTTGGCCGGAAAGGCGGCGAGGAACTGCGCCAGCGGCTGGACCTTCGCGGCCCAGCGCGGGCGCAGGCCGATCCACACCCCGGCCGGCACCCAGACCAGCGCCGACAGCCCGACCAGCACCAGCACCTTGAAGCCGGTGAGCAGCCCCAGCCACAGCACATGCCCGACCATCGGCCAGCCGAAGTCGCGCGGCAGCACCTGCGCCAGCGTGACCACGGCCCACACCGCGAAGGCCACCAGCGCGGCATAGAACACGCCGTCGCCGTAGCGCACCAGCCTGGGCGACGCCGGGGTGGCGCGCCCGGCTCGCGGCGCGAGCATCAGGCTGAGCTCCCACAGCCCCCGGGGAAGCACCCCGAGCACCTTGATGAAGCGCGTGCGACGCAGGAAATCGAGCACGAAGGATGTCGGCGCCTCGCTCGACGCAGTCATCTCCAGCTTGAACTTGTCGGCCCACGCCACGATGGGGCGGAACAGCAGCGTGTCGTACAGCAGGATGATGATGACCATCGCGAAGATCGCCCAGCCGATCGCCCCCAGGTCCTTGGCCGCGATCGCCCGCGCGATGTACGAACCGATGCCCGGCACCGTGACCGTCTGGCCCGACACGGTGATCGCCTCCGACGCCACGACCATGAACCAGCCGCCGGACATCGACATCATGGTGTTCCACAGCAGCCCCGGCATGGCGAAGGGAAGCTCGAGCTTCCAGAAGCGCTGCCAGGCGTTGAGCCGGTACAGCGCGCTGGCCTCCTGCAGGTCGCGCGGCAGGGTCTTCATGCCCTGGTACAGCGCGAAGGTCATGTTCCAGGCCTGGCCGGTGAACACGGCGAAGATCACCGCCATCTGCACGCCCCAGAGGCTGCCGGGGAACATCGCGATGAACCCGGTGACGGTGATCGACAGGTAGCCCAGCACTGGAACCGACTGCAGGATGTCCAGCGCCGGGATCAGCACCCGCTCGGCGTAGCGGTTGTGCGCGGCCAGCCACGCATAGACGATGGTGAACACCAGCGAAACGACGAGCGCCACCAGCATGCGCAGCACCGTGTACAGGCCGTAGGCCGGCAGGGCCAGCGGCGACAGCGAGATGCTCAGCTCCTGCCCGACGTGGTAGGGCACCGCCATCTGGCGCCCGGCATGGCTGATGATGAAGAACAGCGCGATGACCAGCGGCAGCGCGAGCAGGTCGCGCCGGTTCGGCACGGGCAGGGGCAGGCGGCGCAGGGCGTAGGACATCGCGTTGACAGGCTTCGTGGCACGCGCGACGCGGCGTGCGCAATGACGGGTTTCACGACGGGTCCGGCGCAGCCTCGCGCGCGCGGTGGGCTGCCGGCCGGAGCGCCGGCACGCCCCCAGGGGGGCGTGCAGCGCAAGGCAGACCCGCCGCCGGTTTCGCGCGGCAGGCTGCCACAGAAGTGCATGAAGCCCCAGCCGACAGTCTATAAGCTTCGATTTGACATTACCGTGACTACGCAAATCCGACGCCGGTCGCGACGTGCGTGGATACAACAGCCACAATGCCGCGCGGCGGCGGCACAATGCTCGTCGTCCACTGACCGACCGCCGTCCATGCGCCGCTACCTCTACGTCTCGCTCGCTGCCGCGTTCGGCGTGATCGCGCTCAAGCTCGGGGCCTGGCACTTCACCGGTTCGGTGGGTTTCCTGTCCGACGCGCTGGAGTCGCTGGTCAACGTGGTCGCCGCCGGGTTCGCGCTGCTGATGGTGGCGATCGCCGGGCGTCCGCCCGACTCGGACCACCCCTACGGGCACACCAAGGCGGAATACTTCTCCAGCGCCCTCGAGGGCCTGCTGATCGGCGTGGCGGCGCTGGGCATCGCGGCCGAGGCGGTGCACCGCCTGCTGCAGCCGCACCCGGTGCACGCGGTGCCGGCCGGCGTGGCGCTCAACGCGCTGGCGACCCTGATCAACCTGGGCGTGGCGCGCTGGATGCTCTCCGGCGCGCGGCGCCTGCGCTCCATCGTGCTGGAGGCCGACGCGCGCCACCTGCTGGCCGACGTGTGGACCAGCGTCGGCGTGATCGTCGGCGTGTCGCTGGTGCCGTTGACCGGGTGGCTGTGGCTCGACCCCATCGTCGGCATCGTCGTCGCCGGGCACATCGTCGGCGAGGCCTGGCGCCTGGTCGCCCGCTCGGTCGACGGGCTCATGGATCGCTCGCTGCCCGATGCCGACATCGCCGAGGTGAACCTGGTGCTGCAGCGCTATCGCAACGTCGACGTGCGCTTCGACCATGTGCGCACGCGCCGCGCCGGCACCCGGCGCTTCGTGAGCATGCACATGCACATGCCGGCGCACTGGAGCCTGGGGCGCGCGGCGCACTGCCGGCTGCAGGTCGAGCGCGCGCTGACCGAGCACATCGCCGGGCTGGTGGCGACCATCGAAATGCTCCCGCAGGGCGAGGAAAGCCTGCTCGACGGCGCCAACCCGCCAGCGACGCCCGGCGCGCCCGGGTACTGAAGGCCCGCTCGAGCAGACCATGCCCCTGCCGCCGCCGCAGCGAGACGAGCGCGGCTACCATGGGGACGCGGCAGCGCCGGCTGCCCCTCGACGCCGCGCCTCGTCCGACCTCGAACCACGTCGTACCGCGTCGTCCCACGTCGTCCAGCTCCCTTCCCGTCCAGGAGACCGCCATGCGCTTACGCAGTGAATCCTTCCAGGACCAGCACGTCATCCCGTCCACGCACGCGTTCTGCAAGCCGGCTTCGGTCGGGCACGTCGCGCTTTCGGACAACCGCAACCCGCACCTGGCGTGGGACGACGTGCCCGCCGGCACGCGCAGTTTCGTGCTGCTGTGCCACGACCCCGACGTGCCCAGCTCGGCCGAGGACGTCAACCGCGAAGGCCGCACCGTGCCGGCATCGCTGCCGCGCGTGGACTTCTTCCACTGGGTGCTCGTCGACCTGCCCGCCGGGCAGCGCGAAATCGCCGCCGGCTCGATGAGCTCCGGTGTCACCGCGCGCGGCAAGCCGCCGCTGCCGGGCCCCGCGCCGCGCCACGGCATCAACGACTACACCGCGTGGTTCCGCGGCGACCAGGACATGCAGGGGCGCTATTTCGGCTACGACGGTCCCTGCCCGCCGTGGAACGATGCGCTGGCGCACCGCTACGTGTTCACGCTGTTCGCGCTGGACCTCGAGCGCTGCCCGGTGGACGGGGAGTTCACCGGCCAGCAGGTGCGCGAGGCGATGACCGGGCATATCCTGGCGCACGCGAGCATCACCGGCAGCTACACCCTCAACCCGACGCTGACCAACGTCGCCTGAGCCGCAGGCGGATCGCCGCCGCTACACTGCGGCGCGCCGCGACGCGATACCCCCCGCCCTGTTCCACGACCTCCTTCCGTCGATGTCCTCCTCGCCGAATCCGCGCAAAGCTCCGAACCCGCACCTGCAGGGCCTGCTCGGAATCCTGCTGGGCGTGCTGGTCATCGCCGCGGTGCTGGGACTGCTGCGCCTGCGCCGCGACCACACGCCGGTGGACCCGGCCGAGCTTTCGCTGAGCACCACGTCGTCTTGCATGGAGCAGGCCATCCAGCAGGCGTCTTCGGGCGGGCACATCATCACCTACGGCGAGCTCGACGACCTGAAGCGGCGCTGCGGTTCCTGAGCGGCGCCCGGCGCGCGCCCCTGCGGCATTTCAACAGCCTGCGATGAACGGCCGCCGCCTCGCGCCATGCTTCATCGCCCACCGCCTCGGCGCGGGCCTGGGCGCCGAGAATTCCGCGGCCGCGTGCCGGGCGGCGTTGCAGGCGGGTTTTCGCGCTTTCGAATGCGACATCAAGTTCAGCTCCGATGGCCAGGCCTTCGCGCTGCACGACGACGCGCTGCTGCGCACCCATGGCCAGGCGCTGCGCGCCAGCGCGCAGCCATGGCGCCGACTGCGCGAGCTGGCGGACGGCGACGACTCCGGGCTGGCGAGCCTGGAGCAGCTGCGCGAGCTGCTGCGCGCCTGCGCCGAGCCGACCTGGATGAACCTGGAGATCAAGCCCGACGACGACGCCGGTGCCTCGCTGCAGGCCGACTGGGGGCGCCGCCTGGCCGAACGGGCCGAGTGCCTGTGGGAAGGTGATTCCGGGGCCCTGTGCCTGTCGTCGTTCTCGCTGCCCGCGCTGCAGGGGGCCGCCGACGCGGCGCCGCGCCTGCCACGCGCCTGGCTGTGCCAGCGCCTGCCCGGGCATTGGCGCGGCGTGGTGCAGGCGCTGCGCCTGCGGGCCGTGCATCTGGCGGCCGAGGACTGCAACGCGCAGGCCATCGCGCAGCTGCGTGGCGCCGGCCTCGACGTCCGCGTGTACACGGTCAACGACCCGGCCCTGATGCGGCACTGGCTCGACCTCGGCGCCAGCGGCGTGTTCACCGACGTCGTGCCGCAGGCGCAAAATCCCTGAACCCGACACCATGGCCGATCGACGCAACCCCCGCATCGGCGTGCTCAGCGCGCTGAAGGCCGAGCAGCAGATGCTGCTGCAGGAGCTGCTGGCCGCGCGCCCGCTGCAACTGCACGGCCAGCGCGCCTACCACCGCGGCCGGCTGTGGGGCTTCGATGCGGTGCTGGTGCTGTCGGGCGTGGGCAAGGTCGCCGCGGCTACCAGCGCGACCAGCTTGATCGCCGAGTTCGGCTGCGAGGCCCTGCTGTTCACCGGTACCGCCGGCGGGCTGGGCGAAGGCGTGAACATCGGCGACATCGTGGTCGCCGAGCAGTGCCTGCAGCACGACCTGGACGCGTCACCGTTGTTTCCTCGCTTCGAGGTGCCTTTGACCGGCCGCAGCCGCTTCGCCACCGACGCGGCGTGGAGCCAGCGCCTGGCGACGGCATCGCAGCAGGCCCTCGAAGGCATGCTGGGCGACCTCGCCGGACACGGCCGCCTGCGCAGCCTGGGCATCGACAGCCCGCGCCTGCACCGCGGGCTGCTGCTCAGCGGCGACCGCTTCATCTCCGGCCCGTCGCAGGCCGCCGAGCTGCGCGCGTTGCTGCCCGACGCGGTGGCGGTGGACATGGAAAGCGCGGCGGTGGCGCAGGTGTGCGCCGACTACCGCGTGCCGTTCGCCGCGCTGCGCTGCATCTCCGACCGCGCCGATGCCACTGCGCACATCGATTTCGACCGCTTCACCAACCTCGTCGCCCGGCACTACAGCGCAGCCGTGCTGCGCCTGGCGCTCCGGGGGTACTGACGGCCCCCTCCGTCGCCGGGCGCGAGCCCGGCTCCGTCCCCCCAAGGGGGACAACCCCTGCCTTGGGGCGGCCCTGCGGCAGGAGGTTTCCTGGCAGCGGAGGGAGCCGCGTGGGCGTGGGATTTTCAGGCAGGCTCCATAGCCGCCTGCGGCGGCCCAAGACCAACATCACCATGGTCGTGGTATACCTTGGGCCGCCGCAGGCGGCTATGCACCGCCACCTGAAACCGGCGGCCACCCCCACACTCGCCGCTGTCCAGGGCACTCCCGCCGCAGAGCCGCCTCAAGGCGGGGTGCGTCCCCCTTGGGGGGATGGAGCCGGGGCCGCCCCCGGCGACAGAGGGGGCACACCCCTCGGAGGGAGCCCACCCCTCGTGGGGCGCCCGGCGACCAGCGCGAAGGTGAACAGGCGGCATTCGATGGGGCCGTTGAACAGCACGTGGCGGCGCGAGGCCTTCAGGCCCAGCGCGCGCTCGGCGCGCAGGTCGGCCAGCAGCAGGCCCGCGTTCCAGCCGGTGAAACCGTGCTTGAGACGGCTGCCCAGGCGGCCCAGGAAATCGTCGGACTGCGCGCCCTTGGCCTCGATGCGCTCGGCATACGGCGGGTTGCTCAGCACCCAGCCGGTCTGGCCGTCGGCGAGGGACAGCGGCGCGGCGCCGTCCAGCGCGTCGGCCTGGCGCACGCGCAGCACCTGCTCGACCCCGGCGCGCTGCGCGTTGGCCTCGGTCAATCGCACCATGCGCGGATCGATGTCGGCGGCCATCAGCGGCGCGGCGGGCTCGCGGCGCGCCGCTGCCGCCTGTTCGCGCAGTTCTCGCCAGCGCGCAGCGTCGAAACCCTGCAGGCGCTCGAAGCCGAAGGCGCGCTGCAATCCCGGCGCGATTGCGCAGGCCACCTGCGCGGCCTCGATGGCGATGGTGCCGGCGCCGCAGAACGGGTCGTACAGCGCGGCAGCGGGCGTCCAGCCGACCAGGCGCAGCAGCCCGGCGGCCAGGTTCTCCTTCAGCGGCGCCTCGCCATGCTCGGTGCGCCAGCCGCGCTTGAACAGCGCCTCCCCCGACGTGTCGAGGTACAGCGTGGCGCTGGTCGCGTCCAGATGCACGTGCACGCGCACGTCGGGGTTCTCGCGCGCCACGCTCGGTCGCTCTCCGTGATGCATGCGGAAGTGATCGCACACTCCGTCCTTCGCCCGCAGGGTCACGAACTGCAGGCTGGTCAACGGGCTGCGATCGGCGGTGACGTGCAGCCGCAGGGTCTGCGACGGGTCGAACCAGCGCTCCCAGGGCTGGCGCAACGCCAGCCGGTACACGTCGTCGGCATGCGCGGCCGGGCCCTGCGCCACGCGCAGCAGCACGCGCGACGCGATGCGGCTGTGCAGGTTGAGCAGCATGACGTCGGTCAGGCTGGCGCGCAGCAGCAAGCCGGCCGTGACCATGGCCTCGACGCGCGCCTCGCAGCCCGGAATGTCGCGGATCTCGTCCACCAGGGCCTGCTCCAGGCCGCGCGGACAAGGCAGGTACAGACTGCAGGTATCGGACATCGGGCGGGGCTCGGGAAAACGCGCCGCTGACGGCGCCGGGGCCGACATCGTAGCCGCCCAGTCTCCTGGACACACGCTTGACCCGCATGCATCACGCCGATTAGATTTTGCCGCGTGCCGCGCCGGCGGCCCCAACCGCCACCGACCATGCCCCTGCACGCCACCCCGCGCCCCGCGCGCCCCCAGCCGATCTCGTGGCGACATGCGTTGTACGCGCTGGCACTGGGCAGCGCGCTGCTGGCGTCGCCGGTGCGGGCAGCCACCCCGGCGGCGCCGCTGCTGCTGCAGGTCAGGAACGGCCTGGTCCAGGAAAACGAGGTCGCGCTGTCGAATGGCGCGCAGGCGCTGGCCGACACCATCGACCGCGCCACCGGGCGACGCACGCTATGGGTGGCGCACGACGCGCTGGGCCCGACGCTGGCCCGGCAGCAGCCCGACTACGCCTTCGTCAAGCCGCCGAGCATCAGCGCCAGGCTGCTGGCCAAGGGCTGGCAGCTGGTGGCCGTGGCGCTGCCCCCGCATGGCTTCGGCGTCGATTTCATCGCGCAGCCCTGCCCGGGCCATGCCGGCCAGGTGCTGCTGGGCGGCCCGACGCTGAGCACCCTCGGCATGGCCGCGTCGGCGCCGGCAAGCTGCGTGCCGGCCAGCCAGGTCTGGAACTCGCCGGCGGCGGTGCTGCTGGCCCCGGCCCGGGGAAGCCTGGTGGACAAGGTCGCAGCCAAGTTGTGGCGCATGCACGGCCGAGCGCCGCCGCCCACGGTGCACGTGCAGTACCAGAACGCGGTGACCGATTTCATGCAGGTGACCCACGCCGCGGTGGTCGGCGCGGTCACGCCGCTGGTGTCGGCGCAGTGGCGCGCCCACGGCGGCGTCGTGTTGGCGCACCAGGAAATGCCCTTCTGGACCGTGCTGGCTGCCCCCGGCGTCGCGCCGGACCAGGTGGCCAAGGTACGCGCGGCCCTGCTGGCCCCGGATTCCCAGGCCATGAACCGCACGCTGCACGTGGCCGGCTGGAAGCCCGGCGACCCGCAGGTCTACGCCGACTTCCTGCACTGGCTGGCCAGGCCCTGAAGCCCCGGCCCCGGGCTCAGCCGGCGGCCAGCGGCTAGGCCGATGCCTGCTCGAGCGCGTCGACGAAACGCGCGGCGACGTCGAAGCCGGTCTGGTCGCGGATCTCGACAAAGCAGGTCGGGCTGGTGACGTTGATCTCGGTCAGCCGGTCGCCGATGATGTCCAGCCCCACGAGCAGCAGGCCGCGCGCGGCCAGCGTCGGCCCCATCGCACGCGCGATGGCCAGGTCCTGCGCCGTGAGTTCCTGGGCCCGACCCAGGCCGCCAGCGGCCAGGTTGCCCCGGGTCTCTCCGCCCTGCGGAATTCGCGCCAGCGCGTACGGCACCGGCTCGCCGCCGATCACCAGCACGCGCTTGTCGCCCTGCGCGATCTGCGCAATGAAGGCCTGGGCCATGATGGTGCGCCGACCCATGTCGGTGAGGGTCTCGAGCACCACGCCCAGGTTCGCGTCCGGAGCTCCGTCGGCGCCGTTGCGCAAGCGGAACACCCCGCTGCCGCCCATGCCGTCCAGCGGCTTGACGATGACGTCGCCCTGCTCGCGCGCGAAGGCGCGCAGGGCCGCCGGATCGCGGCTGACCAGGGTGCGCGGGATGAACTGCGGCCACTCGAGAATGGACAGCTTTTCCGGATGGTCGCGCAGCGCGCGCGGCCGGTTGAACACCCGCGCTCCCTCGCGCTCGGCCTGCTCCAGCAGGTGCGTGGCGTAGAAGAACTCGCTGTCGAAGGGCGGGTCCTTGCGCATCAGCACCGCGTCGAAGTCACGCAGCGCGCAATGCACCACCTCGATCTCGGCGAACCATGGACGCGCCGTGTCCAGCGGCTCGACGTGACGGCACGGCGCGCTCACCGGCTGCGCGCCGTCGCCGCCGCTGCTCCACCGCAGCTGCCGCGGCTCGCAGGCCCACACGGCGTGCCCGCGGCGCGCGGCCTCGCGCATCATGGCCAGGGTCGAGTCCTTCTTCGGGCTGAAGGCCTCCAGCGGATCGGCAACGAACAGGAGTTTCATGGTGGCGTGTGGCGCGCCCGGCGTGGCCGGCGCGCCAGCGGGTTCATTCGGACTCGGACTCGGGATCGGTGCGTTCGAGCTCGTAGCTGGCAGCCACCAGCGCCAGGCGGGCGATCACGCCGTACATGTGGAAGCGGTTGGGCCCGTTGGTGCCGGGCTTGGCATCCGGATTGGTGACGTTGAACTGCTCGTCGAAGGCCAGCGGCACGAAATGCATGCCGGGCGAGTTCAGGTTCTCGTTCGGGCCGCGGTCCGTATGCACGCGGTAGAAGCCGCCGACCACGTAGCGGTCCATCATGTAGACCACCGGCTCGCACACCGCTTCCTGCAGTCGCTCGATGCTGGGGATGCCTTCCTGCACGATCACGTCGCGCACCTCCATGCCCTCCTTGACCACGCTCATCTTGTTGCGGGTCTTGCGGTTGAGGTCTCGCACCTCGCTGGCATCGTGCACCATCATCACGCCCATGCCGTAGGTGCCGGCGTCGGCCTTCACCGCGACAAAGGGCTTCTCATGGATGCCGTACTCCTTGTACTTGCGGCGCACCTTGGCGAGCACGCCGTCGACCGCCTCGGCCAGCTGCTCCTCGCCCTGGCGCTGCTGGAAGTCGATTCCGCCGCACTGCGCGAAGTACGGATTGAGCATCCAGGGGTCGACTCCGATGAGCTTGGCGAAACGCTTGACCACGGCGTCGTAGCTGCGGAAGTGGCTGGTCTTGCGCCGCGTCTTCCAGCCCGCGTGCAGCGGCGGCAGCAGGTACTGCTCGAACAGGCCCTGCAGGTCCGCGGGCACCCCCGACGACAGGTCGTTGTTGAGCAGGATCGTGCAGGGGTCGAAATCCTTGGTGCCCAGGCGGCGGCGGCTGCGCACCAGCGGCTCGAGCAGCAGGCTTTCCCCGTTGGGCAGGTTCACGGTCTTGGGCTCGGTGATGGTTTCATCGACCGTTCCCACATGCACGTTCAGGCCCGCCTGGTGGAAGATCTGGGTCAGGCGCGACAGATTCTCGAGGTAGAAGGTGTTGCGGGTGTGCTTCTCGGGAATCAGCAGCAGGCCCTTCGCCTCGGGGCAGATCTTCTCGATGGCGGCCATCGCCGCCTGCACGGCCAGCGGCAGCATTTCCTCCGACAGGTTGTTCCACCCGCCCGGAAACAGGTTGGTGTCCACCGGCGCCAGCTTGAAGCCGCCGTTGCGCAGGTCCACCGACGCGTAGAACGGCGGCTGGTGCTCCATCCACTCCAGACGGAACCAGCGCTCGATCGACGGCTGGGCTTCGAGAATGCGCTGCTCGAGTTCGAGCACCGGGCCGCTATCGGCGGAAACGAGATGGGGAATCATGCGCGATGCACCTTGGAATCGGGAAAGGCCCG
>JAKCDM010000046.1 GCA_021841865.1 Pseudomonadota bacterium
TCCTGCGCAGCCTGAAGATCACGCTGATCGCGATGATCACGGTGCCGGCGGTGCTGGCCGCCACCGTGGTGCTGCTGTACACGCTGGGCATGAGTTTCAACATCATGACCCTGGGCGGCATGGCGGCGGCGGTCGGCCTGGTGATCGACGACGCCATCGTGATGAGCGAGCACATCGTGCGGCGCATGCGCGAGCGCGACGTACGCACCGAGGCGCAGCAGAGGGCGCGGCACAGCCGCGTGATGCGCGCGGCGATGGAATTCTTCCAGCCGCTGGCAGGCTCCAGCGCGTCGACGGTGATCATTTTCGTGCCCCTGGCCTTCCTGTCCGGGGTCACCGGGGCGTTCTTCAAGGCGCTGGCGCTGACCATGGCGGCGGCGCTGCTGATCTCGTTCTTCGTGTCGTGGCTGGCCGTGCCGCTGCTCGCCGACCGGCTGCTCGGCGCGCGCGACATCGAACGCGAGCATGCGCGCGAGCACGGCAGGCTGCTCGGCGCCTTCCAGCGTGGCTATGCCCGACTGCTGCCGCGGCTGCTGCGCCGGCCCTGGCTGGCGCTGGCAGGAGTAGCCCCGCTGCTGCTGGCCGGCTGGGTGGCCTACCACGCGGTGGGCAGCGGCTTCCTGCCGCACATGGACGAAGGCGGCTTCGTGCTCGACTACCGCACGCCGCCGGGCACCTCGCTGGCCGAGACCGACCGCCTGCTGGCGCAGATCGAGCAGATCCTGCGCACCACGCCGCAGGTGCAGACCTTCTCGCGGCGAACCGGGCTGCAACTGGGAGGCGGCATCACGCACGCCAACGAGGGCGACTTTTTCGTGCGCCTGAAGCCGCTGCCGCGCGAGCCGATCGACCAGGTCATGGAACAGGTGCGCGCGCGAATCCACGCGCAGGTTCCGGGAATCGACATCGACACCGCGCAGCTCATGCAGGACCTGATCGGCGACCTCACCGCGGTACCGCAGCCGGTGGAGATCAAGATCTTCGACGACAATCCGCAGCAGTTGGCGCGCCTGGCGCACAAGACGGCGGCGGCGATCTCGAAGGTGCCCGGCATCATCGAGGTGCGCAGCGGCATCCGGGTCGCCGGCGATGCGCTCGACATCCGGCTCGACCCCACGCGCATGGCGCTGCTGGGGGTCGACGCGCAGCAGGTGCGGGGCCAGCTGGCGGCGCTGATCGGGGGCCGCGTGGCCACGCAGATCGAACAGGGACCGAAGATGATCGGTGTCAGGGTGTGGGATGCGCCGTCACTGCGCCGCACGCCGCAGGCGATCGCCGCGCTGCCGCTGCGCGCGCCCGACGGCCGCGTATTCCGACTGGGCGACGTGGCGAAGGTCTCGGTGCTCACCGGACAGCCCGAGGTGATCCGCGAGAACCTCAAGCGCATGGCCGCGGTGACCGCTCGCATCAGCGGCCGCGACCTCGGCTCGACCGTGGCCGCGGTCAAGCGCATCATCGACGCACCGGACTTCTACCCCACCGGGGTCTACATCAAGCTCGGCGGCCTGTACAAGCAGCAGCGCATCGCCTTCGCCGGGCTGCTGCAGGTGCTGGCGGCCGCGGTGCTGCTGGTGTTCTTCCTGCTGCTGTTCCTGTACGAGCGCTTTCGCGTGGCGCTGAGCATCCTTGCGATGCCGCTGCTGGCGCTGCCGGCGGTATTCGTCGGCCTGTGGGTCGGAGGCATCGAGCTCAACATCTCGGCCATGATGGGCATGACCATGATCGTGGGCATTGTCACCGAGGTCGCCATTTTCTACTTCAGCGAGGTGCAGGAGCTGCTGCGCGAGCACCCGCAGATGCCGCAGCACGACGCGCTGGTGCAGGCCGGCGTGAATCGCATGCGCCCCATCGCGATGACCACCATCGCCGCCATTCTCACGCTGCTGCCGCTGGCGCTGGCCATCGGCCAGGGATCGGCCATGCAGCAGCCCTTGGCGGTGGCCATCATCGCCGGGTTGGTGGTGCAGCTTCCGCTGGTGCTGCTGGTCATGCCGGCGCTGTTCCAGGCATTGCGCGGCAATCTCGCGCAGGAGCTCGCCAGCGCGCCGATCCCGGAGACCGCCCATGAGAATCCTGCTGGTTGAGGACGATCGCATGCTCGGCGCAGCCACCCAGCAGGCGCTGCGCGACGCCGCCCACGCGGTCGACTGGGTGCACGACGGCGAGGCCGCGCTGCTGGCCATGCGCGCCACACCCTACGAGGCCATGCTGCTCGACCTGGGCCTGCCCGGGCGAGACGGCCTGGGAGTGCTGCAGGCCGCGCGGCGCGCCGGCTACAACCTGCCGGTGATCATCGTCACAGCGCGCGACGGTGTCGACGAACGAATCCGCGGCCTCGACCTGGGCGCCGACGACTACCTGATCAAGCCCTTCGCCACCGACGAACTGCTGGCCCGCCTGCGCGCGGTGGCGCGACGCCGCGGCGGCCACGCGCAGGGCGTGCTCGACACCGGCACGGTGCGACTGGACCCGGCGACGCGCGAGGCCAGCTTCGGCGGCAACACGGCGCGCCTGTCGGCGCGCGAGTACGCGCTGATGCATGCGTTGCTGCTGCGCCCGGGCGCGGTGTTGTCGCGCGCCGAACTGGAAGACCTGATCTACGGCTGGAACGAGGAGGTCGAGAGCAACGCCGTCGAATACCTGATCCACTGCATCCGCAAGAAGCTCGGAACCGGGGCGATCAAGAACGTGCGCGGCGTCGGCTGGGTGGTCGACCGCGCGCTGCCGCAACAGGACGCGTCGGCGGGCGAGCCCGTGTCGCCGGCGCGCCCGGCATGAATCCGCTCGCGAGCCTGCGCCGCTGGTCGCGTCGCTCGCTGCTGCGACGCCTGTGGCTGTGGACCACGCTGATCGTGGGGCTGGTCGGCGCCAGCACCGCGGCGGTGTCGTACCTGCTGGGCTACGTCGAGGCCAACCGCCTGCAGGACACGCAGCTGCGCCAGGTCGCCGCGCTGGTGCATGCGGGCGGGCAGCTCCCCGACGCCACCTTGCTGGCCCGCGCCGCCGAGCGCGACCGGGACGCGCGCATCGTCGTGCAGCGCCTGGGGGTGCCCGGCGGGCTCGCGCTGCCGGCGCAGCTGGCGCCGGGCATGCACGTCGTGCGCGCAGCGGGAGAGCAATGGCGGGTGTTCGTGCGCGCCGACCCGGCAGGCGCGATCGCGGCGGCGCAGCGCACCGACCTTCGCTCCGACGCCGCCGCCGACAGTGCGCTGCGCACCTTGTACCCGTTGCTGGCGCTGATTCCGCTGCTCGCGCTGCTCGCCGCCTGGGTGGTGCGTCGCGCGCTCGACCCGGTATTGCGCCTGGCGGCGCAGGTGGACGCGCGCAGCGAGCTGCGCCTCGACCCCTTGCCCATGCGCGAGGTGCCACGCGAACTCGTCCCCTTCGTCGAGTCCATCAATCGCCTGCTCGAGCGGGTCAGCGCGCTGCGCGAGCGCGAGCGCCGCTTCGTCGCCGACGCCGCGCATGAGCTGCGCACGCCGATCGCGGCGCTGACCCTGCAGGCCGAGAACCTGTCCCATGTCGAGCTTGCGCCACAGGCGCGCGAGCGCCTGCGCGGAATGCTCGCCGGGCTCGCGCGCACGCGTGCCGCGGTGGAGCAATTGCTGAGCCTGGCGCGCGCGCAGTCGGGTCGCTTCGGCGCGCCTCAACGCGTCGAGCCCTCGAGCGTGCTTCGCCACGTGCTCGAGGACCTGCTGCCGCTGGCCGAGCAGCGAGGAATCGACCTGGGAATCGATCACAACGACGGCCGGACGATCCTGGCCGACCCGACGCAGCTCTACACCCTGTTGCGCAACGCCGTCGACAACGCGCTGCGCTACACGCCTCGCGGCGGGCGCGTGGACCTGGGATGCCACAGCACGCGCGACGCCGACGGCACATGCTGGACCCACCTCCAGGTGGAGGACGACGGCCCCGGAATCGACGCGTCCTGGCTGGAGCGCGCATTCGAGCCCTTCAACCGCCTGCAGCGCGACGGCGACGAGGCCGGGACCGGGCTCGGCCTGACCATCATGAGCCACATCGCGAGCAACCTGGGCGGGCGCCTGCTGCTGGAAAATCGCGCCGCCGGCGGCCTGCGGGTTCGCTACAGTCAGCGCTGCGCGCCCGACGCGGCTGCAGGCACCAGCCAGCGCAGCAAGGGCAGCAGCGCCAGCGAAAGCACGCAACCCAGCAGCGCCAGCGACGACAGCCGACCGAACAGCCCGGAGTAGGCTTGCAGCGAGGCCTGCGCGCCGACTTCGGCGCCGACAGGCTGCTGCGCCATCGTGGCCAGGTAGCTTCCGATGTACATCGCCAGGCCCACCGCGGCGAAATAGCCGCCCATGACGAAGCCCGAGATCCGAGCTGGCACATAACGCGCCATCACGGCCAGCCCCAGCCCGCTGATCAGCAGCTCGCCGAGCGACAGAAGGCCGTAGCACCCCACCATGTACCAGGCCGACACCAGGCCGTGCTCGCCGAGATCGCAGCCGACGACCAGCAGCGCGAAGCCGGCGGCTACGCTGGCGAAACCGAGGGCGAACTTGACTCCGATGGGGAGATCGCCGGGCCCCCGCGCCAGACGAACGTAAATCCACGCCAGCGGCGGCCCCAGCACGATGACCCAGAGCGGGTTCAAGGCCAGGAATTGCGCCGGCAGCAATCGCCCGAGAGGCAGCCCGGCCAACTGCAGGTGGCCGTCGACGTTGCGCAGCGCGAACAGGGTCAGCGACGTGGACATCTGCTGGAAAAAGACGAAATACAGCGCGACGAGCAGCGTGAGCAGCGCGGCCGCGGCCATGCCCCGCCGCTCACGCTGCGGGCTGCGCCATGCCAGGCACGTCCAGGCGACGACGACGGTGCCGCCGACCGCGACCATGCAGGCCGCGGCGAGGCCTTCGCGGCTGAGCAGCAGCGTCGCCGCGACGGCTAACGCGCACAGCCCCGCGGTGATCAGCAGCAGCTGCGCCGGTGGCGTGCGCGGCCGATCGCCGGTGCCGCCGACCGAACCGAGGGCCCGGCGCATCAGCGCATAGTTGAACAAGCCGCAGAGCAGGCCGACGGCGCACACCGCGAACGCGGCGTGCCAGCCCCACACCTCCTTGACCCAGGGTGTCGCCAGCATCGACACGACCGAGCCGACGTTGACCGCCATGTAGTAGATGGTGAAGGCGCTGTCGATGCGTGCCGGATCGCCCTCGTAGATGCGTCGCACCAGGTTGGCCGCGTTCGGCTTGAACAAGCCGTTGCCGATGGCCACCAGCGCGAGCGCGCCGAACAGGGCCTGCGGGGAATCGAAGGGAATCGCCAGCAGCGCATAGCCGCAGCCCAGCACCACCGTGCCGGCCAGCATCGCGCGACGCGTGCCGACCCAGCGATCGCCGAGCCAGCCGCCGAGCGCCGGAACCGCATACACCAGCGCGCTCATGGCACCCCACGCGAGGTTGGCGCGGCGGTCGCTGTACCCCAGGCCCTGCACCATGAACAGGACCATCAGCACCGCCATGCCGTAGAAGCCGAAGCGCTCCCACAGCTCGATCATGAACACCACGGCAAAGGCGCGGCGGCGGGCGGTCGGGCTGGCGGGGCCAGGACCGGCGCCAGGCGGCTCGGCAGCGAACGGCACGCCGGAAGCGAACGGCACGCCGGGAGGCGCTGTGCCGGAAAGCGGTACGGGGCCGGACGGTGCGGCACCTGCTGCTTCGGCTTCAAGCGCTCCGGTGCCAGGCGGCCGGGCGGCGAGCGCTCCGGCGGCTGACGGAGCGCTTGGTGCTGACGTTTCGTGCGTGGTCACGGCGTGGCTGCCCGACCCGGGGCCGGCTGGAGTGTGGACAAGCAGTTGGACACGCAGCGAGCCCGCAGGTTCCCCGCATGTCGAAAGCGGGTATCGCGACCCCGCCATGTTCAGGGTTTAAGCTTGCGCGCGTTGCGCGGCCCATCGAGCTGCGCCGCAATCCGATGCAGAAAATGAGCTCCTTTCGTTATGTCTGGGCGCCGCCCGAGCCGGCCTCGGTGGCCGTGCAGGGCAGCGACGCGCGCCTGCCGGTGCAGCGCCTGTTCTTCGTCGGGCGCAATTACCTCGCCCACGCGGCCGAGATGGGCCGCCCGGTCGACGCCACGCGCGACCGGCCCTTCTATTTCACCAAGTCGCATTCGGCGCTGCTCGACTCGGGCGCGAGCGTGCCCTATCCGCGCGCAACCTCGAACTACCAGCACGAAATGGAACTCGTCGTGGTGCTCGGGGCCGGCGGCGCCGACGTGCCCGCGCAGTCCGCGCACGAACTCATCCACGGCTACGCCTGCGGCCTGGACATGACCCGCCGCGACCTGCAGCTGGCGGCGCGCGACCAGGGCAAGCCCTGGGACACGGCGAAGGATTGCGAGCACTCGGCCGTGGTCTCCGCGGTGCTGGCGATGCCGGGCAAGGTGCTCGAGCGGGGGCGAATCGAGCTGCGCGTCGACGGCCAGACCCGCCAGGACTCGGACTTGTCGAACATGATCTGGGGCGTGCGCGAGCTCATCGCCGACCTGTCGCGCCTGTACCACCTGCGCCAGGGCGACCTGCTGTTCACCGGGACCCCGGAAGGCGTCGGCGCGGTGCGCGCCGGTCAGCGCATCGACGGCAGCATCGAAGGCGTGGGCTCGATTTCGCTGCAACTGTCGGAGCCGAGCGCATGAAGCTGTTCAGCTACTTTCGCAGCGGCACCTCGCACCGGCTGCGCATCGCGCTGCGTCTGAAGGGCCTGGACCCCGAGTACGTGCCGGTCGACCTGCTGCATGGGCAGCATGCCTCGGCCGACTACCGGGCGATCAACCCGCAAGGTCTGGTGCCCGCGCTGGAGGTCGACGGCGAGGTGCTGATCCAGTCGCCGGCGATCATCGAATGGCTCGACGAACGCTACCCCGAGCCGCCGCTGCTGCCGCGCGACGCACTCGCCAGGGCGCGCGTGCGAGCGCTGGCGGCGGTCGTGGGTTGCGACATGCACCCGCTGAACAACCGACGGGTGCTCGATTACCTGCGCAGCCAGTTCGCCTGCGACGACGACGCCGTGAATGCCTGGTGCGGCACCTGGATGAGCGCCGGCTTCGACGCCCTCGACGCATTGCTGGCCGCCGACGACGGGCGCGGGCGCTTTTGCTTCGGGTCGTCGCCGAGCGTGGCCGACGTGTACCTGGTGCCGCAACTGAGCACGGCGCGACGCTTTCGCATCGAGCTGGCGCGCTGGCCGCGCCTGCTCGACATCGAGGCCGCCTGCCTGGAACTGCCGGCCTTCGCCGAGGCCGCGCCGGCGCGCCAGCCGGATGCGCCGGCCGAGCCGGCGCGCTGAGCCTCGGTTACGTTATTTCACAAAGCTGTGCGATCGATACAACGCGTCGGTCAACCGGACCGACAGGATTCGCGTTTGCCAAGGGGGGGCTTTATGCTCACGCAGGGATCCTCGCACGCATGCTGGATCGGAGCCTCGTTTTCGTCTTCCCGGGTCGCTCCCGGGAAATCGCCTGCCTCGTTGTCTCGCACACCTAACCATTTATTCCTAAAAAGGGGATTGTGATGAAGCGTCACCTGTTGTCCACCGTTCCGGCCGTGCTGGCGCTGGCCGTGCTCGGCACCCTGGGCGGCTGCGCCTCCAGCAGCAAGCCGACCGCCCCGGTGCAAGCCGCGGCCACGCAGGCGCCCGCGAACAACGCCAACAACGCGCAAAGCAGCGTCGCGGCGGTGCAGGCCCCGGCCGAGGACAACCTCGGGCCGGCGCCCGACGTCGCGCGCAGCGTGTTCTTCGCCTTCGACAAGTACAACGTCGAGAACAAGTACCGCCCGGTGGTCCAGGCCAACGCGCAGTACCTGTCGAGCCACCCGAGCGCGCATGTGCAGCTGCAGGGCAACACCGACGCCCGCGGCAGCCGCGAATACAACCTGGCGCTGGGCCAGAAGCGTGCCGATGCGGTGATGAACGCGATGGAACTGCTGGGCGCCAAGCCGTCGCAGATGGAAGCCATCAGCTTCGGCAAGGAAAAGCCGAAGGCGATGGGCACGACGGCGGCCGACTACGCCGAGAACCGTCGCGTGGACATCGTCTACCAGCGCTGAAGCGCGTCGGCTTCGAAGTCCCGCATGCCCGGGGAGCGTCCCCGGGAGCGTGCAAACCGCGCCGGCCCCGGCCCGCGCGGTTTTTTGTCGTGCGGCAGCTCTTGCTGCGACGCACAAGCCGTCCGTGGGATAATGCCGGTTGCATGCAACACGCGGCGCCCGATCAATGACCTATTCGGTCAAGGAAATCTTCTACACCCTGCAAGGCGAAGGCGCGCAGGCTGGCACGCCCGCGGTATTCTGTCGTTTTGCCGGCTGCAACCTGTGGTCCGGACGTGAGCAGGACCGGGAACGAGCGATCTGCCGTTTTTGCGACACCGATTTCGTCGGCACCGACGGCGACGGCGGCGGGCGCTTCGCGACTGCCGAGCTGCTGGCCGACGCAATGCTTTCACGCTGGCCGGCGGGCGCGCCGGGCGCGCTGTGCGTGCTCACCGGCGGCGAGCCGCTGCTGCAGGTCGACGACGCGCTGATCCATGCGCTGCACGAGCGCGGCATGCGCATCGCGGTGGAAACCAACGGCAGCGTGCCGGCGCCGCCGGGGCTCGACTGGATCTGCGTGAGCCCCAAGGCCGGAGCGCAGCTGGTGCAGCGCAGCGGTCATGAGATCAAGGTCGTGGTGCCCCAGCCCGGGCTCGACCTCGACGAACTCGCCGGGCTGGATTTCGCGCAGCGCCTGCTGCAGCCGATGGACGGGCCGTTGCTGCGCGACAACACCGCGTGGGCGCTTGCGCAGTGCCTGCGCGACCCGCGCTGGCGCCTGAGCCTGCAGACCCACAAGCTGCTGGGCATTCGCTGAGCGCCGCGGCAAGCGCATGGGGCGCCCCCGCCCATGCGCCGCACCCCGGGGGCGCCTGATGATTCGAAGCTTTACGGAACCGAGTGCGATGAACGAACCTACCCAAGCCGACACGACCGAAGCGACAGCCGTGCAGCGCTACAGCGATCTTTCGCTGGACCCGAGACTGTTGCAGGCCGTGGCCGACATGGGCTACGAGAACCTCACGCCGATCCAGCAACGCGCGATCCCGATCGTGCTGTCGGGGCGCGACATGATGGGCGCCGCGCAGACCGGCACCGGCAAGACCGCGGCCTTCACGCTGCCCATCCTGCAGCGCCTGCTGCCGCAGGCGACGACCAGCGTGTCGCCCGCGCGCCACCCGGTGCGCGCGCTGATGCTGGCGCCGACCCGCGAACTGGCCGACCAGGTCTACGCCAACGTGCACGCCTACGCCCGCCACACGCCGCTGCGCAGCGCCTGCGTGTTCGGCGGCATGGACATGGCGCCGCAGACGGCCGTGCTGCGCCAGGGAGTCGAGGTGCTGGTGGCCACGCCGGGGCGCCTGCTCGATCACCTCGAGGCGCGCACCGTGAACCTGTCGCAGGTGCAGTTCGTCGTGCTCGACGAAGCCGACCGCATGCTCGACATCGGCTTCCTGCCCGACCTGCAGCGCATCCTGGCGTACCTGCCGGCGCAACGCACCACGCTGCTGTTCTCGGCCACCTTCTCGCCCGAGATCCGGCGCCTGGCGCAAAGCTACCTGCGCGACCCGGTGAGCGTCGAGGTGGCGCGCCCGAACGCCACGGCGACGAACGTCGAGCAGATCATCTACAAGGTTGCCGAGGACCTCAAGCACGCGGCGTTGCTGCAGGTGCTGCGCGAGCACGCGCTGCGCCAGACCATCGTGTTCGTCAACAGCCGCCTCGGCGCCAGCCGCCTGGCGCGCATGCTCGAGCGCGACGGACTCAAGGCCCAGGCCATGCACGGTGACAAGTCGCAGGCCGAGCGACTCGCCACGCTCGACGCCTTCAAGCGCAACGAGGTCGAGGTCCTGGTGGCCACCGACGTGGCCGCGCGCGGGCTGGACATCGCCGAGCTTCCGGGCGTGATCAACTACGACGTTCCGTTCAACGCCGAGGACTACGTGCACCGCATCGGGCGTACCGGGCGTGCCGGCGCTTCGGGCCTGGCGATCACGCTGGCCTGCGAGCGAGACGGTCGCGGCCTGGCCGATATCGAGAAGCTGATCAAGCGCAAGATCGAGCCGCGCCAGCTCGAGGTCAGCCGCCCGGCGCGCCTGCCGCGCGCGCCGCGGGAATCCGGAGTCGCCGCCGGAGCGCCGCCGCGCCCGCAGGCCGCGCGCCGCCCGGCGCACGACCCGTGGTTCGACAAGCCCTACGAGCCGGACCCCGGGGCGAGCCCGGCCTGGGAGCAGGCGACGCCGGGCGCCTCGGCCTCGCGCGCGGCCTCGGGCTCGAACATCCGCTCGCGACGCAAGGTGGCGGCGCTGCTCGGCGGCAAGCCGCCGGCGGCCAAGTAGGCAGTCTCAGGCCGTCTCAGGGCGTCGGCAGCGCGTCGGCGCGCTGGCTCCATTGCCGGCGGCGCACAGGCCACTGCGCGAGCGCCTGTTCCAGCACCTGTTCCACGCTGTCGCCGGCGGTCTGCAGACCCAGGACCCGCGCCGCGTCGCGCAGCGCCTGCGCCCCCGGGCATACGGCCGCCGCGCCCTCGCTTTTCGACAGCTTGCGCCCCTGCTCGTCGCGCACCAGCGGAAGGTGCAGGTAGTTCGGGGTCGGCAAGCCCAGCGCGCGCTGCAGCAGGATCTGGCGCGCGGTGGACGATGCGAGGTCCTCGCCGCGCACCACGTCGCTGACCCCCTGCGCGGCATCGTCGACCACCACGGCAAGCTGGTAGGCCCAGTCGCCGTCGGCACGCTTGAGCACGAAGTCGCCGACGCTGCGGTCCACGGCGTCGACCTGCGCGCCGAGCCGGGCGCAGTGCCAGTGCACGCAGGCGGCCTCGCCCGCCGGCAGGCGCAGGCGCCACGCGCGCGGCTCGCCGCGCGCGCCGTCGCGACAGGTTCCCGGGTACACCCGCTCGCCGCCGGGCCCGATCACGGCGCCGGCCAGCTCGAGCTCGCGTCGCGAGCAGCTGCAGGGGTAGGCCTGCCCCTGCTGCAGCAGGCGCCGCAGCGCCTGCTCGTAATCGGCGCCCCGTCGGGACTGCCACGACACCGGTTCATCGGGGTGCAGCCCGCACTGCGCCAGCTGGCGCAGGATCAGCGCGTCCGCGCCGGGCACGCTGCGCCGCGTGTCGATATCCTCGATGCGCACCAGCCAGGTACCGCGATGCGCGCGCGCATCGAGCCACGAGCCCAGAGCGGCGACCAGCGAGCCGGCGTGCAGCCCCGCGCTGGGCGACGGTGCGAAGCGACCGACGTATCGGCTCATCGCGCCAGCGCCGCGGCGACGCCTACAGCGGCAGGTAGTGGTCGACCAGCATCGCTGCGAACAGCAGCGACAGGTAGATGATCGAGTAGCGGAACATCGAGCGCGCCAGCGCGTCGCTGTAATGCCGAAGCAGCTTCCAGGCGTAGGCGATGAACACCGCTCCCAGCACCAGCGCGCTGGCCGCGTAGATCAGTCCCGCGCCATGCATGGCCCAGGGCATCAGGCTGACCACGGTCAGCAGCAGCGTGTACAGCAGCGCCTGCAGGCGGGTGTATTCCGAGCCGTGCGTGACGGGCAGCATCGGCAGCCCGGACTTGCGGTAGTCCTCGGTCCGGTACAGCGCGAGTGCCCAGAAATGCGGCGGAGTCCACAGGAAGATGATCAGGAACAGGATCAGCGCCTGCGCCGATACCGAGTTGGTCATCGCCGCCCAGCCCAGCACCGGGGGCATGGCACCCGACGCGCCGCCGATGACGATGTTCTGCGGGGTGGCAGGCTTGAGCAGCACGGTGTAGATCACCGCGTAGCCGATGAAGGTGCCGAAGGTCAGCCACATGGTCAGCGCGTTGACCTGGGTGTACAGCAGCAGCATGCCGATGCCGCACAGCAGGGCCGAGAAGCCCAGGATCGGCGCGGTACCCAGCTCGCCGGTAGCCGACGGGCGCCAGGCGGTGCGGCGCATGACCGAATCGATCTTCTGCTCGACCAGGCAGTTGAACGCCGCGGCGGCGCTCGCCACCAGCCAGATTCCCAGCGTGGCGAACACCAGCGGGCGCCAGGCGGGCAGCCCCGGCTGCGACAGGAACATGCCGATGACCGCGCAGAACACGATCAACTGCACGACCCGCGGCTTGGTCAGCGCGTAGAACTGGGCCGCCACGCCCATCGGGCCGGGAGAATGGGAAAGACTCGTGGTTTTCATGATTCGACTCGCATGCCTTGCACCCGCGGCGACGATGAGCCCGCAGCATAGCTCTGAGCGCGCGCACCGGAACTTCGCCAGCATGCCGCGGTCAGCAACAGCACCATCAGCGCTGCCACTCCATTGTGGGCGACCGCCGGCACCAGCGGGTGGTCCAGCAGCACCACGGTGACGCCCAGCGCGATCTGCGCCGCCAGCGCCACCACCAGCCAGCCGGCGAGCCGGCGCAGGCTGCGGTGGCGGGCCAGCGCCGCGGCCGCGGCCAGGATCAGCGCCGACGCGACGACGGCGAACAGCCTGTGCGCCCAGTGGATGGCAACCAGGGCCTGCACGGTGATGGCCGAGCCATCCGGCATTCGCCCGAGATCATGCCACATGGTGAAGCCGGACGCCCAGTCCGCAGGCGGGTTCCAGCTGCCGTTGCAGGTGGGAAAGCCCGAGCAGGCCAGCGCCGCGTAATTGGTGCTGACCCAGCCGCCGAGAAAGATCTGCACCAGCAGGCCGGCCAGCGCGGCGCGGCTGAGCCAGCGCGCGGCGGCGCCGGCGTCGATCGGCTGCATGTCGGCGCGGTTGCGCATCCAGAACCACGCCGCCAGCAACAGCAGCACGATGCCCCCCATCAGGTGCAGCGTGACGATCAGCGGCTTGAGCAGCAGGGTCACGGTCCAGGCGCCGAACATGCCCTGCACGATCACCCAGGCGAGCAGCAGCAACGGCAGCCCCACGCGTATCGCCTGGCCCCGCCTTCGGGCCCACAGCGCGCGCCCGGCCATGACCAGGATCAGCGTGCCGATGATCGTGGCGATGTAGCGGTGGATCATTTCCACCCAGGCCTTGAAGGGGCTCACATAGCCGGCGGTGCCGCCCTCCTCCTGCACGGCCTCGTGGATCTGCACATGCGCCTGCGCCGGCGTGAAGTGGCCGTAGCAGCCCGGCCAGTCGGGGCAGCCCAGGCCGGCATCGGTCAGGCGCACGAAGGCGCCGAACATGACCAGGTCCATGGTGAGGAACACGAGAAGCGCCACCAGCCGGGCCCAGCGCATGCGCAGGCCCGCCCAGATCACCAGCAGCAGCCCGAACAGCCACATGCCCGCCTGCAGCCAGTGCAGCGAGAACAGCCAGACGGTGGGAGCCGCCTGGTACATGTTGATCAGGTTCGACGGCAGGGACGGGCTCATCATGGATTCCTCGGCGCCGGTGCGCGCGGGCTCGCCGGCAGCGGCTGCAGCTTCCTGGCCTTCCAGGACTGGGTGTTGTAGAGCAGCTTGCTGAACACCGGCAAGGCCTTCAGCGGATCGAAGCCCGACGGGAAACGCAGCATCAGGTTGCCCAGCGGATCGACCAGCCACATCGGCCCCTGCAGCTGCTCGCCGTGGGCCAACGGCAGCCAGCGACGCAGTTCGGCTGGATCGGCGCGCAGCATCACGGTTCCGGCCGCCGGCGCGAGCACCCCGGGGTTGACCTGCGCATCGTCGGTGATCAGCCACACGCGCGCCACGCGGTACTGGTCGTTGCCCGACGCCAGGTAGAACTGGCGCATGTCGAACAACAGTCGCTGGCAGGCCTCGTCGCAGGCTGCAGGCGCCGCCACCAGCATGAGCCAGTAGCCGTTGAGCGAGCGCAGGTCGAAGGCCTTGCCGTCGAGGGTGCGCAGGTGCAGCTGCGGCACCGGGCGCTGCGGTTGCAGCAGCTGGCCATACGGCGGCTTGCCGCCGGGGTGCTGCACCAGGCCGACGTACAGCGTGGCCGCGGCCGGCAGCAGCACCGCCAGCGCCAGCATCCACAGCGCAAGGCGGCGCCGCGGCGCGCCCCGGGTGGGGGAAGTCACGGTCGCGGCATTCACGTCGTCTCTCCGGAGGCAGCGCGCCGGCGACGCAGCGTGCGGGTGGTGAAAAACAGCAGCAGCCCCATGCAGGTCGCGCTCATCGCGAACCACTGGAAGGCGTAGCCGTAATTGGTCTGCATGCCGAGATCGGGTTGGGGCCAGTCACGCTCGAGGCCCTGGCTCGGCGGGCCGAGCTGCTGGATCACGTACGGCAGCAGGTCGATGTGGTGCCATGCCGCGAACTGCGGCAGCTGGATATTCTGGCGCACCACGGCACCAGGAGGGTCTTTCTGGAAGGAAAACCACTGCGACGGCGCGGGTGCAAGGCGCCCCGACACCCGCACCGTTCCCGCGGGACTCGGAATGGGCGGCACCAGCATCGGCGCATGGACATCCGGCCCGGCCCACCCGCGCTGCACCATCACGTAGGTGTCGGAGCCGGCAAGGCGCAGCGGCGTGAGCACCCAGAAACCGCTGACCCCGCCGTGCTGCCGGTTCTGCAGGTACACCGTCCACTGCCCGGCCCACTGCCCGTCGGCGACCACCGGGCGCCACTGCTCGCGGTGGAAATCGACTCCGCCCGCGCCCAGGTGCAGCGGCGACAGGCGCTCGCGGCTGGCGATTCGCGCCGCCAGCGCCTGCTTGGTGTGGGCGCGGTCGAGCTGCCACACCCCCAGGCGCGCCAGCAGCGCGATCAGCGCCAGCGACGCGATCACCGTCAGTATTTCACGCGGTCGCAGTCCCGGGGCCGAACCCGGCGGCGCGGCTGGTGGGACAATCGGCTTCGACATCACCCATTCATCCAAGCGGGAGCCAACCCTTGCACATCGTTGTGATCATCGCCTTCGCGCTCATCCTCGGCAGCCTGTTCTCCGGGCTGTACTTCGTGATGAAGGACAAGGGCAAATCCAATCGCGCGGTCAACGCCCTGAGCTTTCGGATCGGATTCTCGATCCTGCTGTTCCTGTTCATCCTGCTGAGCTACAGGATGGGGTGGATCCACCCGACCGGCATTCCGCTGAGCCCGCGTTGAGCCGGTACTGATACGACCCGGCGGACTGGCCGGGCCGGAACCGGTCCGGCGCGGCGAAGGTGCGCTGGCGCGCTCCCGTGCTTGACGGCCCGTGTGTGACGGCCCGCATGTGACGGCGGCAGGCAGCGGCCTGCCGCCGGGAGCGATTACAGCCAGTACACCAGCACGTACAGCAGCAGCCACACCACGTCGACGAAGTGCCAATACCAGGCAGCGCCCTCGAACGCGAAGTGGTGGTCGGCGGTGAAGTCGCCACGGATCATGCGGTACAGCACCACCGAAAGCATGGTCGCGCCGAGGAACACGTGGAAGCCGTGGAACCCGGTCAGCATGAAGAAGGTCGCGCCGTAGATTCCCGAGGTCAGCTTCAGGCCCATCTCGGTGTAGGCATGGTGGTACTCGAAGCCCTGCATGAACAGGAAGGTGATGCCCAGCACGATGGTCAGCGCCAGCCAGAAGATCGACTTGTTGCGATGGTTGGCGCGCAGCGCGTGGTGCGAGATGGTCAGGGTCAGGCCCGAGGTCAGCAGCAGCGCGGTGTTGATGGTCGGGATGGGCCACGGATCCATCGCGGCGACCTTCGGGATCAGCCCGGCCGGGCCGACGTTCGGCCACACGGCCTGGAAATGCGGCCACAGCACCTGGTTGTGCAGAGCGGCCAGGTCGGGCAAAGCCCACACCCGGGTGTAGTACAGCGCGCCGAAGAACGACGCGAAGAACATCACCTCGGAGAAAATGAACCAGCTCATGCTCCAGCGAAACGAGCTGTCCACGTCCTGGTTGTGCATGCCACCTTCGCTTTCCGAGATGGCGCGCCCGAACCAGCCGTACAGCGTGGACAGGAAGCCGAGCAGGCCCACCGCCAGCAACCACTGGGCGTGCGCGACGCCGTTGAACCACAGCGCGGCGCCGAAGGCCATCAGGATCAGCGACGTGGCCGCCAGCACCGGGAACGGCGATGGACTCGGAACGAAATAACCGGTGGGATGACTGGATGTGGACATATTGTCTTCCTCGACTTTAGGAGTGAGCGGTAGGAACGATCCAATGGACGATGGTCATCAGCAGCGCGACGAACAATGCCGCGGCGATCAGCCCTGCGATGACGATATGAACGATGTTCAGGTTCTCGAAGTCGCGTTCGCGATCCTTCGACTTGCGCACGCCGAGGAAGGCCCAGAAGATGGCCTTGAAGGCGCCGAGGAACGAGCCCATGATGCGTGCGGTTCAGGAATCGCTGGAGAGCTGTCGCGGCGTCGCGCTCACAGCAGGGTCCAGCGCAGGATGAACCCGACCAGCAGCACCAGCGCGATGCTCAGCGTGATCAGGGCCAGGCGCAGGTTGCTGCGGCGCTTGTCGGCGGGGAGGCGGTGCATGGTCGGGGAGCCCGGGACGCGAACGGCGCTCAGCTCACGGCTCCCGACGGCGGGAACGCGCCACCATCCTTCTTGAGCTCGGCCTCGGTCGACTTCACCCATGCCTTGTACTCGTCCAGCGGAAGCACCTTGATCACGATCGGCATGAAGGCGTGGCCCTTGCCGCAGATCTGCGCGCACTGCCCGTAGTAGGTGCCGGGCTTGTCGACCTTGAACCACGTCTCGCGGGTGGCGCCGGGAATGGCATCCATCTGCACGCCGAAGGCTGGCACGTACCAGCCGTGCAGCACGTCGGCCGACGTGGTCATGATGCGCACCTTCTCGTTCACCGGAACGACCAGCGGATGGTCGACCTGCAGCAGGTAGTCATCCGGCTTCGGCGCCTTGCCGAAAATCTGCGACATCGGCGTGGTCAGCGTGGAATAGAAGGAAATCCCCTTGCCCGGGCCGTCCAGGTAGTCGTAGCCCCACTTCCACTGGTAGCCGGTGGCCTTCACGGTCATGAAGGAATGCCCGACGTCCTCCTGGGCCAGCACGACCTTGGTCGCCGGAATGACCATCGCGATCACGATGACGAGCGGGATCACGGTCCACAGCACCTCGACGGTGGTGCTTTCGTGGAACTTGGCCGGCACCGCGCCCTTGGACTTGCGGAACTTGTACACCGAATAGAACATGGCACCGAACACGAGCACGCCGATCGCCAGGCAGATCAGCATGACCATGTAGTTCAGACCACGCTGGTCGAAGGCGATGCTGGTGACCGGCTGCTGGAAGTCGATGCCGTTGACCTGCGGCCCGCCGGACAGGCTCTGCGCGGCGTACGCCGTGGAGACGAACAAGGCCGAGGCCAGCGTCGCATAGTGCTTCAGTTTCATCTTCGATGTCACCTTGTCTATAGAAGAATGCAATTCATCCCGGCCTGCGCGACGCGACGGCCGGCCCGCGCGGTGCACGCGCGACATGCCGCGGATGCGATGCGTGGATCAATCTGTGCCATGTCAAGCCGCGATCAACGCCCGACGCAAGTCGCGTGCCAGTTTCTCGCGACGCTCCGGGCGGGTGTAGCGGCCCACGAAGGCCATCTGGTCGCCGGCCCTGAACACGATCAGGCCGTCGTCATGCATCAGGATGCGGGTGCGACGGGTCGGCAGCTCGGCGCGTTCGACGCGACCGGCATTCTCCCACTCGACGACCACCCGCTCGGCGCCGAAGACCACGCGCTCGCGGTCTGCCGCATGGCGCGCGTAGGCCAGCAGCGCAACGGCCATGACCAGCAGTTCGAGCAGCGTGAACGGGGTCACCAGCTTGGCGCCGCCGAACCAGCAAAGACCGGCCACCAGCAGCGACACCAGCGACAGCGACACGAAGAACCCCAGCAGCTGGCTCGGGCTCATCGAACAGTTGCGCTTGCACACCCAGACGTACCCCTCGGCCTGGCCGTCCGGGGTACCGAAATCGAGCGTGTCCATCAACTGCGCGGCCATGATCGGCGCCTCGTCTCCAAAGAATGCACACGCCTGGCGTGTGGGTGATTGCAACAAAGCAGCGTGCACATCGTGCCTTCCGCGTGACAATCGCGGGTCGGGCAGTCGCGGCAGCTCCGGCTTCCAGCCGGCGGAATCGGCACGCGTGCCCCGAGGCTATCCGCGTCCGACGCGCCATTATAGGGACGCCCCGCGCCGCGGGCTCCGCATCGGCGGGCATTTTGCGCCGTGTCAACGCGTTGTCCCAGTCATCTCGTTCCGCGTATACAACATTGCGCGCACCGGGATTGACGGGCGAGCAGCAGCGGCCGACGCCGCGGCGCCGGCCGCCACGCGTGCGCGTCCACCGCGTCTACCCGGTCGCCGCGCGCCTGCGCCCGCCGATCTGCTCCAGCCCGATGCTCGCCACGCCCTGCTCGGCGCGGCTGGTCGTCGGCTTGAAGGCATGGCCGTAGACGAGCTCGAAGCTCAGCTCCACCTGGCCGTGCGCAGCCGCCTGCGCGCGCTCGCGAAGCAGCTCGCGCAGGCGGCTCCAGCGGCGCGGCGTGCGCAAGCCGGGAAACGCCAGCTCGTGCGGCGCGCGCCCGAGCTGGGCCAGTTCGCGCAGCGCGGAATCGGCGTCGGCCCAGCGCAGTCGCAGCAGCTCCATGTCCATGACCGGCGCGGTCAGACCCTGCGCCACGAGCAGGTCGCCGAGGTCGTGCATGTCGACCCACGCCGCCGGCCGCACGCCGAGGGCGGCCGCGTCGTCGTCGCGCAGCTCGCGCAGCGTATCGGGCCCGAAGGTCGTGAACATCAGCACTCCGTCGGGCATCAGCAGGCGGCCCCACGCGCCGAACACCTGCTCGGGGTCGCCGGCCCAGCCCAGCGCCAGGTTGGACCACAGCAGCTGGGCCAGCCCACGCCCGCCCGGCGGCGCCGCGCCGAGCTCGCCGACCACGACCTCGGTCGGCGGCGCGCCGCGCAGTCGGCGCAGCCAGGCGCCCGACACGTGGCCGCGCCGTGCGTGCTCGGCCAGGCGAGTCGAGGCCTCGACGCCGAGCAGGCGGGCCTGCGGGTAGTGCTGGCGCAGCAAGCCCAGGCCGTCGCCCCACGCGCAGCCCATGTCGAGCACCAGGCGAGGCTGCAGGCGCAACAGCGGCAGGCGCTCGGCCATGCGGCGCGCCGCCTCCTGCCACAGGAAAGGGGCGGGGCCGCGCGCCAGCCGGTCGCGCGCTGCGCGCACCGCGGCGGGGGAAATCGACTGCGCAAGGGACATGGAGGTACGTGACCTGGGCGCCGCGCGGCCTGCGTCGCGCGAGGGTCTTGCAGGACGCGGCTGGCACGGCGCGAACGGGCCATGCACTATAGCGGCATGCCGCAAACGCCGCCGCCGCGGGCAAGCGCGCGCGCGATGGCACGCGCGCTTGCGTCGGTTGCCCAGCTTGCCCCGCTCGCGCCATGTGCCGCACTCGCGCGGGCGCTGCTGCTGCCCGACGCCCGCTGCCGCCTGTGCGCGCTGCCCAGCCGCGCGCCGTTGTGCGCAGCCTGCCAATGCGCCTACTCGGCGGCCGCGGTGCGGCGCTGCGCGCGCTGCGCCATCGCGCTGCCGGTCCACGCGGCCTGCTGCGCGGCCTGCGCCTGCCGCCCGCCGGCCTTCGTGCGCGCCGTGGCGTGGGCCGACTACGCCCCGCCGCTCGACCGCCTGGCGCTGGGCATCAAGTTCGGCGGCGACGCGGCGCTGGCGGCCTGGCTGGGCACCTTGCTGGCCCTGCGCGTGCGCGAGACCGCGCCGGCGACGCCGTCGCTGGTGATGCCGGTGCCGCTGGCCGCGTCGCGCCTGCGCCAGCGCGGATACAACCAGGCCTGGGAACTCGCCCGCGGAGTCGCGCGCAGCCTCGGCTGGCCCAGCGACTGCGGGCTGCTGAGCCGCCCGCGGGAGGGCCAGGCGCAAAGCACGCTGCCGCTGTCACGGCGCGCCGCCAACGTGCGCTCGGCGTTCCATGCGCGGGCGCTGGCGCGCGGCACGCGCGTGCTGCTGGTCGACGACGTGATGACCAGCGGCAGCACCGCCGAACATGCATCGCGAGCGCTGCTGCGCGCCGGCGCCGCCGAGGTCGCGCTGGCGGTGTTGCTGCGCACGCCGGCACCGACCCGCGTCGATCACATGTCGTAGGCTTGCACGATGTTCCACATCGTGCTCGTGCGACCCGAGATCGCACCCAACACCGGCAACGTCATCCGCCTGGCGGCCAACACCGGCAGCAGCCTGCACCTGGTGCGCCCGCTGGGCTTCGAACTCGACGACGCGCGCATGCGCCGCGCCGGACTCGACTACCACGAGTTCGCTGCGCTGCGCGTGCACGATTCCTGGCCCGAACTGCTGCAGGCCGCGCGAGCCGCCGGCGGCTCGATGTGGGCCTTCACCACGCGCGGCTCTCGCTGGGCGCAGCAGGCCAGCTTCGGCGCCGGCGACTGGCTGGTGTTCGGCTGCGAATCGTCGGGCCTGCCCGACGAGGTGCTGGGCGATTTCCCGCCCGCGCAGCGCCTGCGCCTGCCGATGCGCCCCGGCCAGCGCAGCCTGAACCTGTCCAACGCGGTGGCCGTCGCCACCTTCGAGGCCTGGCGCCAGAACGACTGGCAGGGCGCCGTCTGACTACATGCCCGAGAAATCCGGCTTGCGCTTGCCGAGGAAGGCGCTGAAGGCCTCCTTGGCCGCCGGCCCCTGCAGCATGCGCGCGAAATGCCAGGCCTCGTCGGCCATCACCGCGTGCACCGCGTCGCGCTGCGCCTTGCGCATGAGCTGCTTGGTCAGCACCAGCGAGGCCTGCGGCTTGGCCGCCAGCTTGCGCGCCTGCGACTGCGCGTAATCGAGCAGCTGCTCCGACGCCACCACGCGCGTGACCAGGCCCACGGCCAGCGCGTCGTCGGCCGCCATCGGTTCGCCGAACATCAGCATCTCGGCGGCCGCAGTCGGCCCCACGCGCAGCGGCAGCAGCAGGCTGGAGGCCGCCTCCGGCGCCAGCCCGAGGTTGACGAAAGGCACCGAGAACAGCGCGTTGTCGCCGCAGTAGACGAAATCACAATGCAGCAGCATGGTCGTGCCGATTCCCACGGCCGGGCCGCCGACGGCAGCGATCACCGGCTTGGGGAAGTCGGCCAGGCTGCGCAGGAAATCGAACACCGGGGTGTCCAGCCCTCCTGGCGGGCGCTGCAGGAACTCGGTCACGTCGTTGCCCGAGCTGAACAGGTCCTGTCCGCCCTGCAGCACCACCACGCGAACCGCGTCGTCGGTGGCGCCCTGCTGCAGCTGCTGGTGCAGCAGCGTGTACATCTCCTGGGTCAGGGCGTTCTTCTTGTCGGCCCGGTTGAAGGTCAGGGTCAGCACCCCGGCTTCGCGCAACGCGAGAATCGGCTGGCTCATGGCTTGGCCCCCGTCGCCGTCACACGCGCTCGAAGATGCCGGCGGCGCCCTGCCCCGTGCCCACGCACATGGTGACCATGCCGTACCTGAGCTGGCGCCGGCGCATGCCGTAGATGGTGGTGCAGGCACGGATCGCGCCGGTGGCCCCCAGCGGATGGCCCAGCGCGATGGCCCCTCCGAGCGGGTTGACGCGCGCCGGGTCGAGCTTGCAGGTGTCGATCACCGCCAGGGATTGCGCGGCGAAGGCCTCGTTGAGCTCGATCCAGCCCATGTCGTCGATTCCCAGCCCGGCCAGCTTGAGCGCGGCGGGAATGGCCTCGATCGGGCCGATGCCCATGATCTCCGGCGGCACCCCGCGCGACGCGAAACTGACAAAGCGCGCCAGCGGCTGCAGCCCGAATCGCTTGACCGCGGCCTCGGAGGCCAGGATCAGCGCACCGGCGCCGTCGGAGGTCTGCGAGCTGTTGCCCGCCGTCACCGTGCCCAGGCCGGTGGCCTTGCCGGTGGGGTCCTTGGGCGACGCGAACACCGGGCGCAACTTGCCCAGCGCCTGCAGCGAGGTGTCGGCGCGCGGGCCCTCGTCGACCGTGACCAGGCGCCGGCGCTCGCGCACCACGCCGTGCGCCAGGTCGGCGCCGCGCTCGATGGCCTCGACCGCGACGATCTCGTCGGCGAACTCGCCGGCGGCGATTCCGGCCAGCGCGCGCTGGTGGCTTTGCAGCGCGAATTCGTCCTGGCGCTCGCGGCTGACCTTCCAGCGCTGCGCCACCTTCTCGGCCGTCAGGCCCATGCCGTAGGCGATGCCGATGTTCTCGTCGCGCTCGAAGATGCTCGGGTTGAACGAGGGCTTGTTGCCGGTCATCGGCACCAGGCTCATGCTTTCGGCGCCGCCGGCCAGCATCACGTCGGCCTCGCCGACCCGGATGCGGTCCGCGGCCATCTGGATGGCGGTCAGGCCGGAGGCACAGAAGCGGTTGATGGTCACGCCGCCGACACTGTCGGGCAGGCCGGCCAGCAGCACCGCGCTGCGCGCCATGTTCAGGCCCTGCTCGCCCTCGGGCATGGCGCAGCCGATGATCGCGTCCTCGATGGCCTTCGGGTCGAGGCCGGGAACCTGCGCGAGCGCGCCGTGGATGGCATGGATCAGCAGGTCGTCGGGGCGGGTGTTGCGGAACACGCCACGGTGCGACTTGCCGATGGGGGTGCGCGCGGCAGCGACGATGTAGGCGTCCTGGACTTGTTTGGACATGATGGGCTCCGGGGGGTCGGGGTTCAGTTGCGCACCGGCTTGCCGCCTTGCAGCAGGCTCATGATGCGTTCCTGGGTCTTGGGGTGTTCGAGCAGGCGGCAGAAGCGCTCGCGCTCCAGGCGCATCAGCCAGGCCTCGTCGACCACCGTGCCGGCGTCGACGTCGCCGCCGCACACCACCTCGGCGATCAGCTGCCCGAGCAGGCTGTCGTGCTCGGTGATCTGCGCGCCGTCGCGCATGTTGGCCAGCTGGCCGCGGATGGTGGCGATGGCGTTGCGCCCGGCGACCGGGATGCGCGCCGGCAGCGGCGGGCGCCAGCCCGACTCGGCCAGCGCGCGCGCCTGCGCGATGGCGACGAACAGCAGCTCGTCCTTGTGCAGCACGATCACGTCGTCGTCCTGCAGGTAGCCCATGCGACGCGCCTCGATCGCCGACTTGGACACCGCGGCGGTGGCCGGCTGCATGTACAGGCCCTTGAGGAACACCATCGGGTCGGCATCGGCTCCCGCGGCCTGCGCCAGCTCGGCGGCGCGGCGCGCGAGAAAGCTCAGGCCGCCGCCGCCGGGGATCAGGCCCACGCCGACCTCGACCAGGCCGATGTAGCTCTCCAGCGCCGCGACGCGGCGCGCCGCGTGCACGGCCAGCTCGCAGCCGCCCCCCAGCGCCATGCCGCGGATCGCCGCCACCACCGGCACCTGCGCGTAGCGCAGGCGCAGCATCAGGTCCTGCAGCTTCTTCTCCTCGGGCTCGATGGCCTTGGCACCGCCGCTCATGAACGCCGGCAGCATGGCCTGCAGGTCGGCGCCGGCGCTGAAGGGCTCGCCGGTCTGCCACACCACCAGGCCGCGATACGAGGTCTCGGCCAGGTCGGCCGCGCGCTGCAGCCCGGCCACCACGCCGGGGCCCAGGGTGTTCATCTTGGTCTTGAAGCTGGCCACCAGCACGTCGTCGGCGCCGGGCGCGGTCCACAGCCGGATGGACTCGTCCTCGAACACCGTCGAGCCGGCCTTGGCCGCATCGGCCGCGGCCTCGCCCAGCACGCTCTGGCCGAACAGCTGGCGGGCCATCACCGGCAGCTCGCGGCGCGGCTTGTAGCGCCCGTCGGCCGCCGACCACGAACCCTCGGCCTTGTGCACCGCGTCGATGCGCTGCACCCATTCGGGCAGCGGCGCCGCGCACAGCGCCTTGCCGGCGGCGATGTCCTCGGCGATCCAGCCGGCGATGCGCTGGAAGCCCGCGGCCTGCCAGGTCTCGAAGGGCCCTTCGTTCCAGCCGAAGCCCCAGCGGATGGCGAAGTCCAGGTCGCGCGCGTTGTCGGCGATGCTGCCCAGGTGCAGCGCGATGTAATGCCACACGTCGCGGAACACGCTCCACAGGAACTGCGCCTGCGGGTTGCTCGAATTGCGCAGCAGCTCGAAGCGCTCGGCAGCCGGCTTCTTGAGCATGCGAACCACGATCTCGTCGGCCTTGCCGCCTCCAGCGACGTAGTCGCCGGTGGCCGGGTCCAGGCGCAGGATGTTGCGGCCTTCCTTCTTGTAGAAGCCGGCGCCGCTCTTCTGGCCCAGCGCGCCGCGCTCGACCAGCTGGGCCAGCACCTTGGGCGTGGCGTACAGCGCGGCGAACGGGTCGACATCCAGCGGCAGCGTGTCGCGCATGGTGCCGATCACGTGCGCCATGGTGTCCAGGCCGACCACGTCGGCGGTGCGGAACGTGGCGCTCTTGGCCCGGCCCAGCTTGGAGCCGGTGAGGTCGTCGACCACGTCGAAGCTCAGGCCGAAGCGATCGGCCTCGTGCATGACCGCCAGGATCGAGAACACGCCGACGCGGTTGGCGACGAAGTTCGGCGTGTCCAGCGCGCGCACCACGCTCTTGCCCAGCGTCGTGGTGAGGAAGGTCTCGAGCCGGTCCAGCACCTCGGGCTGCGTCGCGTCGGTGGGGATCAGTTCCACCAGCGGCATGTAGCGCGGCGGGTTGAAGAAGTGCACGCCGCAAAAGCGCGCGCGCAGCTCGGCATCGAAACCCTCTCCCAGGCGCGTGATCGACAGCCCGGAGGTGTTGGTGGCGAACAGCGCGTGTGGCGCCAGATGCGGCGTGACCTTGCGGTACAGGTCGTGCTTCCAGTCCATGCGCTCGGCGATGGCCTCGATGACCAGGTCGCATTCGCGCAGCAGCGCCAGGTCGTCGTCGTAGTTGGCGCAGCGGATCAACCCGGCCTCGGCGGTCAGGCCCAGCGGCGCCGGGCTGAGCTTTTTCAGGTTGGCCACGGCGCGCTCGGCGATGCCGTTCTTCGGTCCCTCCTTGGCGGGCAGGTCGAACAACACGACGGGAACGCGGGCATTGATGCAATGGGCGGCGATCTGCGCGCCCATGACGCCGGCGCCGAGCACGGCGACCTGGCGAATCGGTTGGTTCTGGCTCATGG
>JAKCDM010000166.1 GCA_021841865.1 Pseudomonadota bacterium
CGCCGCCCGTCGCCGTCGGCATGCTCGGCCAGCAGCGCCAGCGCGTCGGGCTCGATGTCCGGCACGCCGCAGGCCTGCAGGCCGCGCCGAGCCAGCAACTGCAGCTCCTGCGGCTGCAGCGCCTGCAGCACGTAGACGGTGGCGCGCGACAGCAACGCGCTGTTGACCTCGAAGGAAGGGTTCTCGGTGGTCGCGCCGATGAAGGTGAACAGCCCGGACTCGACATGCGGCAGGAACGCGTCCTGCTGCGCCTTGTTGAAGCGGTGCACCTCGTCGACGAACACCAGCGTGGCGTGGCCCGCGGCCCGCGCCGCCTGCGCCTGCAGCACGGCGTCGCGGATCTCCTTGACCCCGGCGAGCACCGCGGAGATGGCGACGAAGCGGGCACCGAAGCGCTCGGCGATCAGGCGCGCCAGCGTGGTCTTGCCCACGCCGGGAGGCCCCCACAGGATCATCGAGTGCAGGCGCCGCGTGTCGAAAGCCACGCGCAGCGGCTTGCCGGCGCCGAGCAGATGCGACTGCCCGACGACGTCGTCGATGCTTCGTGGACGCAGGCGCTCGGCCAGCGGCGTGTCGACGCCCGCCGGCGGCGCAGCGCCCGCGCCGGCCGGGTCCTGCGGGTCGGGATCGAACAGGTCCGCGTTTTGGGTCATGGCACGATCTGGCGCTCACCGCATCACGATTGCCCCGGACGCAGCGGAGGAAGGCTCTCCGAGCCATCGGGGCGGATCACCGCGGCACCCGCCGGAGGCGTGAACTCGAAGGTGCCCGGCGCGAAGCGCGGGTTGTCCTGCTGCGCGCTGAAGCGAATGGTCGACGTGCGTCGGAACGCGTCGCGCAACTGCATCTGCTCCAGGCGCGGGCCCTGAGGCGTCACGCGCAGGCCCAGGCGCACCCACACGAAGGAGCTGTCGCTGTTGCGCGGCGTGGCCTGCACCCATTGCAGCCCGTCGTGCGCCGGCAGCGCGCCGAGCGCGAACACGCGCTGCACGTCGGCGCCGGCCAGCAGCGCCGCCGGCGTCGTGCCCAGCGCGCGGGACTGGCTGCTGATCGTCACCTGGTCGAGATCGTGGTCGTAGGTCCAGATGGTGCTGCCATCGCTGACGATGTCCTGCCGGTAGGGCTTGAGGTAGACCCAGCGGAACCGCCCCGGGCGCTCGAAGGCGAAATGGCCCGACGAGACCTGGGCCGCCCCGCCGTGGTCGGCCACCACGCTTTGCGTGAAGTCGGCGCGAGCGCCATGGGTGTCGCGCAGCCACTGCTCGAGCAACGCCACCGGGTCGCCGCCGGCGGTGGCGGCCGACGACGCCGCCTCGGCAGGCGCCAGCGGCGCAAGCAGGCCCAGGCCGAGCAGCGCCAGGCCGCGCAGCATGCGCCTGCGCGCCGGTGGCTCGCAGGCTGGGGATTCGACAAAAGGCCGGGACATGGACGGCGGCTCCTGGAAGTGGTCGGTGATGAAAACAGTCGTGTGGGTGATGGCGGCGCGAGCCGCGCGCCCGCGCACGGACGGCGGCGCGGCCTCAGGCCTCGCCGCGCGCCGGCACCAGGATGTCGCGGTTGCCGTTGCTGGACAGCGCCGAGACCAGCCCGGCCTTTTCCATCTGGTCGAGAAGCCGCGCCGAGCGGTTGTAGCCGATGCGCAGGTGCCGCTGCACCAGCGAAATCGACGCCTTGCGGTTTTGCAGCACGATCTGCACGGCCTGGTCGTACAGCGGATCGCTCTCGGCGTCGCCGCCGCCATCGAAGCCGCCGGCGTCGCCGTCGGCGCCCGCTTCCGGCTCGAGCAGGCCCTGCACGTAATCGGGTTCGCCCTGGGTCTTGAGCTGCTCGACCACGCGGTGCACCTCGGCATCGCTGACGAAGGCGCCGTGCACGCGCTGCGGCGCCCCGGAGCCAGGCGGCAGGTACAGCATGTCCCCCATGCCCAGCAGGCTTTCGGCGCCCATCTGGTCGAGAATGGTGCGCGAGTCGACCTTGCTGGACACCTGGAAGGCGATGCGGGTCGGGATGTTGGCCTTGATCAGCCCGGTGATCACGTCGACGCTCGGCCGCTGCGTGGCCAGGATCAGGTGTATGCCCGCGGCGCGAGCCTTTTGCGCCAGGCGGGCGATGAGTTCCTCGATCTTCTTGCCCACGACCATCATCAGGTCGGCCAGCTCGTCGATGACCACGACGATGTAGGGCATGTGCTGCAGCGGCTCGGGGCTTTCGGGAGTCAGCGACAGCGGATTGGGCACGTGCTCGCCGCGCTGCGCCGCGTCGGCGATGCGAGTGTTGTAGCTGGCCAGGTTGCGCACCCCCAGCTTGCTCATCACCTTGTAGCGCCGATCCATCTCGCCGACGCACCAGTTCAGCGCGTGCGCCGCCTGCTTCATGTCGGTGACCACCGGCGCCAGCAGGTGCGGAATGCCCTCGTAGACGCTGAGCTCGAGCATCTTGGGGTCGATCATGATCAGGCGCACCTGGCGCGCCTCGGCCTTGTAGAGCAGGCTCAGGATCATCGCGTTGATGCCCACCGACTTGCCCGAGCCGGTGGTTCCGGCCACCAGCAGGTGCGGCATGCGCGCCAGGTCGGCGACCACCGGGTTGCCGACGATGTCCTTGCCCAGTCCCATGGTCAGCATCGACTGCGCGTCGTGGTAGACCTGCGAGCCGAGGATCTCGCCCAGGCCGATGGTCTGGCGCTTGGCGTTGGGCAGTTCCAGCGCCATCGTGTTCTTGCCGGGAATGGTCTCGACCACGCGGATGCTGACCAGCGACAGCGCGCGCGCCAGGTCGCGCGACAACGCCACCACCTGCGAGCCCTTGACGCCGGGCTCGGGCTCGACCTCGTAGCGCGTGATCACGGGACCGGGCAGCGCCGCCACCACGCGCACCGCGACACCGAAGTCCTTGAGCTTCTTCTCGATCAGGCGCGACGTGAACTCCAGGGTCTCGGCGGCCACGGCATCGCGCGAGGCCTGGGCCTGGTCGAGCAGGTCCAGCGTCGGCAGCGCCGAGTTCGGCATGTCCTGGAACAGCGGCTTCTGCTTCTCGCGCTGCACCCGTGCGGACTGCGGCACCTGCGCCACGGGCGGCTCGATGAATACCGGGGCGAACACCTCGTCGGCCTCGCGCGCCGACTCCTGCAGCACGTCGGCCGCGCGCTGCTCCAGCGCCTGCTGGCCGGCCTCGCGATCGGCACGCAACGCGCGACGCTGCTGCATGCGGGCCCACAGCCACTCGATCCCCGCCCCGGTGCGCTCGGCCGCGTCGGCCCAGCTGAAGCGGGCGAACCACGACAGGGACATCAGGAACACGCCCAGCAACACGATGGCGCTGCCGGTGAAGCCCAGCCCGCGCTGCAGCAGGTCACCCAGCCAGGAGCCGATGACCCCTCCGGCCTGCCCCGGCAGGTGCGCGTCCAGGCGCCAAAGGCGCGTGGCCTCGAGCGCCGCGCTCGACAACGGCAGCAGCGCCAGCCCCGCGGCGACGCCCGCCCGCCGCCACCAGCCCGGCGCGAGCTCGTCGTCGGACTCCTGCGCCTGCGGTGCGTGGGCCTGGCGCCACGCGCGCCACAGCGCGTACAGCCCCATGGGAAGGATCCACAGCGCCGAAAAGCCCAGCAGGAAATACAGGATGTCGGCGGTCCAGGCCCCCAGCGCGCCGACCAGGTTGGCGGTGGCATGCGCCGGGTTGCCCGAGGTCGACCACGAGGGATCGTCGCGGTGGTAGCTCAGCAGCGCCAGCAGCAGCAGCACCCATGCCATCGCGCCGCCGACCAGGCGTGCCTCGGCGAGCAGGCGGCTGCGACGCGCCGCGGGGCGCCGCGGCTCGTTGCGCGCGCCGAACCAGGGAAGGGAAAAACGACTCAAGGCGAAAACGGAGCATGCGCCAAAGCGCGAGCAGGCCTCAGGTCATGCTGGCGATGCGCTCTCGCACCACCAGGCAGCCGTCGTCGCGCTCGAGCACCAGCGACTGTTGTTCGAAATCCTTCATCACGCGGCTGACCATCTCGCGCGACGCGCCGACCATCTTGGCCAGGTCCTGCCGCGACGGCTTGTTGCGCACGATGCGCTCGACCCCGTCGAGCTCGCTCATCTCGAGCAGCGCACGAGCAACCCGGCCATACACGTCGAGCAGGGCCAGCGACTCGATCTTGCGATCGGCCCCGCGCAGGCGGTGCACCAGGCCGCGCATGATCGAAAAGCTCATGCTGGTATTTTCGGGCAGGCTTTGCAGGAACGCCACCCGCCCGAGCATCAGCACGTCGGTCTGCACCTCGGCGATCACCGAGGCCGAGTGCGGCTGGCCGTCGATCAGGCTCATCTCGCCGACATGGTCGCCCGGATGCAGCACCGCGAGAATGACCTCGCGCCCGCGCGAGTCCACGCTGATCACGCGCGCGCGCCCGGCGAGGATGATGAACAGCGCGTTCGACTTCCCGCCCTGCTCCACCAGGCACTCGCCGCGCTTGTAGCGCTTTTTCACGATGGATTGCGAAAGCGTCCACGCCTGGGCCTCGGTCAGCACCGAGAACATCGGCACGCGCCGCACCAGATCGATATTCGAGATAGCAACCATGTCGATTCCGCCGCTGTCGGCCCCGTGTCCGCCTGCATGCTAACCCAGCGCGCCGACCGGCAAAGCGCACTGCGACCCCGCGGGCGCCGCCCTACAATCCCGGTCTGATGTCAGGGAACAACACAATCGCGGGAATTTCATGAGCAAGCGACACGCCAAAGTCCTCATTCTCGGATCCGGCCCGGCCGGCTATTCGGCCGCCGTCTACGCCGCGCGGGCCAACCTGAAGCCGATGCTGATCACCGGCATGGCACAGGGCGGGCAGCTGATGACCACGACCGAGGTGGACAACTGGCCGGCAGACGTGCAGGGCGTGCTTGGCCCGGACCTGATGGCGCGTTTCGAAGCCCATGCCCGGCGCTTCGACACCGAGATCGTGTTCGACCACATCAACGAGGTCGACCTGAACACGCGCCCCTTCGTGCTCAACGGCGACAGCGGCAGCTACACCTGCGATGCGCTGATCATCGCCACCGGCGCATCGGCCAAGTACCTGGGCCTGCCCAGCGAGCAGCATTTCATGGGGCGCGGGGTTTCGGGCTGCGCCACCTGCGACGGGTTCTTCTACCGCGAGCAGGATGTCT
>JAKCDM010000047.1 GCA_021841865.1 Pseudomonadota bacterium
TCAGGCGCACCAGCGCCGGGCCGTAGGTGTCGCGCTTCTTGTCGCCGACGCCCGAGATGCTGCGCAGCTGCTCCAGGTCGGCGGGGCGGGCCATCGCGATGGCCTGCAGGGTCGCGTCGGGAAACACGACGTAGGCGGGCACGCCGTGGTCGCGTGCCACCTCCGAGCGCCATGCGCGCAGCGCCTCGAACAGTTGCGTGTCGGCCGCGTCCAGCGCCACGGCCGCGCGTGAGCCGGAAGCCGAAGTCGCCCGGCGCCGACGCGCCACGCCGGGCGCCTGCCGGCGCAGCATGACCTGGCGCGTGCCGCGCAGCACCTCGCGGCTGGCCTCGGTCAGCCGCAGCACGTTGTAGTGCATCGAGTCGACCTCGACCAGGTGCTGCGCCACCAGCTGGCGCAGCAGCACGCGCCAGTCCTGCTCCGACCAGTCGGCTCCGATGCCGAAGGTGGACAGCCGGTCGTGGCCGAAGCGCTGCACCTTGTCGCCGCTCTTGCCGCGCAGCACGTCGATGACATGCGTGGCGGCGAAGCTGGTGCCGCTGGCCTGGCGGCAGCGGTAGATGGTCGAAAGCAGCTTTTGCGCGGCCTCGGTGGCATCGACGAGTTCCGGTGGATGCAGGCAGTTGTCGCAATTGCCGCAGGGCTGCGAGCTCTCGCCGAAGTACGCCAGCAGGCGCACGCGGCGGCAGTCAGCGGCCTCGGCCAGCGCCAGCATGGCGTCGAGCTTGGCGCTCGACAGGCGCTTGTGCGCTTCGTCGGCTTCGCCCAGCTCGATCAGGCGACGCTGCTGCACCACGTCGGCGAGGCCGTAGGCCATCCAGGCCTGCGCCGCTAGCCCGTCGCGCCCGGCGCGCCCGGTCTCCTGGAAATACCCTTCGATCGAGCGCGGCATGTCGAGGTGGGCGACGAAGCGCACGTCCGGCTTGTCGATTCCCATGCCGAAGGCGATGGTGGCGACCATCACCACGCCGTCCTCGTCGAGAAAGCGCCGCAGGTGACGCGCTCGCGTGTCGCTGCTCAGGCCGGCGTGGTAGGGCAGGGCGCGCATGCCGTGGCCGGCGAGGTATTCGGCCACCTGCTCCACGCTGCTGCGCGACAGCGCGTAGACCACCCCGCAGTCCCCTTCGTGTTCCTCGCGGATGAACTGCAGCAGTTGCGCGCGGCCGTCGCGCTTCTCGACCACCCGGTAGCGGATGTTCGGGCGGTCGAAGCTCGACACGAAGGCGCGCGCGTCCTCGCGCAGCAGGCGCTGCGCGATCTCGCGCCGGGTCGGAATGTCGGCGGTGGCGGTCAGCGCCACGCGGGGCACGTCGGGCCAGCGTTCGCGCAGGATCTCGAGCTGGCCGTACTCGGGGCGGAAGTCGTGCCCCCACTGCGACACGCAGTGCGCCTCGTCGATCGCGAACAGCGCCAGCCGGCAGTTGTCGAGCAGGCGCTGCCCGGACTCGCTCAGCAGACGCTCGGGCGCCATGTACAGCAGGTCGAGCTCGCCGGCGCGCGCCTGCGCCTGCACCTGGCGCGCCGCCGCGGCGTCCAGCGACGAGTTCAGGAAGGCCGCGCGCAGCCCCAGCTCGTGCAGCGCCGCCACCTGGTCCTGCATCAGCGCGATCAGCGGCGAGACCACCACGCCGAGCCCGGGGCGCAGCAGCGCGGGGATCTGGAAGCACAGCGACTTGCCGCCGCCGGTGGGCATCAGCACCAGCGCGTCGCCGCCGCCCACCACATGCTCGATGATGGGCTGCTGCATGCCACGGAAGCTGGGGTAGCCCCACACCTCCTGGAGCAGGGCCTCGGGGCTGGCGCGATGGCTTTCGGGCATGCGTGGGCGAGGGTTCGGCGGTCGGTGCCTGGCGGCGTCAGGACTGCAGCTTGCCCATCGCGCCGCCCTGCGGCGGATCGACCAGGTCGCGCGCGTCGTCGGCCACGCGCGCTCGCGAGGCCACGACTTCCTGGCGTTGCGCGCCCAGGCCCTGGACCTCCAGTTCGACCACGTCGCCCGGGCGCAGGAAGCGCGGCGGGTCCATGCCGAGCCCCACGCCGGCGGGGGTTCCGGTGGCGATCAGGTCGCCCGGGCGCAGGGTCATGAAGTGGCTCAGGTAGCTGACGATCTGCGCCACGCCGAAGATCATGTCCCGCGTGTTGCCCTGCTGCATGCGCTGGCCGTTGACGTCGAGGGTCAGCGCCAGGTCCTGCGGGTCGGCGACCTCGTCGGCGGTGACCAGCCACGGGCCCACCGGGCCGAAGCCGTCGCAGCCCTTGCCCTTGTCCCACTGGCTGCCGCGGGAGATCTGGAACTGGCGTTCGGACACGTCGTTGACGGTGCAGTAGCCGGCCACGTACTTCAGCGCCTCGCCCACGCCGACATAGCGCGCGGCGCGGCCGATGACCACGCCGAGCTCGACCTCCCAGTCGAGGCGTGTCGAGTGCGGCGGCTGCTCGATGGATTCGAAGGGCCCGCTCAGGCAGGTGGTCCACTTGTTGAACACGATCGGCTCGGACGGCGCCTTGGCTCCGGTCTCGCGCGCATGGTCGTGGTAATTCAGCCCGATCCCGATGAACTTGCCGATGCCCACGAACGGCACGCCCAGGCGCGGCTTGCCGCGCACCAACGGCAGCGACCCGACGTCCAGCCTGGCCAGCGCACGCTGGCCGGCCGGGCTGTACACGTCCGGGCCGATGTCGGCCACCACGTCCTGCAGGCTGCGCAAGCGACCCTGCGCGTCGATCAGGCCGGGGCGCTCGCGTCCATTGCTTCCATAACGCACGAGTTTCATCGAGTCTCCTTGAGGTCCCGCGAACGCCGGCAGGCGAGCGGGCGAATGTCGATCGGCACGCCGATCGTTGCATGGATCGGCAGCGGGCAGGCGCGCAAACCGCGGCTTGCGGAAGCTGTCGACCCGCTATTGTTGCGCGATGCGCAGCGCCGCGTGCGTGGCGTGCCTATGCTGCGTATGCCGCCGGTGTCACGCATGCGCCCGCAGCCAGCGTGCGCGATCGTCGGCCAGCGCCTGCGACAGGCCTTGCGCGGGGCCGGCGGCCAGCCGCAGCCGGACGTCGCGCAGCACGTCGGCGGGCTCGGCCGCGATGCCGCGCGCGATTTCCACGGCGCGTTCCAGGGCCATGCCGGCGGGCGTGAGTTCGAGCACCAGCCCCAGCGCGTGCGCGCGGGCGGCGTCGAGTTCGCGGCCCAGTGCCAGCGCGCTGGCCGCCGCGCCCGGAAGGCGCCGCGAAGCCAGCCATGTCGCCGCTGCGCTGCGCCCGGCCACCTGCAGTCGCGGCGGCAGGTGCATGCGCACGTCCTGGCCGGCCACCAGCAGGTCGCAGGCCAGCGCCAGCGCGAGGCCGGCGCCGCCCAGCGGGGCCTGCAGCGCGGCCACCGTGGGCTTGTCGCTTTCCCACAGCGCCAGCAGCCAGTCGTGCAGGTCGTCGGGTTGCGGCTGCGGCTGCGGCACCGGCGACGTCGCCGCCGGCCGCGGCTGCAGGCCCAGCACGATGACCCGGATATCGGGGTCGCGCAGCGCCGTCGACAGCGCCTCGGTGCCTGCGGCCACCGCGGCCGCCGGCATGTCGGCGGCATCGACCGTCACGTCGAGTTGCAGCACGCTGACGGAGGGGTCCGGTTCCTGCTCGTCGAAGGCGGCGGGCGATGCGAGCGACTGGGTCATGGCGGCGGGCGGGAGGGGATCAACGATTTGCTAACAAGGGCCGGGAACAATAGCCCCCGGCTTCTGCGAAGGAATTCACACAATCGCCGGGAATCGTCGCATCCCTCGGCGCGGACGTGATTTTCACTGATAAATTGCCGACACCCGGTACTTTCTGGAACAGCTCACTTGAAACACGCGCTTGTCGCGGCATGTCTCTCGCGCTCCGCCGCGTCGCGGCTGGCCTGCGCCACTGCGCTGCTGCTGGGTGTGTTCGCCGCTCCGGCCCACGCGATGATGCTGGGGCAGCCCGAGGGCACGCTGCTGCTCGGACGCGCGCTGCAGCTGCGAATTCCCGTGCGCATGGACCCGGGCCTGCCGCTGGCGGCCGAGTGCGTGCGGGTGCGCCTGCGCGACGGTGATTCGCCGGTGGCGCCCGAGGCGCTGCGCGTGAGCGTGCGCGACGTTCGCGCGGCGACGTCGTACATCGAGGTGCGCACGTCCGACCCGGTGCGGGCGCCCTTCGTGCAACTCTCGGTGAGCATGCAATGCCAGTTCGGACTGTCGCGTCGCTACACGCTGCTGGCCGAGCCGCCGACATCGGCCGGGGCCGATGTCGACGAGGCGCAGATCGTCGAGCCCCGGCGTACCGGTGCATCGTTGCGGCGTGCGTCGAAGCCGCGGCACGCCCATGCGCGGCATGCCGAGCGCGCGCACGCCAGCGCCGCGCCGCTGCTGCGTCGCCGCGTCGCGGCGCACGTCGCACCGGCGCCGGCGCACAAGGCCACCAGCGCGGCGCCCGGCAGCCGGCTGCACATGCAATGGCTTGCCGCCGCGCTGCAGCCTGCGCATGCGCGGGCTGCGTCGTCCGTCGCGGTGCTCGGCACGCCGGCCGGCGCGACACCGCCCGCGGCGCGCGCAGGGTCGTCGCGCGCAGAGCCCCCACGCGCCGACGCGGCCTCCGCCGCCGCGCAGTGGGCGCAGATCGAGCAGCGCCAGGCGCAACTCATCCAGCGCGTCGACGCGTTGCAGGCACGCCTGGCGGCCGAGCAGCAGCGCAGCGCGGCGCGCGAGCGCGAAATCGCCGGGCTGCACGAACAACTCGCGCACGCGCGGCTTCGCACGCCGCGCTGGTGGAACGCTGCGCTGGGTGGCCTGGCCGGGCTGTGCGTGCTGCTGGGCCTGATGGTCTGGCAGCGTCGCGACCGCAGTGCGCAGGGCCTCTGGTACGCAGCCGCCCCGCAGCCGCAGACCGCCGCGCGCGAGGTTGCGCCCGTGCCCAGCCTGCTCGGGCCCGATGCCCCGCCGACCTTCCCCCCGGCCTCGCTGCCTGCGCGCTCCAGCGGCTTTTCCGCGTCGGCCTTCCAGCGTCCGCTGTCGGCGCCCGAGCAGGTGCAGATCGACGAGGTCGTGGACCAGGGGCACCTGGCGGACTTTTTCATCGGCCTGGGCGACTACGACAAGGCCATCGACATCATGCGCCGCGAGCTGGCCGAATCGGGCGGCGCGGTCAGCGCGCTGCCCTACCTGTACCTGTTCGACCTGTACCGCCGCAGCGGGCGCCGCGCCGACTACGAGCAGCTGCTGCACGACTGCGGCTCGCGCCTGAACGTGCGAATTCCCGCGTGGGACGAGGAGCCCGAGCAGGCGCCGCGGGACCTGCTCGACTATCCGCGCGCGCTGGCGCTGCTCACCGCAGCCTGGGGCACTCCGGCATGCCTGACCGTGATCGAACGCATGATCGCCGACGATCCCCTGAAGCCGCGCGTGGGCTTCGACTTGCCGGCCTACCGCGATCTGCTCGAGCTGTACGCGCTGGCGCGCGGCCTGCAGCGCGACCCGGCCGTGGCCGGGCAAGCCCCCGACAATGGCCCACCTGCCGGCGCACTGGATCTCGAACTTGCCTTGCGCGACGACGATGCGCATGGCGGCATGGCACCGGCGGGACGCAAATGGGCCTCGTCGCGCGACGACGAGACGCCGACGCTGCAGCCGCTGGAGTGGAGCATCAGCACGCAGCCGCCGTCGACCCAGGCATCCTGAGCCCGGCCCTGCGGGGCATGGTTCAAATCGAGAAGCTGCCGTCGCTCTGCCCGCGCAGCACCTGCTCGACCAGCTTGCGCGACAGGCGCGGCGACAGCAGCTCGGCCAGCACGTAGACGAAGCCGCGCTGGTAGACCCCCTGCTTGAAGGCCACGCGAGTCAGGTTGGGGCCGAACAGCTGGCCCACCGGGCGCGCTCGCAGCAGGGTGTCGCGCTCGGGGTTGAACGCCATTTCGGCGATCAGGCCGATGCCCAGGTCGAGCTCGACGTAGGTCTTGAGAACATCGGAATCGATGGCCTCGAGCACGATGTCGGGCTTGAGCCCATGCTGCTCGAAGGCCTGGTCGATTCGGCGCCTGCCGGTGAAGGCCTGGCCGTAGGTGACGATCGGGTAGCGGGCCAGGTCGTGCAGCGACAGCTCGTCGAGATCGTTGAGCGGATGGCTCTGGGGCGTGACCACCATGTGCTGCCACTCGTAGCACGGCAGCGTGATCAGCCCCGGGTGGTCGAGCAGGCTCTCGGTGGCCAGGCCGAGATCGGCGCGCTCCTCGAGAATCGCGCTCGCCACCTGGTCCGGATTGCCCTGCAGCAGGTGCACGGAGACCTTCGGAAAACGTCGACGGAACTCGGCCACCACGTGCGGCAGCCGATAGCGCGCCTGCGTGTGCGTGGCGGCGATGGTCAGCTGGCCGCTGTCCTGCGCCGCGTAGTTCTGGCCGATGCGCTTGAGGTTGCCGACCTCGCGCATGATCACCTCGACGCTGCGCAGTACTTCCTCGCCCGGTGCGGTGAGCTTGCGAATCCGCTTGCCGTGGCGGCTGAAGATCTCCACGCCGAGTTCGTCCTCGAGCTCGATGATGGCCTTCGACACCCCAGGTTGCGACGTGAACAGCGCACGCGCCGCCTCGGTGAGGTTGAAATTGCGCCGCACGGCTTCCTGCAGGAAGCGGAATTGATGCAGGTTCATGGTGGTGTTGCCGGGGCGGCGCGCGGCTCAATGGCGCTGCACGCGCCAGAAGAAGAAACCCAGCGCCGCGCCACCGTACAGCAGGTAGGGAAGGGCAGCGGCCAGCCACACCGGCCAGCTCGCGACCAGCCCCAGGCGCGACGCCAGGGTGTTCATGAGAATGAAGCTCACGCCGAGCATGACCCCGGCGAACACCTTCCAGCTGAGCTGTCCCGAGCGCGCGTGCAGATAGGCGAAGGGCAGCGCCAGCATCATCATGATCACGCCGCTGAGCGGGTACAGCAGTTTTCGCCACAGCTCGAGCTCGTCGCGCTGCACGGCCTGGCCGTTGGCCTTCAGGTGCCCGATGTAGCGCCACAGGTCGAACACCGACATGGTGTCCGGGCTCAGCACCAGGGCGTCCAGCACCGCGGGGGACACCGTCGTGTGCCATTGCAGGCTCGGCAGCGCGCTGCGCCGGATGTCGCCGTCCTGGCCGGTCGGAAGCTGCACGGACTGCACGTCGCGCAGTTCCCATTCACCGTGCGCCAGGTAGCGACCGCTGGCGGCATGCACGGTGCGCAGCAGGTGCGCTGCATCGTCGAGTACGTAGATGCGTATATCGTGCAATTGGCCGCCGGCGGAAATGCTGCCGATGTTGATCATCTGGTCGTCGTCGGGGCCTTCCCGATTGCGCACCCACAGCCCGGCATCGGGCGCGCTGCCGAAGTGCCCTCCCGCCGCCTGCGCCTGCAGCGTGGCCTGCAGGCGCTGCGCCGCGGGAGCTGCGAACTCGCCGAGCGCGAACACCAGCGCGGCGCACAGCAGGCCGAAGCCCACCAGCTGGGCCAGCGCGACGCGCGGGTTCAACCCGGCCATGCGCATCACCGTGAATTCCGACGACGCCGCGAGCCCCGCAAGCACGTACACCGCGCCTGTCAGCAGGGCGATGGGCAGCACCTGGTAGGCACGCGCCGGGATCTGCAGCGCGACCATCAGCAGCGCGCGCGCGAAGCCGTGCCCGTTGTCGCTGAGCTGGTTCAGCGCGTCGAGGAAGAACAGCAGGCCGAGGAACACCACCAGCACCAGTGCGGTGGCGCCGAGCAGCTGGCGGAACAGGTAGCGTCGAAGGGTGTGCATGGCAGGTCGGAGCGCGTCAGGCCGCGCGCAGCGACAGCGGGCGGGGCAGCAGCCCCTTGGCGTAGCAAAGCGCCAGCAGCACCAGCAGGGCACCGCCGTGCAGCAGCAGCAGGCCGCTGCCCAGGCGCAGGGTCCCGGCGTCGATCCAGTGCTGCGTGGCGTTGAGGAAATTCAGGTACACGAGGTAGACGAGAACCGCGACGATCAGCTGCAGGGCCCGTCCTGCCCGCGGATTGGTGGCCGCCAGTGGCACGGCCATCAGCACCAGCAGCAGGCTGGAGATGGGAACGCCGATGCGCCAGGACAATTCGCCCAGCCAGGTCGGCCTGTTCGACAGCGCCAGCGTGACGGTGGCGATTTCGCGACTCGGCGTGTTGGCGAGGCGTGCCGCGCCCGGCAGTACGCGAGCCGCCGGCGAACTCAGCGCCGACAGGCGCACGCCCATTTCTCGAAACCCGGTGATCTGGTAGTCGGACTCGCCAGGGGTGTGGCTGTAGCGGTGCCCGTCCGAAAGCATCAGGTAGCGCGAGCCGTCGCGGTCGGCCAGCGTCGCAGCGCGCGCCAGCGTGATGGTCTCGCGGCCGTTGGCCAGGTCGCGAATGAAGATGTTGCGCGCCAGCCCGTTGGCGTCGGCACCCTTGCCGATGAAAAACACCCGCTCGCCGGACGCAGAGCGGCGAAACTGGCCGGGAGACGCGCGCGACAGGTCGGAGCGCTGTTCGAAGCGCTGGCGCAACGCGCTGTCCTGCTGGTTGGCCCACGGCCACGCGACCAGGGTCAGCAGCGCGATGACCACCAGCACCGGGGCGCTGAAGCGCAGCGCCGTGGCGAAGAACTGCCCCGGCGTGGCGCCTGCGCCCGCCCAGATGACCATTTCCGAGTCACGGTGCATGCGCGAGAAGCTGCTCAGCACCGCGATGAACAACGCCAGCCCCAGGATGAACTGCATGTAGCTCAGGCAGGCCAGCCCGATGAGCAGGAACAGGTCGCGCGGATTGGCCAGCCCCTCGGTGGCCTGGCCCAGGATGCGGATCAGCAGCAGGGTCAGCACGACCGAGAACAGGACCGTGAAGCTGGCGCCGAAATGACGCGCCATCTCGCGGCGCAACGAACTGTCCAGCAACATCGGGGCGGGTGCAGGCGGTAGCGAAGGCAGGGGGCGCGAGCGTCGGCCGCGCGTCGCGCACGGACCCCCGCAGCACCTCGGCGGGCGGCGCCGGCAGCGTGGACGAGACAGGCACCAAGCGCCGGTGGAATAATGGGCCAAGCCACGTCAGGAGCCCCCATGGAATTTAGCATAGCCCCCTTGAAAGCCTTGTCCGCGCTGCGCAGCGATTGTCTGGTCGTATTCCTGCAGCAGTCCGCCGAGGGTTGCGGCCTGGTCGACGCCGAGGCCGTGGATGCGCTGGTCGCCGAAGCCCGCGAGGACGGCGACTTCACCGGCGCGCTGGGCAACGTGCATTTGTCGAACCGCCCGCGCGGGCTCGCTGCTCGCCGCCTGCTGCTGGTCGGCCTGGGCGCCGCGCCGAGCGACGCGCGTGCGTGGCGCAAGGCCGCCGACGCGGCGTTCGGCGCGCTCAAGGGTCGCGCCGCGCAGCGCGTGCACCTGGCGTTCGGCGAGGCCCAGCAGGCCTTCATCGATGCCACGGTGCGCGCCTTCGGTGATTTCTGCTACGTCTACACGGCCACGCGCAAGCCCGATGCCGAGGCCGCCTGCCGCGTGGAGTCGGTGCAGTTGCTGGTGCCGTCGCGCCAGGCCGCCGCCGCGCGCACGCGCCTGCAGCGCGCCGAGGCGCTGCTCGCCGGAATGCGCCTGTGCCGCGACGTGGCCAACCTGCCCGGCAACCACTGCACCCCGGCGCACCTGGGCAAGGTGGCGCAGGACCTGGGCAAGCGCCACAAGCTCAAGGTCGAGGTGCTGGGACGCGCCGAGATCGAGCGAGAGCGCATGGGCGCGCTGCTGGCGGTCGCGCAGGGCTCGCAGCAGCCTCCGCGCTTCATCGTGCTGCGCTACGACGGCGCGCCGAAGAAGCAGGCGCCCCACGTGCTGGTCGGCAAGGGAGTGACCTTCGACAGCGGCGGCATCTCGCTCAAGCCCGGCGCCGAGATGGACGAGATGAAGTTCGACATGTGCGGCGCGGCGTCGGTGCTCGGAGCCTTCGAGGCCGTCGCGCGCCTGCGTCCGGCGATCAACCTGGTGGGACTGATCCCCGCCACCGAGAACCTGCCCAGCGGCAGCGCCGTCAAGCCCGGCGACGTGGTCACCAGCCGAAGCGGGCAGACCATCGAGATCCTCAACACCGATGCAGAGGGCCGCCTGATCCTGTGCGATGCGCTGGACTACGCGCAGCGCTTCAAGCCGGCGAGCGTGGTCGACATCGCCACGCTGACCGGGGCCTGCGTGATCGCGCTGGGCCACGTGAATTCGGGCTTGTTCAGCCCGGACGACGCGCTGGCCGAAGCGCTGCTCGAGGCCGGGCGCCAGGCGCAGGATCCCTGCTGGCGCATGCCGCTGGGCGACGAATACGCCGAAGGTCTGCGCTCGCGTTTCGCCGACGTCGCGAACATCGCGGGCCGCGCCGCAGGCAGCGTCACGGCGGCCTGCTTCCTGCAGCGTTTCACCCAGGAGTACCGCTGGGCGCACCTCGACATCGCCGGCACGGCGTGGAAGAGCGGGGCGCAGAAGGGCGCAACCGGGCGCCCGGTGCCGCTGCTCGTGCACTACCTGCTGGCGCAGGAGGCCGGCAGCTCCGCGCATGCCTGAGACGCCCATGTCGGCCGACGGCCATGGCGGCGACGCGGCGCGGGTGGAGTTTCGCGTCGGCATCGGCGACGTCCCCGGCTACTGCTGCGCGCTGCTGCGCAGCGCGACCGCCAAGGGCGCGCGCACGGTGGTGTGCGCGGCACCGGCGTTGATCGACGAGCTCGACCAGCGCCTGTGGACCTTCTCGCAGCTCGATTTCCTGGCCCATTGCCGGGTCGGCGACGCGCTCGAGGCGCGCAGCCCGATCGTGCTCAGCGAACACGCCGACATCCGCGGCCTGGCCGGGCGCGACTGCCTGGTCAACCTGGGGCCGGAGCCGGTGCAGGGCTGGAACGAGCTGCCGCGGGTCATCGAACTCGTCGGGGTCGACGAAGCCGCGAAGGCCTCGGCGCGCCGGCGTTTCCGCCTGTACCGCGATGCCGGGTGCCGGCCGCAGACCATGGAGCTCGCAGATGAGACCCGGTGAACGTCTTCCGTTGTTGACCCAGGTGCTGGAGATCCCGGCGCCGGAGGGCGCAGCCGCCGCCGAAGCCGCGGCGAGCGGGCTCGGCGTGGCGCCATGCGAAGGTGACGCAGCGGCGCATGCCGCGCCGCGAACCAGTGCGGCCGAGCTGCTGCCGGTGTCGGAGCAGATGGCTCGCGCGGTGCTGGAGCTCGAGCTCGAGCAGGCGCTGCGCGAAGTGCTGGAGCCGCGACTCAGCGTGCTGTTGCGCGAGACCGCCAGCGAACTGGCGGTGCGCCTCGAGCCGCGCATGCGGGAATGGCTTCGCGAGCGCGGTTCGTAGCGGGTCGTTGATGCTCTGGTGGTGCGCGCGCATGCGCTGCGCCCCGGACTGGGGCAAACCCGGGTTGCGCAGCCCCGAGACGGTGCGTGGCCCGCGGCACATCCCCCGCATTCGCGGGTGCGGGGTGAACAGCCCGCAACGCTAGGTGGAGTTCCCGTTTACGGTCCGCAGGGCATCTGTGTATAGTGGCCGCCGTTGGGTGTTCCCGACAGAATTGGTGCACACAATCACCAAAATCCAATAACCGGGAGGTTCGTTCACATGAAACGCAAGCACACAGTCATCGCTCTGTCCGTCGGTCTGGCTCTGGCTGGGGTCTACGGCAGCGCGTTCGCTGCTGGAGAAGTCACCGTCACCATCGGTTCGGCGGCTCCGATCTCGGGCCCGCAAGCCACGTTCGGCCAGGACAACACCAACGGTGTTCGCATGGCCATCAACGATCTGAACAAGCAAAACATCGTCATCGGCGGCAAGAAGGTGATCTGGAAGGTCGACGCCCAGGACGACCAGGCCGATCCGAAGCAGGCCACCACGGTGGCGCAGAAGTTCGTCGACGAGAAGGTCAACGGCGTGGTCGGTCACCTGAACTCCGGGTGCACCTATCCTGCCTCGCGCATCTACAACGAGGCGGGCATTCCCGACATCACCCCGTCGTCGACCGATCCGAAGATCGCCGAGCAGGGCTACAAGACCTTTTTCCGCATCATTGCCAATGACAACGCGCTCGGCGCCGGTCTGGCCAACTATGCGAAGAAGGACCTGAAGGCCAAGACCGTGGCGGTGATCGACGACCGCACCGCGTATGGCCAGGGTGTCGCCGACGTGTTCGCCAAGACGGCCAAGAAGGACGGCCTGAAGGTGCTCGACCGCGAGTACACCAACGACAAGGCGACCGACTTCTCGGCCATTCTGACCAAGATCAAGTCGCTGCACCCCGACGTGATCTTCTACGGTGGCATGTACAGCCAGGCCGGCCCGATGCTGCGCCAGATCCAGCAGCTCGGGATCAAGACCCACTTCATGGGCGGTGACGGCATCTGCGCGCCGGAACTGGCCAAGCTGGCTGGCGACGCTGCCGACATCACGGTCTGTGCCGAGGGTGGTTCGCCGATCGCCAAGATGCCGGGCGGTGTGGCGTGGAAGAAGCGCTACGACGCCGAGTTCGGCCCGAGCGCCTTCCAGATCTACTCGCCGTATTCGTACGACGCGACGATGGTGCTGGCCAAGGCGATGGAGAAGGCCGGTTCGGTCGATCCCGCGAAGTACCTGAAGGACATTCGCAACATCGACTACAACGGCGTGACCAAGAACGACATCCACTTCCAGAAGGACGGCAACCTGGCCGATCCGACCATCACGCTGTCGGCTTTCGACCATGGCGTGAAGAAGGTGGTTGCGGTCGAGCAGGTGAAGTAAGCGTCTGCCTTCGCAGACGCTGCAGGCAGCAAAGCGCACCGCAGCCGGACGATCCCGGACGCGGTGCGCCGTTTCGGCGCCCTTCGCGGGCGCTTTTGTTTTAGGCGGCGTGCCGCTGTGCGCCGCCATGGCATCATCGACCCATGAGCAAGGCTTTCGTACCCGAACGAGACTCCGCGCCCGACGACGACGACGACGCGCCGCGTCTTCCCGAGCTGCCTGCCGGCACGCGCAACTACATCACGCCGGCCGGCTTCGCGCGCCTGCGCGACGAGCTGCGCCAGCTGCTCGACGTGGAGCGTCCGAAGGTCGTGGAAACCGTCTCGTGGGCCGCGTCCAACGGCGACCGATCCGAAAACGGCGACTACATCTACGGCAAGAAGCGCCTGCGCGAGATCGACCGCCGCATCCGCTTTCTCGGCAAGCGGCTGGACGCGGCCGAAGTCGTCGACCCGTCGCTGCAGCATGGCAACGAGAGGGTGTTTTTCGGCGCGACCGTGCGCTACGCCGAGGACGATGGCAGCGAGCGCGAGATCACCATCGTCGGCATCGACGAGGTCGACACCGAACACGGGCGCATCAGCTGGATCTCGCCGGTGGCGCGCGCGCTGCTCAAGTCCACCGCGGGCGACGTGGTCACGCTGCCGACCCCCGGCGGGGTACGCAGCCTGGAAGTGCTCGACGTGCGCTACCCGGCGCCGGCGCGCTGAGCGCGCCGCGGCGCTTCAGGCCCTGGGCTTGATGCGCGCGGCACGCGACACGAACTTGTGCGCGCGCACCGCGCGCAGCACGTCGGCCAGGTGCTTGCGGTCGCGCACGGCCAGGATGAATCGCAGCTCGATGGCCGGCTGGCCGGCCTCGTCGTCCATGCGAACGTGGATGATGTCGGCGTCGTGCTCGCTGATGGCCGACGCCAGCTTGGCCAGCACGCCCTTGCCGTTGCCGACCACCACCGACAGCCCCACCTGGTACAGCCCGGTGACGCCGGGCGACCAGCTCAGGTCGATCCAGCTCCGCGGATGCTTCTGGAACAGGCGCCGGGCATGCGGGCAGTCCTGCTGGTGCACCGTCAACCCCTCGCCCTTGCCCAGGTAGCCCAGCACCGCGTCGCCCGGGATCGGGTGGCAGCAGTCGGCGTAGTGCACCGACGCGCCCTCGCTGCCGTCGAGCTGCAGCGTGCCGCGCGACGGGCCCTCGGCGCCGGGGCCGGCGTGTTCCTCGAGCGCGCGCTGGTCGACCGCGGCGAGCTGCATCTGCACCCGCTTGGCGACGATCTCGGCCACGCGCTTGCCCAGGCCGATGTCGCCGAACAGCTCCTCCTGCGTGCGGTTCCCGCTCCAGTGCAGCAGGCGGCTCCACTGCGTGGCGTCGAGGTCCTCCAGGCGCAGCTCCTGCTGCGCCAGCGCACGTGTGAGCAGGCGCCTGCCCAGCGCCTGCGACTCGGCCTGCTGCGATACCTTGAGTTCGTGGCGGATCTTCGAGCGCGCGCGGCCCGTGCGCACGAAGCTCAGCCAGTTGGGGTTGGGGCGCGAATGCGGCGCGGTGACGATGTCGACCACGTCCCCGCTGCGCAGTTCGGTGCGCAGCGGCACCAGTTCGCCGTTGACCTTCGCCGCCACCGTCTGGTTGCCCAGGTCGGTGTGCACCGCGTAGGCGAAATCCACCGGCGTGGCGCCGCGCGGCAGCGCCAGGATGCGCGACTTCGGCGTGAACACGTACACCGCGTCGGGCGCGAGGTCGACCTTGACGGTTTCGATGAACTCCGCGGCGTCGCGGTTCTCGTTCTGGATGTCGAGCAGCGACTGCAGCCACGCGGCCGTGGTGACCTGCGCGACAGCGTCGGGGTGCTCGCCGGCCTTGTACAGCCAGTGCGCGGCGACCCCGCTCTCGGCGACGCGGTGCATCGACTCGGTGCGGATCTGGAACTCCACCGGAACGCCGGTCGGGCCGACCAGCGTGGTGTGCAGCGACTGATAGCCGTTGAGCTTCGGGATGGCGATGAAATCCTCGAACTTGCCTGGCATCGGCTTGTATTGCCCATGCAGCACGCCCAGCGCGCGATAGCAGTCGAGCACTTCCGGAACGATCACGCGAAATCCGAACACGTCCTGCACGTGCGCGAACGACCGGTGCTTGCGCTGCATCTTGCGATAGATCGAATACAGCGTCTTCTCGCGCCCGTGCAACTGCGCCTGGATGCCTGCGTCGGCCAGCGACTTGGTGCTCGCCGCCAGGATGCGGTCGACCAGGTCGCGCCGGTTGCCCCGTGCCACGCGAACCGCCTGGTCGAGCACCGCGTAGCGCATCGGGTGCATGTGCTGGAAGCCCAGGTCCTGCAGCTCGCGGTAGACCTGGTTGAGCCCGAGCCGGTAGGCGATGGGCGCGTAGATGTCCATGGTCTCGTCGGCGATGCGCCGGCGCTTTTCCGGGAGCATCGCTCCCAGCGTGCGCATGTTGTGCAGCCGGTCGGCGAGCTTGATCAGGATCACGCGGATGTCCCGAGCCATGGCCAGCAGCATCTTGCGAAAGCTCTCGGCCTGGTTCTCCTCGCGGTTGGAGAAGCGGATCTTGTCCAGCTTGGTCAATCCGTCCACCAGCATCGCCACGGTGGATCCGAAATGCTCGACCAGTTCCGCCTGGGTGATTCCCTTGTCCTCGGCGGTGTCGTGCAGCAGCGCGGCCATCAGCGCCTGCGTGTCGAGTTTCCACTCGGCGCAGATCTCGGCCACGGCTACCGGGTGCGAGATGTAGGGCTCGCCGCTGGCTCGGTACTGCCCCAGGTGCGCGGCGTCGGCGAAGCGGTAGGCGTCGCGGATGAGTTGCAGGTCGGCAGCCGGCAGGTAGCCGGCGAGGCGTTCGAGCAGGCCGGCCAGGCTCACCGCGGGCGCGCGCTCGGGGCTGGTCGGCGGCTGCGGCTCGCTCAGCGCCGCCTGCGCCGCGCGCTGCTCCGGCCTGCGGCGTACCGCGGGCCGTTTGCGGGGGGACGGGGCAGAGCCCGTCGGGCTGGGGCGGCTTTGCATGAGGCTGGGCAGTTCAGGGACGCACCGGGCCGCCCCGGGGTTCAACCGGCCGGCAACTCGCCGGGCCGGCGCCTGGGCTTCAGGCGGGTACGCGCTTGAGCATCTCGATGCCGACCTGGCCGGCGGCGATCTCACGCAGCGCGGTCACCACCGGCTTGTCGCGGCTCTCGATCTTCGGCGTGTGGCCTTGCGCCAGCATGCGTGCGCGGTAGGTCGCCGCCAGCACGAGCTGGAAGCGATTGGGGACCTTTTCCAGGCAATCCTCGACGGTGATACGGGCCATGACTGTTCCTTGAATTCGTTACGACGGGAATGCTGCGCCGGCCGCGGCGTCGATTCCCAGGGCCTGGAAGACTTCCGGATGCGCGCGGCGCTGGGCCACGTAGCGCAGGCGCTGCGAAACCACGATCGACTCGAGCTCGCGCAACGCTTCATGAAAATGTCGATTCACGATTATAAAGTCGAACTTCGACGCCTGGGCGATTTCCACCCGTGCCTCCGCGAGCCGGCGCCTGATGGTCTGCTCGCCGTCCTCGCCGCGGCGCCGCAGACGAGCCTCGAGCTCCTCGAACGACGGCGGCAGGATGAACACGCCGATGGCGTTGGAGAAATGCCTGCGCACCTGCTCGGCGCCCTGCCAGTCGATTTCCAGCAGCACGTCGACTCCCTCGGCCATGCGCTGCTCCAGCCAGGCGCGCGACGTGCCGTAGAGATTGCCGTGCACCTCGGCCCATTCGAGGAATTCCCCCGCCTTCGCGCGGCGCTCGAATTCGCCGCGCCCGACGAAGCAGTATTCGCGGCCGTCCTGCTCCTGACCGCGCGGCGCGCGCGTGGTGGTCGACACCGAAAGCCGCAGTCCGGGGTCGCGCGACAGCAGCTCGCCGACCAGGCTGGATTTCCCGGCCCCGCTGGGCGCGGCGACGACGAACAGATTGCCGGCAAATTCCATTTGGCTTGTCAGGGTTTCACTCCAGGTTCTGCACCTGTTCGCGCATCTGCTCGATGCACACCTTCATGTCGACGGCCAGCTCGCTGAGCTCCAGCACCGCAGATTTGGAGCCCAGCGTGTTGGCCTCGCGGTGCAGTTCCTGGATCAGGAAGTCGAGCCGCTTGCCGGCCTCGCCCCCTTGCTCCAGCACCGCGACCATGGCCTGGAGATGGGATTGTAGGCGGGCGATCTCCTCGGCCACGTCGACGCGCAGCGCGAAGGCCGCGGCCTCCTGCAGCAGGCGTTCCTGCGTGGCCTGCGCGTCGGGTTGGCCGCCCAGCCTGTCGACGGCCTCCTGGAAGCGCGCGACAAAGCGCTCCTGCATGCGCAGCACCGCCTGCGGCGCGATTTCGACGGCACGCTGGCCCAGTTCGTGCAGCCGGGCGCAGCGCTCGAGCAGGAACTCGCGCAGGCGCGCGCCCTCGGCGGCGCGGGCCTGCTGCAGCGCGCGCAGAGCGCCGCCCGCCGCGTCGGCCGCGGCGGCCGCCAGTTGCCCCGCGTCGGCACGCCCGCCGCCCTGCAGGCCCGCCAGGCGCCAGGCCTCGGCCACCGACAGCGGCTGCAGGCGCGGCCATTGGCGCAGCAGTTCATCCTGCGCGCGCAGCAGGGGCTCGACCAGCGCGGGGTCGGGCGTGGCCTGCAGGCCCGGCACGGTTTCCAGGCTGACCCGGCATTCCAGCTTGCCGCGGCGCAGCGCTCCCGCGAGCAGCGCGCGCAGCGCGGTCTCGGCGCTGCGAAGCTCGTCGGGCAGGCGGAACGAAACGTCGAGAAAGCGACCGTTTACGCTGCGCAAATCCACATGTACGCTGAGGCCGGCGGCCGCGGCGACCGGGGCCTGCGCTTCGCCGTAACCGGTCATGCTATAAATGGCTCCCACTGGATGCTCCCGGGCTGAGGTTTCTCGAGTCTTGGAGCGCATTTTTCCACAGCCCGCATCGGCGCCGTGCCGGCCCGGGAAGCCGCCGACCGTCCCGCATGTCGACCAAGAACAAGCCCGCACCGCTCGAACCGGATACCCAGGTCGGTGGCTATCGCGTGCTGCGCAAGCTCGCCAGCGGCGGTTTCGGCGTCGTCTACCTGGCGGTGGGCGGCGACGGCCAGCGCGTGGCGGTGAAGGAATACCTGCCGGCGTCGCTGGTCGAGCGCCTGCCCGGCGAGACCGTGCCGGTGGTGCAGTCGGAAAAACTCGCGCTGTACCGGCTCGGGCTCAAGAGCTTTTTCGAGGAAGGCCGTTCGCTTGCGCAGATCTCGCATCCCAGCGTCGTCGGCGTGCTGAACTTCTTCCGCGAGAACGAAACGGTCTACATGGTGATGAACTACCTGGAGGGCTCGTCCCTGCAGGAATTCATCATCACCGCGCGCGACCTTCGGCGCAAGAAGATCTTTCGCGAGTCGACCATCCGCTCGCTGTACGACGAAATCCTGCAGGGCCTGCGAGTCGTGCACCAGCACAAGATGCTGCACCTGGACATCAAGCCCGCCAACCTGTTCATCACCGACGACGACAAGCCGATCCTCATCGACTTCGGCGCAGCGCGCGAGGTCATCGGCCAGCAGGACAAGCGCTTCCGGCCCATGTACACCCCCGGCTTCGCTCCGCCTGAGATGTACAAGCGCGACGCTTCGTTCGGCCCGTGGACCGACATCTACGCGGTCGGCGCTTGCATCTACGCCTGCATGACCGGCTACCCTCCGCACGAGGCCACGCAGCGCCTCGAGAAGGACCGCCTGGGCGCGCAGCTGGCCAAGCTGCGCGGCATCTATTCGGACAACCTGATCGAGATCGTCGAGTGGTGCATGTCGCTCGACCCGCTGGCGCGCCCGCAGAGCGTTTTCAACCTGCAGAAGGAACTCGGCGCCGAGAATCCCAGGCGCTACACCCAGCTCACGCTCAGCGAGAAGCTGCGCATGCAGATCGACGAGCTGGTCAACGACACCAAGGCCCGCGTGGACAAGGCCATCCGCGCCACGCGCTTCGGCAGCGGTGCGCGCCGTTCCTGAAGCGCGCCGGCACACGCACACCCCGATCGAGATGAGGTTCTCCGTCTACCAGGTCAGTCGGCGCGGCGGTCGCTCCAACAACGAGGATCGCGTCGGCTACTGCTACACCCCCGACAGCGTGCTGCTCGGCCTGGCCGACGGCATGGGAGGCCATCCGCGCGGCGATGTCGCCGCGCAGCTGGCGCTGCAGACCATCTCCGCGATGTTCCAGCGCGAGGCGCAGCCCGCGCTCGACGACGTGCGCGCCTTCCTGCGCCGCGCCATCGTCGCCGCGCACGAGCAGATCCATCGCTACGCTCGCGACCAGCGCCTGGAAGACTTTCCGCGTACCACGGTGGTGCTGTGCGTGCTGCAAAAGGGCGTGGCGCAGTGGGCCCATGTCGGCGATTCGCGCCTGTATTTCCTGCGCGGCGGGGCGCTGCTGACGCGCACCCTCGACCACTCGCACGCCGAACAGCGCATGCTGCAGGCGCCGCAGCTGGCGCCCGCCGACTCCGCGCACGCACGCACGCCGAACCGCAACGTGCTCTACACCTGCCTGGGTTCGCCGCAGGCGCCGTTCATCGAGATCGGCGTGCCGCAGAGCCTGCGCCCCGGCGACCTGATGCTGCTGTGCTCGGACGGCCTGTGGAGCCAGGTGGACCAGGCCAGCATCATCGGGTTGCTCAGCGAGCGCGCGTTGTCGGACGCGATTCCCGAACTGGTCGAGCGTGCGCTGCGCCAGCGCGCGAGCGAGTCGGACAACGTGACCGCGCTGGCGCTGGAGTGGGAGGCCGATGCCGAGCGCGACAGCACCCAGGGCGTGAGCACCGAGAACCTGGCCCCCGGCGTGTTCGCGTCCACGTTCCAGGCTGAATTGCCCGACGTGGCCGACGACGAGCTCGACGACGCCGCCATCGAGCGTTCGATCGCCGAGATCAACGAAGCCATTCGCCGCGCGTCGGCGAAGAAATAACCCAGCACTTTTTGCACTTCATGTCGACGACTCGTTTCGACGGGCGCACTGCCGAGCAGCTGCGCGAGATCCGTTTCACACGTCATTTCACCTGCCACGCCGAGGGCTCGGTATTGGTCGAGTTCGGGCGCACGCGCGTGCTGTGCACCGCCAGTGTCGAGGACAAGGTGCCGCCGCACCGACGCGGCAGCGGCCTGGGCTGGGTCACCGCCGAATACGGCATGCTTCCCCGGGCCACCCACACGCGCAGCGAACGCGAGGTCAAGCGCGGGCGCCCGCAGGGTCGCACCGAGGAAATCCAGCGCCTGATCGGACGCAGCCTGCGCAGCGTGTTCGACTTCTCCGCGCTCGGGGAGCGCCAGATCGTGCTCGACTGCGACGTGCTGCAGGCCGACGGAGGCACGCGCACGGCGTCCATCACCGGCGCCGCGGTCGCGGCATGGGACGCCTGCAGCGGCCTGCTGCGAGACGGCCTGGTCAAGGCGCGCCCGATGCGCGAGCTGGTCGGCGCCGTCTCGGTGGGCCTGCTGGACGGGCAGGTGCTGGTCGACCTGCCGTACGAGGAGGATTCGCGCTGCGACTGCGACATGAACGTGGTGGGCACCGGCTCGGGTTCGCTGATCGAGGTGCAGGGCACGGCCGAAGGCGAACCCTTCAGCCGTTCCCAGCTCGACGCGATGGTCGATGCCGCGCAGCGCGCGCTGCTGCGCATCCACGAGCTGCAGCAGCAGGCGCTGCGGGACTGAACGACGCGATGCACGAGACCGAACTGGTACTGGCCACCGGCAACCCGGGCAAGCGCGAGCAATTCGAGGCCCTGCTGGCCGGCCTGCACGTGCGCCTGCACGGACTCGACGACTCGGTGCCCGAGTGCGACGAGCCCTTCGGCACCTTTGTCGAGAACGCGCTGGCCAAGGCGCGCCACGCCAGCCGGCACACCGGCAAGCCGGCGCTGGCCGACGATTCCGGGCTTTGCGTGCGCGCGCTCGACGGGGCGCCCGGCGTGCGCTCCGCGCGCTTCGCGCCGCCTCCGCCGGGAGTGACGGCGCTGCCGCGCGCCGATCAGGACGCACGCAACAACGAACTGCTGCTGCAGCGCCTGCAGCGCGAGGGCGAACGGCGTGCGCACTTCGTGTGCGTGCTGGTCGCCTTGCGCGATGCCGACGACCCCGAACCGCTGGTGGCGCACGGCTGGCTGCATGGCCATATCGCCGCGCAGCCGGCGGGAGACGGCGGCTTCGGCTACGACCCGCTGTTCGTGCTGCCGCAACAGGGGCTGACGCTGGCGCAGATCGAGCCCGATCTGCGCAACCGCATCAGCCATCGCGCACGCGCCGCCGGCCAGATGGCGCAACTGCTGCAGGCCTTCTGGGGCGTCGCCCCGACCGCGCAGCACCAGAGCATCTGATGCGCAGCATCGCGCTGCACCCGCACCCCGGCGACGCCGGCGCCGCCGCGCCGGCCGACGCGCACGCCAGCGCGCTGCAGCGCGCGGCGGCCGGGCTGCCTCACCACCTGCGCGCCGGCACGCTGCAACTGCGCGAATTGCCCCCGCTGGCCTTGTACGTGCACCTGCCGTGGTGCCTGCGCAAATGCCCCTATTGCGACTTCAACTCGCATGCCCGGCGCCCGGGGCAGGGCGACATCGACCAGCAGGCCTACGTGCAGGCCTTGCTGCAGGACCTGGAAACCGCGTTGCCGCTGGTCTGGGGGCGCTCGGTGCAAAGCGTGTTCCTCGGCGGCGGAACGCCCAGCCTGTTCTCTCCCGAGAGCATCGACCAGTTGCTGGCCGGAATCCGCGCCCGCCTGCGCCTGGGCAGCGACGCCGAGATCACCCTGGAGGCCAACCCGGGGACCTTCGAGCGCGATCGCTTCGCCGGTTACGCCGACGCCGGGGTCAACCGCCTGTCCATCGGCGTGCAGAGCTTCGACGACACCCAGCTGCAGCGCCTGGGCCGCGTGCACGACAGCGCGCAGGCGCGTGCCGCGATCGAGGAAGCCGCACGCGTGATGCCGACCTTCAACATCGACCTGATGTTCGCGCTGCCCGGGCAAAGCCTGCAGCAGGCGCGCGACGACCTGTGCCAGGCGCTGGAGTTCGCGCCGCCGCATCTGTCGCTGTACCAGTTGAACATCGAGCCCAACACCGCCTTCGAGCGCCGCCCGCCGCCCGACCTGCCCGAGGGCGACCTCGCCGCCGACATGCAGCAGGCGCTGGCTGAGCAGGCGCAGGCCTCGGGCCTGCGGCGCTACGAGGTCTCCGCCTACGCGCGCCCCGGACACGCGAGCCGCCACAACCGCAACTACTGGGAATTCGGCGACTACCTGGGAATCGGCGCCGGTGCGCACGGCAAGCTGTCCTTCGCCCACCGCGTGCTGCGCCAGACCCGCCATGCGCAACCCGAGCGCTACATGCGCCAGGCGGCGCTGGGCGAGGCGGTGGACACCGAGCACGAGGTGTCGCGCCGGGAAATGCCCTTCGAGTTCCTGCTGGGAGCGCTGCGCCTGCGCGACGGCTTCGCTGCGCAGCTGTACAGCGAGCGCACCGGGCTGCCGCTGTCGACGCTGCAGCCGGGACTGCAACGCGCCGTCGACATGGGCCTGATCGACGCCTCGTCCGCGCGCATCGCGGCCACGCCGCGCGGCTGGGAACTGCTCAACGAGGTGCTGCAGATGTTCCTGCCCGCCGACGAAGGCGCACCCGGCTGACGCCGGGCCCTACAATGCCGGGTTCACCGGAAGCGTGGCAGAGTGGTCGATTGCACCGGTCTTGAAAACCGGCGACGGGCAACCGTCCGTGAGTTCGAATCTCACCGCTTCCGCCAGTAGCCCGGGCTGGGCCACTGGCGGGTCGCGTCTGTGTTCTACCAGGGAGCGATTGCAGGCCCACAGCCTGGCAGATCGCGGGCAAGCTCCCCCGGAGCCCGAGCTCGATGAGCCCCAAGAGGCGCAAGCAATGCAGTGCCCGAGTCAGCGCTGACCAAACAGCACTGTTCCGTAGGTACGGGTCGGGTCCACCGCCGCGACCAGCAACTGAGTCTGGCTGGTACCTGCAATGGGGTAGCTCAGTGCTATGCCAGAGGCTGTCCCGTTGGCCAGAACGCAGGGTGAAGGCCCAAAGGACACCGTGGCATCAAACACATTCTTGCCGGAACTACGTGGAGTGAGCGTGCCGGTGAATGAACAACCTCCCGAAGAACCCGAGAAGGTGCCGTCCGAGTTAACCGTGACTGCGGCGCTCGCGCCTTGCAGCGTGCCCAGGGTCCAGCTTCCCAGAATCGGAGTCAGGCTCGGAGTTGCGTTGTAGTCATAAGTGCTGGAGGAAGGCGGTGCACCGGAAAAGGTCGTCGACGACGATCCTTCGGTCACGGTGCCGGCGATGCTCACACCAGGGTTCACCGTCGCCTGCAAGGTTCCCGATACGACCTGCCCGTTGTAGAGGTAATCCTGGAGGTCGGAACTGCCAAAGGAGCTTGCGTTCAGTGTGCCGCTGCCTTGCACCAATTGCGAGACTTGGAACTGGCCGCCGGTCTGGCTGCCCACCAGGGTGTAGTAGGTGCCGTTTTCAAGCAACAGCAGGTCGAAAGCGTTGCCGTTGGAGGTTGTTCCTTCGTACACGCCCTGAGCGGCCAGAAGCGTGGGGGTAGAGCCGGTGGTAGAGGTAGTAGTGGCGGTGCTGGTGGATCCACCGCCGCCGCCACCGCCACAACCTGCCAAGCCCATGCACATCAAACTAGCGACGAGTGTTAAAGTTTTTTTCATCTAGGTCTCCCGCGAAAGCTATTCAAAACGCAAAGTGGGCCGGCGGCTTCACCAGTATCTAAAGCTCCAAGGATGCCCACCGCACAAAAGTTTAAACAGCGTTACGAAGGCTTGCCAAGACGGTTTTTGATGTTGGCGAATGATTTCGTAAAGAGTTCCCGGTCGTGATGACATTTTGCGGGATATTTCTTGGTTTGAGATTTTCGACTTCGCGCCGTCATCAAAAAGACGCCAATATTCCACTTGAGCGACAATGCGTGACAGCGAATGTTGGCCATGGGTTTTTCGACGCAACTGAAGAAGCAGGGTCGACGCTTCCTACGTGACTCTATTTCCCGGTCCCAAAGGTCGTGCCCTCAGACGATCCGTTTGGGCCGTGATACCCGCGATCGACAGAGGTGCGCGAGTGCAATCAGCGAGTTGGGGCACCGGCCAGCATTGCTGGGAACTGGGAGATCGACCTGACGCGATCCTTCATCCGTGCCGGCTAGTGTCCTGTCCCGTAAATACCTGTCATTTCGCTGAGCCGTATCGGGGCGCAGGCAAGGCGCGGGTGCGGGGCCAGGCTGGGCGCCTGGCCCCGTGGCCGCAACGCCGCATGCGCCCCGATACGGCTCAGCCCGAAGGGTTCGGCGCCTGCGGGGCCCTCGCCGCCCGTGCGCAAGGGGGCCAGACGTCCAGTCTGGACCCCTTGCGCCCAGCCGCCGATCGCTCCCGCAGGCACCCGAACGAAATGCCAGGTATTTACGGGACAGGACACTAGGCGAGCATTTCCTCATCGGACTTCAAGTAGTGCGCCGTGTCGTAGCGCGTGAAGCTTTCAGTCATCGTTCCGCTTTTCCAGTCCTTGGCGGTTCCGATCGCCCGTTTGATGTCCGCGTCCTGCGTACGTTTGTCGCCTGCTGAGAAGTCCGACTCTGGATCCGTTCCAGCATGCGCGGCACTCTGAGCTTTCGGTGCTCAGGTGCGGATCATGGGGCACGAGGAAGGCGCGCACAGTTCGTGTTCCAGCCCGATGGGGCGATCACCGTCGGTCGGCAGTGCCGTAGGGTTGGTGGACCTGGATGGAAAACTCGCCTTGCTTCGCCGGGCCCAGCGCAGCGCTGACGTTGACGTGGACGTCGTGCAGGCCCAGCGGCGTGTCGGAGGCCGCGTG
>JAKCDM010000167.1 GCA_021841865.1 Pseudomonadota bacterium
CGCGGATCTGCTCCTCGGTCGGATCCGGGTTCTCCTGCAGGAAGCGGTAGGCGCGCATCAGCATGCCGGGGGTGCAGAAGCCGCACTGCAGGCCATGCTCCTTGTAGAAGCCTTCCTGCACGGCGTGAAGCACGCCCTTTTGCGCCAGGCCCTCGACGGTGACGATGTCCGAGCCTTCGCACTGCACCGCCAGGTGCGTGCAGGCCTTGATCGAGCGGCCGTCGACATCGACGGTGCAGGCGCCGCAATGACTGGTCTCGCAGCCGATATGGGCCCCGGTGAGGTTGAGTTGTTCCCGCAGGAAATGCACCAGCAGGGTGCGCGGCTCGACGGCCGCTTCCACGGCCTGGCCGTTGACCTTCATCGAAACGAGTTTCTTGGACATGGGGGGCTCCTGCCGATTCATTGACTACGCAGCCAGGCCTTGCCCAGCGCACGCTTGACCATCTGTGCGGCCATCGCCGTCTTGTATTCCACGTCCCCGCGCAAGTCCTCCGCCGGCTCGCAGATCGCCGCTGCGGCTTCGGCCGCGGCCGCCAGCGCCTGCGAGTCGAGCGCGCGGCCGAGCAGCAGCTGCTCGGCCTGCTCGGCGCGCAGCGCCATCGGCGCGACGTTGGTCAACGCGATTCGCACGTGCTCGATTCGATCGCCGGAGCGGCGCAGCACCACCGCGCATCCGGCCGTGGCCCAGTCGCCGGTCTTGCGCTTGAGCTTTTCGTAAGCCCAGCCGGTGGCAGGCTTGAACGCCGGCACGTGGATCTCGCACAGCACCTCGTCCTCCTGCAGCAGGGTCATGTAGGTGCCGAGAAAAAACCCGTCGGCGGCGACGCTGCGACGCCCGTTGGGGCCCTGCAGCACGAAGCTGGCGTCGAGCGCGATGGACAGCGCCGGATGGTCGTTGCCGGGGTCGCCGTGGGCGATGTCGCCACCGATCGTGCCGCGGTTGCGCACCTGCGGATCGGCGATCAGCGCGGCCGCCTCGGGCAGCAAGGGCACCTTGCTGCGCAGCACCGGCGACGTGATCAGGTCGTTTTCCACCGTCATCGCGCCGATCACCACGGTGTCGCCCTGTTCGCGAATGCCGCGCAGCTCGTCGATGCGGTTGAGGTCGATCAGGCTGCCGGGCTGCGCGAAGCGCAGCTTCATCATGGGCAGCAGGCTGTGCCCGCCGGCCAGCAGTTTGGCGTCGCCTCCGAGGCTGCTGAGCAACGCGATCGCCTCGTCCACGGAGCGCGGCGCGTGGTACTCGAAACGCGGTGGAATCATGGATGTCTCCGAGTTTGTCTAGGACGGACAAACTATACGGAGTCAGTGATTTTTTTGCACTTTATCAATAACTTCGCGTTTTTTCGCACCAAATGTATTGTGGTGCGCACGAAATGCACATCGTGGCACATCAGGTGCAGCAATCGGCGCGGCGCCTTGCGGCAATCCGGGAAAATCCCTAGACGAATCGTCGGCACGGCAGGCGCGCGTGCTTGTCCGCTGCCATGTGCTCAGGCCTTGCGCTGCACCCCCAGCAGCGAGCGCAGTCGAGCGACCTCGGCGCGCGACACCGGCACCCAGGTCGCGGGGTCGCCGCGCATTCGCAGCTGCACCTTGCCATCCAGGCGCCCGAGTTCGAGCACCGCGTCGAGGTTGACGATGAAGCAGCGATGCACACGCACGAAACGCTGCGGGTCCAGGCGCACCTCGAGGTCGCCGATGCTCAGGTTGCAGAACTGGAAGCCGCTGGTCGTCAGCACCCGCGTGTAATGCGCCTGCGACTCGAGGAACACCACCTGCGCGGTGTCGACGAAGGTCACACGGTGGTTGGCGACCAGCGGAATTCGCGCGAGCTGGCGCTTTTCCCCGGCGCCCGCGACGCTCGCCGGGGGTGCCCCGGCGGGGGCGGCCGCAGTCTCGCCCTGCACCACGAGCTGGGTGACGTCGTAGAACACCAGCGCGAACCCGGTGGTCTGTCCGTCCCCCCCCGCCAGCCGCGTGACCTTGATCAGCAGCACCTGCTCCGGGATGTTGATGATCATGGTCATGGGAATCGCCGCGGCCACCGGACAGGCCGAGGCCTGGTCGAGCAGGAACGACACCTTGGCCGCCGAGCGGGGCGGATGAAACGAAGTCACCAGCGAATCGAAGGGCCGCCTGTCGCTGACCGGCAGGATGCGGCGCGCGAAGTCGTTCATCGCCAGCACCTTGCGCTGGGCATCCAGGTGCACCACGCCGACCTCGAACTTCTCGAACAGATACAGCGCCGACGCCGGGCCCTGCGGGGTGTTCATGGTCTGGTCTCCGGCTCGCCTCGGCTGGGGGGATGGGAATGGCCTGCCACGCCGCGGCCTCAGCTGCGCGGGCTCGCGGCCTTCGCCGGCACGCCCGGCATGCGAGTGGCCACGCACAGCAGGGCCAGCGCGGCGGCCGCGCCCCAGGACATGCCCGCCTGCATCGCCGCCAGCATCGCCGGCAGGCCCGGCGAGGCGCCTCGAAGGCCTTGCGCCTGCACCAGCAGCGGCATGCCCAGGTTCATTCCGGCCAGCATGCAACCCAGGCAAAGCAGCGTGGGCAGCAGGCCGCGACAGCAATCCGTCGACACGCCGGCGCGCGCCCGCCACAGCATCGGCAGCAGGCCGGCCAGCACGAGCGCGGCATTGCTGGCCGCCAGCAGCCCGAGGTGCCAGCGCAGCAACAATCCCAGCGGCAGCCCGCCTCCGCACAGCGACGCCAGCAGCTCGAGCCGGCCGCGCGAGGCGTCGACGGCCAATCCCGCGAACATGCCGAGCATCGCCGCGGTCATCGTGCCGGCGACCGGGCGCGCCGGCAAGGGCAACGCGCGGTGCAGGCGCAGGTGCGCCAGCATGCCGACGCCGGCAACGACCAGATACGCGACCCAGGAAGGTACCCACGACCCCATGCGGAGAGACCTCGCAAGCCCGACCCCGGCCGAGCGTGCCCGCGATTGTGCGTCACCTCCGGCCCGCGCGCCATGCGCACCGACCCGCACGGCGGCGCGCGAGCAGGCACAATGCCGCATGCTTGCCAGCTACGTCCTGCTCGACCTGGAAACCACCGGCGGCAACCCGGTGCACGACCGCATCACCGAGATCGCCGCGCTGCGTGTCGACCACGGCCAGGTCAGCGCACGCTGGCAGAGCCTGGTCGACCCCGGGCGCCCCATTCCCGTGTACATACAACGCCTGACCGGAATCACCGACGCGATGGTCGCTGGCGCGCCGCGCTTCGAGGAGCTGGTCGAGCGGCTGCTGGAGTTGCTGGATGGGGCCGTGCTGGTGGCGCACAACGTGCGCTTCGATCACGGTTTCGTGAAAAACGCGCTGGCACGCGCCGGCGTCGACCTGCGCGCGCGCACGTTGTGCACGGTACGCCTGTCCAGGCGCCTGGAGCCGCATTGCAGCGGGCATGGGCTGGACGCCATCCAGGCGCGCCACGGTCTCGTCAACCCGGCCCGCCACCGCGCGATGGGCGACGTGCTGGTGCTGCACGCCTGGCTGCAGCGCATGGCCGAACTTCACGGCGAGCAGGCGCTGCGAGGGCATGCGCAGGCGCTGCTGCAGGCCGGCGCCAGCCTGCCGCCGCATCTGCAGACCGACGTCGCCGATCTGCCCGAGGGCCCCGGCGTGTACCTGTTCCACGGCGATGGCGAGATCCCGCTGTACGTGGGCAAGAGCGTGAACCTCCGACGCCGCGTGTTGTCGCATTTCCAGGCCGACCACCGCGAGGCGCGTGAAATGCGCATCAGCCAGGAGGTGCGGCGCATCGAGATCCGCGAGACCGCCGGCGAGCTCGGCGCGCTGCTGCTCGAGGCCCGCCTGGTCAAGCAGCTGCAGCCGCTGTTCAACCGCAAGCTGCGTCGCGACAACCGCCTTTGCAGCTGGCGCATCGCCGAAGACGCGCGCGAGCGGCCGTTGCTCACGCTGGTGCGCGACGAAATCGTCGACCCCGCCTGCTTCGGGCAGTTGTACGGCACCTACCGCAGCCGGCGCCAGGCGCACGAGGGCCTGCGCGCGCTGGCCGAGCAGCACGGGTTGTGCCTGCGCGTGCTGGGCCTGGAGTCCGGCCGCGGCCGCTGCTTCGCGCACCAGCTGGGGCGTTGCCGCGGTGCCTGCTGCGGCGACGAGACGCCGCAACGCCATGCCGCGCGGGTACAGGCCGCGCTGGCCGCGGAGCGCCTGCGTGCCTGGCCCTACGACGGGCCGATCGGCTTGCGCGAGGCGACGCCCGACGGACTGCGCAGCGAGGTGCACGTGTTCGACCAGTGGCGCCACCTCGGCACCGCGCGCGACGACGCCGAGCTCGACGAGTTGCTGCTCGCGCGCCAGCGTGACGACGCCTTCGGCTTCGACCTCGACACCTACCGGCTGCTGCTGGCCCACCTGGGCAAGCCACGGCGCCCGGCACCGCTGCCGCTGCGCAGGCGTGACCCGCGCGCGGCCTGAGTCGCCAGCGCCGATGCCCTGCAGGCCGGCGGCGATCGGCCTAGGATTTTCCCTTTGTCTTTGTCTACGTGCTTGACCAATCCAAGGGAGAACATCCATGAGCTTGCGCATGCGTGACATTCGCGGACAGGTGGCAGTGATCACCGGCGCTTCCAGCGGCATCGGCGCGGCGGCGGCCCGCGCGCTGCACGCCGAGGGCATGCAGGTGGTGCTGGCCGCGCGCAGCCGCGATCGCATCGACGCGCTGGCGGCCGAGCTCGGCGCCGGCGCGCTGGCCGTGCCCACCGACGTCGGCGACGCCGCGCAGGTGCGCGCGCTGTTCGACGGCGTGCGCGAGCGCTTCGGCGGCCTCGACCTGTTGTTCAACAACGCCGGCGTCGGCTACCACGGCAGCTTCGAGCACGGCAAGGTCGACGAATGGAAGGCCACCATCGACGCCAACCTGTGGGGCGTGCTGCATTGCACGCAGGCGGCCATCCCGCTGCTGCGTTCGCGCCCGGGGGCGATGATCAGCACCGTGTCCAGCGTCGGCGGGCGCCGCGGCATCGAAGGCTGGGCCGTCTACAACGCGACCAAGTTCGCGGTGGTCGGGCTGCACGATGCGCTGCGCAAGGAACTCGGGCCCGAAGGCATTCGCGTGTCGCTGATCGAGCCCGGCGCCGT
>JAKCDM010000168.1 GCA_021841865.1 Pseudomonadota bacterium
ATCGACCAGACCCTGCTGGCCACGGCCACGCCGGCCATCGCGCGCGACTTCAGCAACCTGCACGACAGCACCTGGATCGCGGTCGGCTACCTGCTGGCCTCGACCATCATGGCGCCGCTGTACGGCCGCCTGGGCGACCGCTACGGGCGCCGCGATGCGCTGCTGGGTGCGCTGGCCCTGTTCTCGGTCGGTTCGCTGGCCTGCGCCGCCACGCCGGGCATGTGGTGGCTGATCGGCGCGCGCGTGCTGCAAGGCCTCGGAGGCGGCGGGCTGATGGTCATGAGCCAGGCGCTGATCGGCGAGGTGGTTCCGCCGCGCCAGCGCCCGCGCTTCCAGGCCTGGCTGAGCGCGGTGTTCGTGCTGTCGAGCGTCGCCGGCCCGGTGGTCGGCGGACTGGTGGTCACCGACTACAGCTGGCGCTGGCTGTTCGTGGCCAACCTGCCGCTGTGCGCGCTGGCGGCGTGGCGCGTGGCGCGCCTGCCGGCAGGCCCGGCGCACGCCGAGCCGGGGCAGGGGCACGACGCGCCGGGGGTGCTGATGTTCGCCTCCTGCGCGGCGCTCGCATTGCTTTGGCTGACCCTCGCCGGACATCGCTTCGCGTGGCTGTCGGCGCCCAGCCTGCTGATGCTTGGCTGCGCCGCCGTGCTGGGCTGGCTGCTGCTGCGCCGCGAGCGCGCGCAGCGCCATCCCTTCCTTCCGCTCGAGCTGCTGCGCCTGCCCGCCGCCGCGTGGACGGCGCTGACCGTGGTGCTGTTCGCGTCGAGCATGTTCGCGCTGGTGTTCTTCCTGCCGGTCTACCTGCAGATCTCGCAGCACGGCAGCGCGGCGCACGCCGGTTTGCTGCTGTTGCCGCTGACGGCAGGCATCGTGCTGGGCGCCAACGTGACCGGGCGCCTGATCGCGCGCAGCGCCCGCCCGGACCTGCCGCCGCGCATCGGCCTGTGCCTGTCGGCGCTGGCGCTGCTGGCGCTGGCGCTGGTGCGCCCGAACAGCCTGGAGGTCGGCGCGCTGGGCCTGCTGGCCGGCATCGGTTTCGGCAGCGTCATGCCCAGTGCGCAATTGCTGGTGCAGACGGTGGCGGGTCGCAGCCGCCTGGGCGCGGCCGCGGCGACCATCTCGCTGGCACGCTCCACCGGCGCGTCGCTGGGCACTGCGGTGTTCGGCTCGCTCGTGTTCGGGCTCGTCTCGCCGGCCGACCTGCACGCGGCGCTGCACGGCGCCAGCGCGGCCGCCACGCTGCGCGTCACGCAGGCCTTCCATGTCGGCTTCGGCGCCGCCGCGCTGGTGACGCTGGCCGCGGTGCTGGTGGCCAGCCGGGTGCCGCGAGTCGATCTGTGAGCCTGCTGCGGGGCGGGGCGGGCCGCAGGGTGCCCGGCCCGGCGCGCGTGCGCTGGCCGTCTCGCGCCTTGCCCTGGGTCAATGAGCCTCGGCAACGGCTGGCTACACTGGGCCGGTCCCTTGACCCGATTCCGGAGTCCGGCCCGTGCCTTCCTCTCCCGCAGTTCCGCCGTGGTGGCGCCAACCCTGGCCCTGGGCGCTGATCGCCCTGCCGGGAAGCATGGTCGTGATCGGTTTCGCGCTGCTGGCGGTGGCCCTGCACGGTCGAGACAGCCTGGTGACGGCCCACCCCTACGAGCGCGGCTTGCGCGTGGGAAGCAGCATCGAGCAGGCGCGCAAGGCCAGCGCGCTGGGCCTGCGCGCCGACGTTTCGCTGCGCTCGGGGCTGTTGACGGTGCGCGTGCGCCCGGCTCCCGACGACGCGCTGCTGCACCTGCGCCTGCTCGACCCGGTTCGGCGCGGCGGCGACCTCGAGCTGGTCCTGCAGCGCGGTGCCCCCGGCGTCTACCAGGCCACCGCGGTGCTCGACCCGGTGGTGTATTCGGCGCAGCTGCAAGGCCGGGACTGGAGTCTTTCCGGGCACTGGCGACGCGACACGACCGGCACGCTGTGGCCGGGCATCGGCGAACCGTCGGGCGACGCGCCGCAGGACGATTGAACCTGTACGGTGGCCGCCGCCGCGTCAGCGGCCGTCGCCGCACACCGGGCACTGCGCATTGCGGCGCAGCGACATGGTGCGAATGTCCATGTCCAGCGCGTCGATCAGCAGCAGGCGTCCGGCCAGCGAGCGGCCCGCCCCGGCAAGCAGCTTGATCGCCTCCAGCGCCTGCAGGCTGCCGATCACGCCGACCAGCGGCGCGACCACGCCCATGACGGCGCAGCGCACTTCCTCGACCTCGGCGTCGGGAGGAAACAGGCAGGCATAGCAGGGCCCCGGGCCGTCCGGGCCCGGGCGCGTGTCGAACACCCCGACCTGGCCGTCGAAGCCGATGGCGGCGCCGCTGACCAGCGGCACGCCGCGCCGCACGCAGGCCGAGTTGAGCGCGTGGCGCGTGGCGTAGTTGTCGCTGCAATCGAGCGCCACCGACGCATCGCACAGCAATTCGTCCAGCAGCCGGGCGTCGGCCCGGCGCGCCACCGTGCGCACGCGAGGCCCGCGGTTGATCTGCTCCATCGCGATTCGCGCCGAGTCGACCTTGAGCTGGCCGATGCGCTGCTCCACGTGGGCGATCTGGCGCTGCAGGTTGGTGGCGTCGACGGTGTCGTCGTCGACCAGCGTGATGCGACCCACGCCGGCGCTGGCCAGGTACAGCGCCACCGGCGAGCCCAGGCCGCCGGCGCCGAGCACCACGGCGTGGGCGTCGAGCACGCGCTGCTGCCCCTCGATGCCGATCGCGTCGAGCAGGATGTGGCGCGAGTAGCGCAGCAGTTCGGCGTCGTTCATCGGCGCTGGCGCTGCCCGGGCGAGGACTGGCGGCGAGGCCTCAGCGCGACTGCGCCGGGTGCGACACCGCCGCCACGGGCTGGCTGGCGGCTCGCGTCGCGGTCTGCACGGTCATCACAGGCTTGTGCTGCAGCAGGTTCAACGCCTGCTCGAGCTGCCAGTCGTTCTTGCTGCCGTACTGAGGCAGTTTCGGGAATTTCTTCGGATCCTTCTCGATCGCGGCCTCCAGCTCGCGGCGAGCCTCCTCCTGGCGCTGCAGTTCCGCGCGCAGCGCCGGCGAGCTGGCTGCCTGCGCGCCGGTGCCGATCTGGTTGGTGTAGTCGACCTCGCGCATGCGCAGCGCGGCGTAGGGGTCTCCGCTGGGCAGCGGGCCGACCAGGTAGTTCGGCAGGATGCCGCGGGCCTGGATCGACTCGCCGTTGGGCGTGTAGTAGCGCGCGGTGGTCAGCTTGAGCGCGGTGTCCGGCCCCAGCGGCAGCACGGTCTGCACCGAGCCCTTGCCGAAGGTCGGCTCGCCCATCACGGTGGCGCGCTTGTAGTCCTGCAGCGCACCGGTGACGATCTCCGACGCGGACGCCGACCCGCCGTTGACCAGCACCACCACCGGCACCGTCTTGATGCCCGCCGGCAGCGAAGCCAGCGGGTCCTGGCCGACCACGCGCGAATAGTCGCTCGGGGTGTTGCGGTAGGTCACGTTGGCCTCGGGAATCTGGCCGCGCGTGGACACGATCGCCGCGTCGGCGGGCAGGAAGGACGAAGCCACGCCGACGGCGCTTTCCAGCAGGCCGCCGGGGTCGTTGCGCAGGTCGAGCACCAGGCCCTTGAGCTTGGGGTCGGCCTTGTACAGCGAGTCGACCTTGGACACGAACTCGGGCAGCGTGTCCGACTGGAACTGCGTGATGCGCACCCAGGCGTAGCCGGGCTGCACCATGCGCCCGCGCACGCTCTGCACGTGGATTTCCTCGCGCGTGATCAGCAGGCTCAGCGTGCGGTTGGCACTCTTGCGCAGCAGGGTCAGGCGCACCTGCGTGCCCGGCTTGCCGCGCATCAGCTTGACCGCCTTGTCCAGCGGCAGGCCCTTGACCGAGGTGTTGTCGATTCGCGTGATCAGGTCACCCGCCTCGATTCCGGCGTGCGCCGCGGGCGAGCCCTCGATCGGCGACACGACCTCGATCAGCCCGTCCTTGGGCGCGATCTCGATTCCCACGCCGACGAACTTGCCGCTGGTGCTTTCGCGGAATTCCTTGAAGTCCTTCGCGTCGAGGTACTCCGAGTGCGGGTCGAGGCCGTTGACCATGCCGTTGATCGCGGAATGGACCAGCTTCCTGCCCTGCACCGGCTCGAAGTAGTCGGCCTTGATCAGGCCGTACACGGCGGCGAACTGCTGCAGTTCCTCCAGCGGCAGCGGGGAGACCGCGCCGCGCGCGACCGCCTGCAGTTGCAGGGTTGCCAGGGCGCCCGTGAGCATGCCCGCTCCGACCCAAGCCGCGATTTTGAATTTGCCTGCCATGCCGTGTTCCTCGAGTGCCGAGAAAGTATAGGGCCGGGGGCGCCGTCGCGCCCCCGGCCGTCGGAGCTCACGCCTGCGCGGCGGGATCCTCCAGGTAGTAGCGCCGGATCGGCTTGAGCTCGGCGTCGAGCTCGTACACCAGCGGCACGCCGTTGGGGATGTTCAGCCCGACGATGTCGGCGTCCGAGATGCCGTCGAGGTGCTTGACGATGGCGCGCATCGAATTGCCGTGCGACACCGCCAGCACGCGGCGTCCGGCGCGGATCGCCGGCGCCAGCGATTCCTCCCACAGCGGCAGCACGCGCTGCACCGTGTCCTTGAGGCACTCGGCCAGCGGCAGCTCGGCCGGGCCGACCTTCGCGTAGCGCGGATCGGCCGCCAGCTCGTGGCGGTGCGCCTCGTCCATCAGCGGCGGGCGCACGTCGTAGCTGCGGCGCCACGTCAGCACCTGGTCGTCGCCGAAGCGCGCGGCGGTCTCGGCCTTGTTCAGCCCCTGCAGCGCGCCGTAGTGGCGCTCGTTGAGGCGCCAGCTGTGCACCGTGGGCAGCCACATCCGGTCCATTTCGTCCAGGCACAGCCACAGCGTGCGCACCGCGCGCTTGAGCACCGACGTGTAGGCCACGTCGAAGTCCAGGCCGTGGGCCTTGAGCAGGCGCCCGGCGCGGCGCGCCTCGGCGATGCCCTTTTCGGTGATGTCGACGTCGACCCAGCCGGTGAATCGGTTCTCCTGGTTCCAGGTCGATTCACCGTGTCGAATCATGACGAGTTTGTGCATGGTCGGAGGGCGCGCTCGCGGCGCGCATGCGAGAGGATG
>JAKCDM010000048.1 GCA_021841865.1 Pseudomonadota bacterium
GCGAAGGCCTGGAAATCGCGCATCGACCCGGCATCGGTGGCCAGCACGCGCAGCAACTGGCCGCTTTGCATTCCCGACAGCGCCTTCTTGGCCTTCAGGATGGGCAGCGGGCAGTTCATGCCGCGCGCATCGACCTCCACATCCACCTGTTCCGCCGCCGCGCCTTGCCCGCTCATCGCAATCCTCGTCCTCGAAGCGAATCCAAACCGACAATTCTAGACCCGCCGGCGCGTCATCAGCCGGCAGGGAACACTCCGGTGCTCAGGTAGCGGTCGCCGCGGTCGCAGGCGATGAACACGATGGTGGCGTCGCGCAGCTCGCGCGCCAGGCGCAGCGCCACCTCGCAGGCGCCGCCCGAGCTGATGCCGCAGAACAGCCCCTCCTCGCGCGCCAGCCGCCGCGCCATCGCCTCGGCAGCCGCCTGGCTCACCGACTCCACGCGGTCCACGCGCTGCGGATCGTAGATCTTCGGCAGGTACTCCTGCGGCCATTTGCGGATTCCGGGAATGCGCGAGCCCTCGTCGGGCTGCGCGCCGACGATCTGCACGGCCGGATTCTGCTGCTTCAGGTAGGTCGACACGCCGGTGATGGTTCCGGTGGTTCCCATCGAAGACACGAAATGCGTCACGGTGCCTTCGGTGTCGCGCCAGATCTCCGGGCCCGTGGTCTCGACGTGCGCGCGCGGGTTGTCGGGATTGGCGAACTGGTCCAGCACCAGCCCCTTGCCTTCGCGCTGCATCTGCTCGGCGAGGTCGCGCGCGTACTCCATGCCGCCGGCCTTGGGCGTGAGCACCAGCTCGGCGCCGTAGGCGCGCATGGTCTGCGCGCGCTCGATCGACAGGTCCTCGGGCATGATCAGCACCATGCGAAAGCCCAGGATGGCCGCGGCCATCGCCAGCGCGATGCCGGTGTTGCCCGACGTGGCCTCGATCAGCGTGTCGCCGGGACGGATCTGTCCGCGCTCAGCGGCGCGCTGGATCATCGACAGCGCGGGACGGTCCTTGACCGAGCCGGCCGGGTTGTTGCCCTCGAGCTTGGCGAGGACGATGTTTCCGCGGCGCGCATTGTCCGCCGCGCCGATGCGCTGCAGGCGCACCAGCGGAGTGTTTCCAATGGTCTGTTCGAGGGTCTTGTACGAGGGCATCGAGGTTCTCCTGGCTACATTCTGGCATGCCCGCGGCCGGGCTGCCCGAGCGCAGCGCGCGGCTCAGAAGGTGTGAATGAATCGGCCGTGGCCGAGGGGCCGACCAGGGGCGCTGCCATGAAGGCGCAAACCGCAGTCGTAGCACCTGCTACGGCGAGGATTTGCAACGCACAGGGCGGCGTCCAGGGGCGGTCCAGCGGGCATGGGGGATTCGTTCACACCTTCTCAGCCCAGCGCGCGCTGCACCAGCCACACCAGCGGGGCGCACACCAGCAGGAACGGCACGCTGATGCGGTGGAATTCGCGCAAGCTCCCGCGGCCGCCGTGCAGGCGCAGCGCGATCAGGTTGGCCAGCGAGCCCAGCGCCAGGCCAAAACCGCCGACGTCGACCGCCACGGCCAGTGCCGTGGCGTGCCCCGTCTGCGGCCACAGCAGCACGCTGGCCGGCACGTTGCTCAGCAGCTGCGACAGCAGCACGCCGCCCAGGTAGGCGATCTGCGGCTGGTGCCAATCGACCCGCAGCAGCCAGGCCTGCAGCGGCGCCCACTGCGCGAGATGGCCCAGGCCCAGGAACATCGCCGCCAGCGTGCCCAGCAAGCCCCAGTCGACGCGACGCAGCACCTCGCGCCAGGCCAGCGCGAACACCCCCAGCACGAGCAGCGCGGCAAGCCCGGCGCGACCGGCCTGCAGCAGCACGAGCACGCAGCCCAGCAGCAGCGCGGAGACCGCGCCGAGGCGCCCCCGCAGCGGCGGCATCGCGACGCTGCCGGCACCGCCTGCGCGCAGCGTGCGCCCGGGCACCAGCAGGCACACGGTCAGCACCAGCAACGCGAGCATGACCGCGGCCGCCGGCAGCATGTGCCATGCGAACATGGGCATCGACAATCCCGAGTGGCGCCACAGCAGCAGGTTCTGCGGGTTGCCCACCGGGCTCAGCGTGGAGCCGGCGTTGACCGCGAGCGCCTCCAGAATCACCAGGCGCAGCACGGGCAGCTCGGCGCCGCGCCCCAGCGCGACCGTCAGCGGCACGACGAGAAACAGGCTGACATCGTTGGTCAGCAGCATCGATGAAAACGCCGCCGCCAGCACAAGCTGCAGCGCCAGCGCACGCTGGGTGCGTGCGCGGCGGGCCAGCACTCCGGCGGCGCGTTGCACGGCGCCGCTGGCGCGGATGCCCTCGATGGTCACCAGCAGCGCGAACAGCCCGAGCAGGGTCGGCGCCTGCAGCCACTCGATCCAGCGTCTGCCTGGCGCCGGGTCGAGCACGCCCAGCAACAGCGCGACGCCGCCGAACAGCAGCAGCAGGCGCTCACGCCGCAGCCACGATCTCAGGCGCGAGGCAGGACCGGCGCGCGGTTGCGCGCGCGGGCGCGAGTCCAGGCCCATGGCCCTTCAGGCCCCGCCGGCACCGGCGCTGTCGTCGTTGCCCAGGTCGAGCGCGGCCAGGCGCCAGTGCCGCATGGCCTGGTCCTCGCGCTCGATACGTTCCTGCAGCCGGCCCAGCGCGGCGTGGATCTGCCCGCGCAGGCGACGCTCGTCGGGCTGGCACTGCTCCAGCGCGCGCTGCAGATACTGCTGCGCCTTGCCCCACAACTCCATCTCGACACATGCGCGCGCGGCCAGGAAACTGGCCTGCGCCTCCTGCGGCCAGCGGTCCATCCAGGCCTCGGCCTGCGCGACGAAGCTGGCGTCGACGCCGCCGAGCATGCCGCGCAGCGCCGGCATCAGCGCCGCCGGCTCGGCCTGCGGCATGCGCAGCGCGTCGATCAGCAAGGTGCGCGCCTGCCCCGGCTCGCCGGCCAGCGCCAGCCCGCGCGCCGCGGCCACCGCCACCTGCGGGTCGTGGCGCAGCGCCGGCTCGAAGGACTTCCACATCGCGCGCAGGCTCTCGGCATCGTGCCCGGCCTGGCGGATCAGGCCCAGCGCGGCGCCGTGGAGAATGGCCTGCGCCGCGGCCGGGTGCAGGCCGTGGTGCTTGCGCAAGGCGCCGGCCAGGCGCAGCACCTCGGCGTGGTCGTGCAGCGCGCGCGCCGCGGCCAGCGCCAGGCGCAGGGTCTGCGTACGACGCTGCAGCCCGCCGGACAGGCCGCGCAACGCACGCTGCGCCGCCTGCGCGTCGCGTGCCTCGATCTGCCATTGCGCCTGCAGCAGCGTGCCGGTCTCGCGCGCCGCCGGCGGCAGCGCATCGATGTAGGCGTCGCGGCGTTCGTAGGCCTGCATGGCCTGCGCCGCCTGCGCCGCCGTCAGCAACGCGCCGGGACGAAAGGCCTCGACTTCCGCGGCGCGCGACGCGGCACGCTCGGCGCGCCGGAAGCGCCCACCGAGGTGGTGCAGCAGCGACTCGTGCAGCGCCGCCGCGGCGACCTCCTTGCGACGCCGCGAGCGGAACAGCGCGGCCGCCCGCGGCAGCCCCAGCAGCAGGCTCAGCGCGCGCACCGCGACGTACAGCAGACCGAAGGTCACCAGCAGCAGCAGCACCGCCAGGTTCAGCGACAGGTCGATGCGATAAGGCGGCAGCAGGATGGCGACGTTGCCGGGGCGGCCGCTGGCGGCCATGGCCAGCAGCGCCGCCGCCAGCCCGAGGGTGATCAGCCAGGCCAGCCAGCGCATCAGTCGCTCCCCAGGCCGAGGCCAGCCAGCACCTGCAGCGACTGCAGCGCGGCCGCCGGCTGCGCCGTCAGGTTGACCTGCGACACCTGGCGCGCCAGTGCCAGCGCCATCTGCGTGGCCGGCTGCTGCGCGTTGAACTGGGTTCGCAGCGCGCGCTGGACGGACTGCATGTCGGCGTCGAAGCCCACCGCATTGCGCGACAGCAGGTCCAGGCGGGCGTTGAGCACGCGCAGCTTCAGGTTGGCGCGCAGGAAGGCATGCTGCGAAGGCGATTCGAGCAGCGCCTCGGGGCGGTCGATGCGGGTGACCGTGACCAGCTGGCGAGCCTGGCGCCACGCGGCGCCCCCCCAGCGGCCCAGCCACGCCCTCCAGCCCGTGGCCGCTCCGGCCGACGCCGACGCGGCCGGAGCCGACGCGCCCTGCAGCGGCTGCGCCGAACCCAGCACCTGCAGTCCGTCGATCATGCCGGCGAGCTGGTCCAGTCGCTGCGCGGCCACCGGGACGTCGGGCACCAGCGCCGACTTCAGGCGCGCCAGGTCGGCCTCGACGGCACGCGCCACCAGCGACGCGCGCGGATTGGTCGAATGCTTCAGGCGCTGCAGGCTGGCCTGCAGCGTCCCGATCAGCGGCTGCAGCGTGCCGGTCAGCTCGGCCTGCTGCTGGGCCAGCGCGATCAGCTCCTCGGTCTGGCCCAGAAAGGCATCGTCGCGGCTTTTCGCAAGCTCCTGCACGAGCTGCTGCAGGGCCTCGCGCTGCGCCGCCAGGTCCTGCTCGCGCGCCTGCAGCACCGCCAGCTTGGCGGCCAGCTCGCGCGTGGCCTGCACGTTCTGCGTCGCGATGGTGCGCGCCTCGATGGCATGGGTCTGCGCCTGCTGCAGGCGCTGCGCGATCTCGGCCTGCGTGGCGTACAGGCGCTGGCTCGACCACCAGGCCGACAGGCCGAGCAGCACCAGCAGCACCAGCACCGCCAGCCAGAGCATCGGCTGGGACTGGCGAGCGGGCGCCTGCGCGGCGCCGGCCGCGGGCTGCAGGGTCGCGCCGGGCGGCACGCCGCCAGCCGGGCCGGCCGCTGCGGCCGGCGGGATCGGGGTCGGCGCGGGCGAATGATCGTCGGGGGCGGTGTTCTCGGACATGCAGGCGATTCTAGGCAAGCTGCGTCGGCCTGCCAGGTGGAAGTTCCCAGCACTGGCCTGGCATGGGGGAAACGCGCCACGCCGCGCGGGCTGCGTGCGCGGCCGCCGGGCTCAACGCAAGGCCTCCAGCAAGGCTTCGGCACGGAACTCGACCACGTCGACGCGCCCGAAGCCGGCCGCTCGCGCAGCGTCGGCGACGCGTTCGTGGTGCACAAGCGCGCGCAGCCCGGCCAGCGCGGGTCGCGGCTCCAGCCCGGCGGCACGCAGCAGTCCTAGCAGGTTGTCGAGCGCCGCGCCGGCGGCGATCTGCCACGCAGCGCCGGTCGCGAGCAAGTCGCGCAATCGCGCCAGTCGCGCCGCGTCGGGCGGCGGCGCCACGCGCCGGTAGGCCTCCAGGACCTGCACGTGGGCGCCCTGCTCGCGCAGCACGCCGGCCAGCCAGTCGCGCCCGCCGTCGCCGCGCAGGATCAGCACACGGGCGCCGCGCCAGTCGTCGCGCCATGCGTGCAAGGCCTGCCACAACGCCTCGGAGTCGGCGCCCGGCTGCTGCGCGCAGATCACGCGCAGTCCGCTCACCGGCTCGCCGCGCTGCCGCAGCGCCTGCTCGAAGGCCTCGCGGCTCGCCGCGCCGATCAGGCCGACGGCGCAGCGAGGCGGCCAGGCACGGCGGCGCAGGCCCAGCGCGGCCTGCACCGCGGACGGGCTCACCGGAACTGCCAGCTGCCAGTCCTCCAGCCGGTCCAGCACCGCGCGCGCGGCGTCGGGGTCGGCCGGCGGCACGATATGGATCAGCGCGAATTCGTGCAACTGCACCCCGGCCGCGCGCAAGGCCGAGTCGGCGCGGGCATCGGCATGCGGAGCCAGCGGGTCGCGCGCGCGGGTGACGATCAGTTGCCGCATCGCGCGAGGCGCCTTTTCGCCGGCAGACGGCGCGCGGGGCCCTGGCGGGTTCGCATGGCGGCCCCGCGATGCGCGTTCACGCCGCGCGCAACTGGTCGAGCAGCGCCTGCGCGCCCTGCTCGCGCAGGCGCTGAGCAGCCAGGCGCCCGAGTTCATCCGCCTGGTCGGCATGGCTGACCGCGCCGTGCACCTGCACGCGCAGCACACGCGACGCGTCGGGCAGGCCGAGCACGGCACGCAACTGCAGCTCACCGCCGCCCAGGCCCCAGCGCGCATGCGCACCCAGCGGGGTGCTGCAACTGCCGCCGAGCTCGCGCGCCAGCGCGCGCTCGGCCAGCGCCGCCAGCGCGGTGGGCGAATGTTGCAGCGCGCCCAGGCGCGCCGCCAGCGCACCGTCGCCAGCGCGGACTTCCAGGCCCAGCGCGGCCTGGCCCGGCGCCGGCAGCATCTGCTCGGTGTCGATGAAGGCACGGATGCGATCGCGCAGCCCCAGGCGCAGCAGGCCCGCGGCAGCCAGCACGATGCCGTCGAACTGGCCTTCGTCGAGCTTGCGCAGCCGCGTGTCGAGGTTGCCGCGCAGCGCGCGCACCTGCAGGTCGGGCCGCAGCGCGCGAATCTGCATTTCCCGGCGCAGGCTCGACGTTCCGACCACGGCGCCTTGGGGAAGTTCCGTGAAATGCGCGGCCCGTGTCGACACCCAGGCATCGCGCGGGTCCTCGCGCTCGAGGATGGCACACAGCTCGAAGCCGTCGGGCAGCTGCATCGGCACGTCCTTGAGCGAATGCACCGCGAGGTCGGCCTGGCCCTGCTGCATGGCGGTCTCGAGCTCCTTGACGAACAGGCCCTTGCCGCCGACCTTGGACAGGCTGCGGTCGAGGATCTGGTCTCCACGCGTGGTCATGGCGTGGATGCGCACCTGCAGCGCGGGATCGAGCTCGAGCAGGCGGGCGCGCACATGTTCGGCCTGCCACAGGGCGAGGCGGCTTTCGCGCGACGCGATCACCAGCTCGACGCCGCGGCTGTCTGCGCCATCGGAGGTCGTTTGGGTCATGCGCGGATGCTATCAGGCAGGCAAGCGCCCGGACCCCGGCGCGGGCGCAGCGCAATTCCGCGCTGCGGCACACTGCTAGCATCGGCCAGGCCGCCGCCGGTTGCCACCGGCCACCGGCCCGCGACAGGCGCGGGCCGCCCTCCCTGCCCACCCTGCCGACCCGCCAACATGCCGACCAAGCCGCCCGCGCCCGACGACTCCGCCCTGTTCGACGATATTCGCCTGCTCGGGCGCATGCTGGGAGACGTCATTCGCGAACAGGAAGGCGAGGCCATGTTCGACACCGTCGAGCGCGTTCGCCAGCTCGCGGTGCGCTTTCACCGCGAGGGCGATGCCCGCCAGCGCAGCGCCCTGGGCAAGCTGCTGGCCGGGCTGTCTCGCGACCAGGCGGTGAGCGTGATCCGGGCCTTCAGCTACTTCTCCATCCTGGCCAACATCGCCGAGGACCGCCACGTGCTTCGGCGCCGCCAGGCGCACGAACTGGCGAACGCGCGCCCGCAGGCCGGCAGCATGCGCGCCGCGCTGGACAAGATGAGCCGCGCCGGGGTCACGCCGGACCAGTTGCAGCAGCTGTTCGCGCAGTCGCTGATCTCCCCCGTGCTCACGGCGCATCCCACCGAGGTGCAGCGCAAGAGCCTGCTCGACGCCGAGCGCATGGTCGCACGGCTGCTGGCCGAGCGCGACACGCGCGTGCCGCCGCGGCGACAACGCCAGATCGACGCGGAACTCCGAGCGCGAATCACCCAGCTGTGGCAGACGCGACTGCTGCGCTTCACCAAGCTGCGGGTGTCGGACGAAATCAAGAACGCGCTTTCCTACTACGACAGCACCTTCTTCGAACAGGTACCGCGCCTGTACCTGGACCTCGAACAGGACCTGGACGAGCTGTTCCCGCGCGCCGACGGCCAGCCCTGGCGCCTGCCTTCGTTTTTCCGCATGGGTCACTGGATCGGCGGTGACCGCGACGGCAACCCCTTCGTCACCGCAGAGACGCTGCAGTACGCGCTGCGCCTGCAGGCGCGCACCGCGCTGAACCACTACCTGGACCAGGTGCACGCACTGGGCGCCGAGCTGTCGGTCTCGCTGATGCTGGCCAGCGCCAGCCCGCAGCTTCTGGCGCTGGCCGAGGCGTCGCCCGACTCCAGCGAGCATCGGCGCGACGAGCCCTACCGGCGCGCGCTGATCGGGGTGTACGCCCGGCTGGCGGCCACGCTGCGCAAGCTGGGCGGCACGCAGGCGCTGCGCCACGAGGTCGGGCCGGCCGAGCCCTATGCCGACTCCGACGCGCTGGCCGGGGACCTTCGCGTGGTGCGTGATTCGCTGCAGGCGCACCACGCCGGCGCGCTGGCCGGAATGCGCCTGGAGCCGCTGCTGCGCGCGGTCGAGGTGTTCGGCTTCCACCTCGCCACGCTCGACCTGCGCCAGAGTTCGGACAAGCACGAGGCGGTGGTGGCCGAGCTGCTGCGCCACGCCCGCATCTGCCACGACTACTCCGAGCTGGACGAGGCGGCTCGGCTCGAGTTGCTGCTGCGCATGTTGCGCGACCCGCGCCCGTTGCGCGTTCCCGATGCCGCCTACAGCGATCTGGCCGTGTCGGAGCTGGCGGTGCTCGAGGCCGCGCGCCAGGCGCGGCGCGACCTCGGCGAGCAGGCGGTGCGGCAGACCATCATCTCCCACACCGAAAGCGTCAGCGACCTGCTCGAGGTTCTGCTGTTGCAAAAGGAATGCGGACTGCTGCACGGCACGCTCGGCAACCCGGGCGCGCATGCCGAGCTGATCGTGGTGCCGCTGTTCGAGACCATCGCCGACCTGCGCAACGCCCCGGAGATCATGCGCGGGCTGTACGAGCTGCCGGGCATCGCCGAACTCGTGGCGGCCTCCGGCTCGCTGCAGGAGATCATGCTCGGCTATTCCGACAGCAACAAGGACGGCGGCTACCTGACCTCCAACTGGGAACTGCACAAGACCTCGGTGGCGCTGGCCGAGCTGTTCGCGCGCCTCGGCGAGCAGCACGGCATACGCCTGCGCCTGTTCCACGGCCGCGGCGGCAGCGTGGGCCGAGGCGGCGGCCCCAGCTACGAGGCGATTCTGGCACAACCCGTCGGCACCGTGGGCGGGAGCATTCGCCTGACCGAGCAGGGCGAAGTGATTTCGAGCAAGTACGCGAATGCCGAAATCGGCCGGCGCAACCTGGAAACCCTGGTCGCCGCGACGCTGGAGGCCACGCTGCTGGCCGCGCCTCGCCAGGCCGGAGTCACGCGCGCACGCGGCACCCGCGCTGCTGCGCCGGCGCAGTTCCGCGAAGCCGCGGCGCAGCTGTCGCAATCCGCGATGCACGCCTACCGCGAGCTGGTGTACGGCGACCCGAGCTTCGCGAAGTATTTCCACGCGGCCACGCCGATCCGCGAAATCGCCGGACTGAACATCGGCAGCCGTCCGGCGTCGCGCAAGCCCAGCACCGAGCTTGCCGACCTGCGCGCGATCCCCTGGAGTTTTTCGTGGGGGCAATGCCGCATCGCCCTGCCCGGCTGGTACGGATTCGGCTCGGCCGTTCGCGACTACATCGACCAGCATGGCGACGAGGGCGCCGAGCTGCTGCGCCGCATGCACCGCCAGTGGCCCTTTTTCCAGGCGCTGCTGTCGAACCTGGACATGGTGCTGTCGAAGACCGACCTGGCGGTGGCCTCGCACTACGCACAGCTGGTCGGCGACCCCTCGCTGCGCCGACGCGTGTTCCGCGCCATCGAGCAGGAGTGGCAGCGCAGCGTGCAGGCGCTGCGCGACATCACCGGCTGGGAGCAGTTCCTGCAGACCAACCCGACGCTGGCGCGCTCCATTCGCGCGCGCTTTCCGTACATCGACCCGTTGAACCACCTGCAGGTGGAACTGCTGCGGCGCTACCGCGACGGCCACACCGACGAGCGCACGATCCGCGGCATCCACCTGAGCATCAACGGCATCGCCGCCGGCCTTCGCAATACCGGCTGAGCGACAGACACCGTCTGTGGAATAATCGCGGGCTTGGCCGGGATGGCGGAATCGGTAGACGCAGCGGACTCAAAATCCGCCGGTGGAAACACTGTACGAGTTCGAGTCTCGTTCCCGGCACCAGAATAAAGGACGCAATGCCGTCCTCGATGAGGCGGCGCAGGGCGTCCCCACCGAACCTACCGCGCGCCGGCGACGCCCGACAGGGCTTGCTGCACCAGCAAGCACGACACGATCGGCGCGCCGCCGCGCAGCAGGCAGGGAATGCCCAGATCGCGCAGCACGGCGCGAACCGTCACGCCTCGATGCGCACCACAGCCCTGGCGCCGACCGCCTGCGCGTAGCGCTGCACCGTGCGCAGCGACGGCGGCCGACGACCGCTCTCCAGGCGCGCGACCACGCTTTGCGTCGTGCCCATGCGCTGCGCCACCTCGGCCTGGGACAGCCCGGCACGGGCGCGCGCCGAAATCAGCTCCCGTGCAAGGGCGAACTCGTCGGCCAGCGCGTCGTACTCGGCCTGGACGTCGGGCTTGGCGATCAGCTCGGCCTTCATCTGCTTCAGGGTCTTCATCGCATGGCCTCCAGGCGGGTGCGCGCGATCTGGATGGCCGCGCGCGGGGTTGTCTGCGTCTTTTTCACGAACACATGCAGCACGATCAGCGTGCGCCCCTGCACGGCGGCATAAACGCCGCGGGCGATGCCGGCGCGCCCCTGCATGCGCATTTCCCACAGCTTGCCCTCCAACGGGCGCACATGGGGCATGCCAACCTGCTGCGGCCCGAAACCCTCCAGCAGTTCGGCGATGCGCAGGAAGCGAGCCTGCATGTCCGCCGGCAGCGCGCGAAGCTCGGGCTCCGCAGCTGGATCCCTCGCCGGTGGCGCAGCGAGTATGCTTGCAGCCGAAGCGTCGGTCCGCAGCCCGGCGTGATTGCCCCCATGCCAAGAGCCAGCACCCACCGCAGCCCCCCTGCCCTCCAGGGCGTCGCCCATCGCGCCGGACGTCATGGCGTGCGTGTGCGTATGCGCGTGGGTGCCGCCGCAATCCGAATACCTCGCGCTGGATCGGAAGTCCCGGCGCGACGGTAGCTCAACGGGTCAGAGCGGCCTCTTTATAAGGGGCGGGTCATGGGTTCGAGTCCCATCCGTCGCACCATGGGGCCTGTGCGCGACGCGCAGGTCCACGTACGAGCCCCTGTTCCGCGCGTGCGGACTCGCCGGGCTGGCGGGAAACCGGCATGTGCGCGGTGGGAACACGAATGCGCGATGTCCAGGTGCTCGATCCCTGCGCGATCAAAGTTCGGGCGAGTAGGCGTTGCGCCTGGCTCGGTGCCGGATAAGATTCGCCAGGACTGCTGAGACCTTCACGAGGCACGGCCTCGTGCACGAGACGGCGAACAGCAGGCCGCCATGGGGGGCACGAGTGAATCGAAAGGCGATTTCGACCCTGATAAGCGGAGCGCCGCGGCTGTTCTACACCGCGAAAAAGACGGAGCTGACCCTCCGATATCTGCTCGGCCCGCTATTCGAGCCGGATTTCCTGGCCATTTCCCGGCTGGTCGACCGACAGCGCCGGCTCAGCATCGTCGATGTCGGCGCCAATATCGGCCAGTCGGCCATCGACTTCGGGCGGCTTTTCAGGAAGGCGCGCATCCACTCCTTCGAAGCCAATCCTTCGCTCGAGTCCTTTCTCAAGCTCACCGGCACCCTGCTGGGACCGCGCTTCCACTACGACCTCGTCGGCCTTTCGGATGCGCCGGGCACCATGGACATCTATGTGCCGCGACGCCATGACGTGCACATCTACGGCGAGGCCAGCCTGCATCCGGCGCAGTTCGACGACGCGATCACCAGGGCCAGGATCGGCGAATTCACCCTCGACCATTTTCCGGTCAGGGTGTCCACGCTGGACCAGCAGGGTCTTGCTTCGGTCGACATCCTGAAAATCGATGTCCAGGGCCATGAACTTCAGGTTCTTCAAGGCGCGCGCGAAACCATCCAGCGCGAGCATCCGCTCATCATTTTCGAAAGATCCCCGGCGGACTCGCTGATCATCGACTACCTGCAGTCGATGCACCCGTACACGGCGATGGCGCCACGCGATGGAAGCCTGCGGCCGGTCCACGAGGTCTCCGAGCACGTCAACGTGGTCATGCTGCCGTAACAGGCTGTTAAGCCGGCCGAGCGCCCGCGCCGGTCTCGAGCCGGCGCCTGGCGCCGAGCTTCAACGATCGGTCAAGGGCATGGGCAGATGCAGCTGGCGCGACCCATGCCCTGCGCGCTCGCTGTCAGTTCGACGGCGGAATGATGCCGAACGCGAAGAACCCGGGCCCGCCGGCGAAGTTGTTCCCGGTGTTGCTGGCGTCGACGAACAAGCCGCTCGGCGTATCGATCAGATAGTTGACCGTGGTGCCATCGGCCGCCAGCGCGGTCGCGAGTCCGGGAACCGGGCTGTTGGTCGTCAGCGCAATGGGAGTCTTGCCTGCAGCACCGACAGCACTTCCATACACAATGGTCTGCGCCGCCACCCCATCGGTCGTGTTGGTTGCATACGGCCCGGAAAGCGGGTTCCAGGGGGCCTGCGCCATCCCGAAATGCAGGCCCTGGACCAGGCCGCTGCCGGTATCGTGCTCGGCCGTCACGAGGATCTGCGTGCTGCCGTCGTTGACGATGAACGAATTCCCCCGCACGAGCCCTCCGGAGCTGAACTCGAATTCGCTGGCATTGCCGGGCAGCGCGCCGAAGGTGCCGGTTGCCGTCGGCGTCGAGCAGGAAGGTGCGTTCTTGCACATGCTCCAGCCCCCCGTGCTGTCGACGGTGAACGTGACATACGAGGAGCGCGTCTGCCCACCCCCCGTCGAATCCGTCTGATAGCGCAGCAGGTCGTAGGTGCCCGCCAGGCTGGCCAGGCTCGTGTTGGCTGCCAGTGCGCTCTGGGCGAGCAGGACCACCGGCTCGTCGGCGCCGTTGACCATGGCATGCGAGATGCCGATGACGCCGTTGCTCTGCAGCACCGTGCGCATCGAAGCGGTCGCACCGCCCTGGTCCATGCAAACCCCGGGATTGTTGGGGTCCTTCACAAGGTTCAGCGAGCCGCTCAGGCTGTTGTTGGAAAAACTCGACGGATAGCTGCCATAGGTCAGCACGGCACCACCATTGCTGAACTGAGCCTGGCCGACCTGCCCGGTCAGCGATACCGCGACGAAGGGCCCGGTCTGCGTGACGGTGCATGCGGCCGCCGCCTGCGCAGTCGCGGGATTGTTGGTGCCCGGGATATTCGAGCCCCCACCACCTCCACCACATGCGCTCAATACACAAACGCTGGATACCAGCGTCGTAGCCAATGCCGTACTGCCGATCCATTCCCTGCGCATTCCAGTGACTCCTTGGCGATAAGATCCCGGAATTAAAGCCCCAAGCGAATCACAGGACATCATCACCGGTGAGGATGCCGCTGGAGAAGAAACCGAATAGAGATGGGCTCAGTTCATGCGGGAAGAACATTTACTCGATGTCGTCGGACACCTGTACGAGGCTGCGGCGACCGACGGCGGATTCGATCAGGCGCTCGATTCACTACGTCACTGGCTCGGCGCGGATTCATTCCATCTGATGCGATGGAACGACGCCAGCGGCGTGAATGACCTGTCCATCCAGTCGCCCCAGTTACGCGAAGCGGCCACCGCGTACCAGGCCTATTTCGGCACGATCGATCCCCGCCGATCCGTCTCGGCCACGGCGCCCGTCGGACAACCGGTCGCCTGCCATCACCACTTCGACGATCGCTTCGTATCGCGCAGCGAGTTCTATCAGGACCTGTTGCTCAGGCACGATGCGCGCTACGCGATGGGACTTGCCGTGCACCGCGGGGGGCGGCGAGTGACCCACCTGGTGCTCAACCACGGCGCGGCGAAGGGGCCCTTCAGCAGCGAGCAGATCGACGCATTGGGCCGTCTGGCGCCCACGCTGGAGCGAGCCTATGTCCTGATGCAGCGCGCTGCCGGCCTGCGCCATGCGGCGCACGCCGGCGAGACGGCGCTCGACGCATGGGGCAAGGGCGTCATCGCGCTGGGCAGCGACGCCGAGCTGATCTGGTGCAATGCCGCGGCACGCGACTGGATCGGCGCGGGTCGCCTGTTTCAAGTCCATGGAACCCGTCTGAGCGCACGGGGATCGGGCGGCACACGCTTGACACGGGCGCTTGCAGGGGCGCCAGGCAGGCCCGTGCATTGGGTCGCGCGCAGCTACCCCCAATCGCCGCGCGACCGGCTGCAGCGGGCGGCGCTCACGCTGTTGCGCTCGAGCGCCCTCGGAACCCCGGGGTTTTTTGCGCTGCTGATCCAGAGCCTCGAGCCACCTCCCGCGGTGCCCTCGCAGGCACTGGCCGACTGGTTCGGCTTGACAGCGGCCCAGGCGCGGATCGCCTCGCTGCTGACCAGCGGTCTGTCGGCGCAGCATATCGCCACCCGATGCGGGGTCAGCCTGGCCACCGTGCGGACCCAGATCCGCCAGGTACTGGCTCGCAGTGAAGCCGTGAATCTGCAGGATTTCCTGCGCCTGGCGGCGAGCCTGCCGGTGCTTGCGCCCTCGAGCCATTCCGAATCGTGCACGGACGAGGGGCCGGCCTGAGTCCTGCCGACGCTGGCCGGCGCAGGTGCGCGACACATCGTGATTCCGGGTGTCGATCAAGCGGAAATTGCAAATACTTTCGAAATGTTCGAAAATCTTCCGACTCCACCGGAACCGAGGATCGCCAGGGTCCGGTGAACGTGGAATGGTTTCCCGATTCCGCGCTGATTCATGCACGCCGCGCCTCCGGGGGAAAATGTACCGGCAGATATTTGTTGAATCCCTCGGCGAGTGTTGACAATTTAGCCCTCGGCGTCCGCCAGGTTTTTGCGAAATGACAATATGCGGCGCACCACGCAGGACTCGTTGCGGCGCTGACGCCGATTCCGGATGTACTCTCGACCGCCAGGCCTGGCGGGGAATCGATGAGCCCACGCTACGATGCATCGGCGCCGGCGTTGTGCCCGCCTGACCGAGGACTCCGATGAAGGCCGTGATCTACGACTCGTTCCGCGCTCGCCCTCAGCTGCGCGAAGTGGCCGACCCTGCGCCCCGCGACGACGGCGTGGTCATCCAGGTGAAGGCCACGGGGGTCTGCCGCAGCGATTGGCACGGATGGATGGGGCACGATCCGGACATTCGCCTGCCCCATGTTCCGGGACACGAGTTCTCGGGCGTGGTGCTTGCCGTGGGACGCGAGGTCGGGCGCTGGGTGCCCGGAGACCGCGTCACCGTGCCCTTCGTCGCCGGCTGCGGCCATTGCCCCGAATGCCACTCGGGTAACCAGCAGGTCTGCGACCATCAGTTCCAGCCGGGCTTCACGCACTGGGGCTCCTTCGCCGAGTACGTGGCGATCGACCACGCCGACCTGAACCTGGTGCGCCTGCCCGACGCCATGGACTTCGTCACGGCGGCCAGCCTGGGCTGCCGCTTCATCACGTCGTATCGCGCCGTGGTCGACCAGGGGCGGGTATCGGCGGGCCAGTGGGTCGCCGTGCATGGCTGCGGAGGCGTCGGGCTGTCGGCGATCATGATCGCCTGCGCGGCCGGTGCCAATGTGGTGGCCATCGACATCGCCGACGACAAGCTGCACCTGGCACGCTCGCTTGGCGCTGCCGCCACCGTCAACGCCACGCAGGTGGGCGACGTGGTGCAGGCGGTGCGCGAAATCACTTCGGGTGGAGCGCATGTGTCGCTGGACGCGCTCGGCCATCCGACGACCTGCATGCACTCGATCCGCAACCTGCGCAAGCGCGGCCGGCATGTGCAGGTCGGGCTCATGCTGGGCGAGCATGCCACGCCGGCCATTCCGATGAGCCAGGTCATCGCCAACGAGCTGGAGATCGTCGGCAGCCACGGCATGCAGGCCCACCGCTACGGCACGATGTTCGCATTGCTGGACCACGCCAGGATCGACCCCGGGCGCCTGGTCGGCCGCACGGTGAGCCTGGAGGAGTCGATCGACGTGCTGACCCGGATGGACGAATTCGCCGGCACCGGGGTGACCGTGGTGAGCCGCTTCTGAACCCGTGCGCGCGATGCCGCGCGTCGGAGCGTCAGAGCCAGCGAACGGCGTAGCGCAGGCAGATCAGGCCGATCAGCGCGTCGAGCAGGAACATGAGCCAGAAGGACAGCGGCTGGTCCGCGCGGCTGACCTTGCCGTCGGGCGTGTTCCAGCCACCGCGACCCGCGGGCAATTCGCCCTTCACCAGCCCCTGCAGCGCGATAAGCAGCATGCCCAACCCCATGACCAGCAGGAACCAACCCTTGAGCTTGAGCATGTCGCTCCCCCGGCGAAGCTGCGTCGGGCCATCGTAGCAAGCGACGCGCAGCGGTGCGAGACCGCATGCGCCGCGCACCCACGCTCCTAGGCGCCTGGGCGGCAGAGGGCGAGCCTGCTGCAATTCGCCAGGGGCGGTCCATTCCGGCGTCGATTCGTCGCCCATAGTGAGCACTATGGGCTCCTCACCGTCACCGAACTGCCCTCGCCCCTGACGAATTTCGCGACGGCTCCCTCTGCCGCCCAGACTCCGAGTCGGCTACGCTGCCCGTCGAACCCCCGGTCCTCGAGCGCTTGCACCATGATCACCATCCAGCCTGTCATCCTGTGCGGAGGCTCCGGCACCCGGCTGTGGCCGCTGTCGCGGGCGAGCATGCCCAAGCAGTTCCTCGAACTGGGCGACGACGGCAGCCTGTTCCAGGCTGCCGTGCGGCGCCTGGCCGCAATCGCTGCGCCCGATGTCGCGCTGCGGGCCCCGCTGATCGTCGCCAACGAGCAGCACAGGTTCGTGGCGGTCGAGCAACTGCAGGACATCGGTACCGAGCCCGCCGCGCTGCTGCTCGAGCCGCAGGGCAGGAACACCGCGCCGGCGCTGAGCCTGGCGGCGCTGGAGGCCTCGTCCGCGGGCGACGACCCGGTGCTCGTCGTGTGCCCGTCGGATCAGCGCGTACGCGACGCCGCAGCGTTCGCGCAGTCCGTGCAGCGTGCCGCGCTGGCCGCGCAGTCGGGAGCGATCGTGCTGCTCGGCGTGGCGCCCCACCGCCCCGAGACGGGCTATGGCTACATTCGCGTGCAAGCCGCGCAGCAGCAGGCGCTGAAGGTGCTCGAATTCGTCGAAAAGCCCGACCAGGCCCGGGCGCGCGCCTTCGTCGCGCAGGGCGAGTACTACTGGAACGCGGGCATCTTCGTGCTCAAGGCCTCGGCCTGGCTGCGCGCGCTGGCCGGGGTGTGCCCGGACATGGATGCAGCGCTTCGCGAGGCCTGGCGCCTGCGCAGCACGGAAACCATGCTGGACACCCGGTTCATCCGCCCGCATGCGCCGGCCTTCGCGTCGGCCCCCGATCGGTCGGTGGACCACGCGGTGCTCGAACACTGCGCGTCCCACGGCATCGAGCTCGGCATGGTCGATCTGGTCGCCGGCTGGAGCGACGTGGGAAGCTGGGGCGCTGTCTGGGAGGAGTTTCCGAAGGATCGCGACGGCAACTTTCGCCATGGCGACGTGCTGATCCGCGACGGCGGCAACAACCTGGTGCACGCCAGCGGCAGGCTGGTCACGCTGGTCGGCGTGGACGACCTGGTGGTGGTCGAGACGCCCGACGCCGTGCTGGTGACCCGGCGCGAGCGCAGCCAGCAGGTGGGGGCCGTGGTGGAGGCGTTGCGCCAGCGCAGCAGCTTCGAGCACAGCCTGCATCGCAAGGTGCATCGCCCATGGGGCTGGTACGACCAGGTCGACGAGGGAGAGCGCTTCAAGGTCAAGCGCATCTGGGTCAAGCCGGGAGGCAGCCTCAGCCTGCAGAGGCACCGCCAGCGCGCGGAGCACTGGGTGGTCGTCAGCGGGCGCGCCAGGATCGTCTGCGGCAACCGCTCGCTGGAACTGCACGAGGACCAGAGCACCTACATCCCGCTGGGTGAGACGCACCGCCTGTCGAACCCCGGCAGCACGCCGCTGGAGATCGTCGAGGTGCAGTCCGGCGCCTACCTGGGCGAGGACGACATCGAACGCCTGGACGACGCCTACGGGCGCGGTGGCGGAGCGGCGTAGTCGGCGCGGCGACCCCGCGGCGCTGACCGGGTAGACGCTCGCGCGAACCTGCGCGGCGGGAGCCCGGCAGCTTGAATCCATTGCGCCCGTCGTGGCGTATGGACCTGCAGGCGCGCGCCGTGCTGCTTGCCGCCGGCCTGGACAAAGGCGCGAATCCCTTGTTGTAAACAAGGTGATTCGGCGAAATCGTTTGCTTTTGTCCAGGACAAATAGCATGATTTGTCCAATCAAACCCTTTCACAGGACGTCCCAGACCCATGAACAAGCTGCTGTCCATCGTGTTTGCCGCCCTGGTCGGCCTCGCTGCCGGCCCGGCACGCGCCGCGACGTCGCCCGCCGCCAGCCACGCGGCGATGCCCGCGACCGCCTCGTCGACCTGCCCCGCCCTGCTCGACCACACGTTCAACGACCTGCAGACCGGCAAGCCGGTAAGCCTGTGCCAGTACAGCGGCAAGGTGGTGGTCGTGGTCAACACCGCGAGCTTTTGCGGTTTCGCGCCGCAGGAGGGCCAGCTGCAGGCTCTGTACAAGAAGTTCGGGCCCGAAGGCCTGGTCGTGCTGGGCTTTCCGTCCAACGATTTCCACCAGGAATTCGACAAGGCCAGCAGCATCGTGCCGTTCAGCCGCAAGCACTACGACGTGCGCTATCCGCTGTTCGAGATCACGCATGTCACGGAGCCCCGCCCGAACCCGCTGTACCAGCAGCTGATCCATGCCAGCGGAGTGCAGCCCAAGTGGAATTTCTACAAGTACGTGATCGGCCGTGACGGCAAGTTCGTCGCCGAGTACCCGAGCACGACCACGCCGGACAGCCCCGAGTTCATGTCCCGCATCCAGGCGCTGCTGCGCGCGAAGCCATGAGCTCGGCGTCCTCCACCGCCGCGATCGGCGACGCCGCTCCCGCGGGGCTGCACGGGCTGCCCGCCGCCGCGCGCAGCGTGCTGGGACTCCTGCGCCACCTGCGCGGCGATCGGCTCGAGGTGGTGCTTCCCGACGGGCGCGCGATGCACTTCGGCGAACACGCGGTCGGCGAGCACGCTCCGCTGCAGGTGCGAGTGCTCGACTGGCGGGTGTTCAGCGACACGCTTCGCAGGGGCGACGTGGGCTTCGGCGAAGGCTACTTCGAGCAGCGCTGGACCACGCCGGACCTGCCGCGCCTGCTGCGCCTGCTGCTGCTCAACCGCGACGCGCTGCAGCGGACCCTGTACGGCAGCGCCTGGGGTACCTTGCTGCTTCGCCTGCGCCATGCGCTGCGCGCCAACTCGCGCCGCGGCAGCCGCCACAACATCCACGCCCACTACGACATCGGCAACGCCTTCTACGAGTTGTGGCTCGACCCGGGCATGAACTACTCCAGCGCGCTGTTCGACGCGCCCGGGCTGGACCTCGAGCAGGCACAGCAGCGCAAGATCGAACGCGTGCTGCGCCAGCTCGACGTGCAACCGGGCTCGCGGGTGCTCGAGATCGGCTGCGGCTGGGGAGCCTTCGCCGAATCGGCAGCCCGGCGCGGACTGCGGCTGGACGGCGTGACCCTGTCGCGCGAGCAGCTGCAATGGGGACGCGAGCGCCTGCGCGCGGCGGGCCTCGACCGCCAGGCCCGGCTGCACCTGCTGGACTACCGCGACATGGCCGGCATCACTCCGGCCGGCGGCTTCGACGCGGTGGCTTCGATCGAGATGTTCGAGGCCGTGGGCGAGCGCTACTGGAAGGGTTTTTTCCGCGTGCTCGCCGGCAGCCTGCGCACGGGCGGTCGCGCCTGCGTGCAGAGCATCACCATCGACGAAGCGCTGTTCCCCAGCTACCGTGGCGGCACCGACTTCATCCAGCAATACATTTTCCCGGGGGGCATGCTGCCCACGCGCAAGCTGTTTCGCCAACTCGCCGCCGCGGCCGGCCTGGAGGTAGTCGACGAGTTCGCGTTCGGGCGCGATTACGCCACCACGCTGGCGGCGTGGCGCCAGCGCTTCGCGCAGCTCACGCAGTCGCTGCAGGAGCAGGGCTTCGACCAGCGCTTTCGCCTGCTGTGGGACTTCTACCTGGCCTACTGCGAGGCCGGCTTCGCGCAGGGCTCTACCGACGTGGTGCAGTTCACGCTGCGCAAGAGCGGGAGGCCCTGATGCGCCGAAGCGTCTGCGTCGCCGCGCTGGCAGGGACCCTGCTGGCCACCGCGCAGACGCCCGCGTCGGCCCTTCCCGCCTGCGTGCAGCGCCTGGCGCAGCCGGCGCGCGAACTGGGCAGCGGAACGCTGCGATGGTTCGGGCTGTCGGTCTACGACGCCGAGCTGTGGAGCGGACCCAGCGGGCTCGACGCGGCGGCGCTGGGCTCGCAGGCGCTGGCGCTGCGCCTGCGCTACCAGCGCTCCATCGGCGGCGCCGAACTGGCCGATGCCAGCGCCAGGCTCATGCGCGGGCAGGCCAGCCCCGAACTCCTGCAGCGTTGGCGCCAGCGCATGCGCGCGCTGTTCCCGGACGTTCGCCCGGGCGACACGCTGTGCGGCGTGTACCTGCCGCATTCCGCGTCGGGGCCGACCACGCAGTTCCTGGCCGCCGGAAAGCTGCTGGGCAGCATCGACGGCGAGGACTTCGCGAGGGCCTTCTTCGGCATCTGGCTCGGCCCCCACGCCACGCATTCGCAGCTGCGCCGGGAACTGCTGGCGGGAGCCGGGCCTTGAGCAGGCTCTCGCCTCTCACGCCGGCCAGGCTGGGATGCTTCGCCGCGCTGCAGTTCGCGCTGAGCTTCGCCGCGCTGCCGCTGCTGGCCTTCCTGCCCGCCGACTACGCTCGGCGCAGCGCGATGTCGCTGGGCCTGCTGGGCCTGCTGTTGCTCGGCGCGCGCCTGTTCGATGCCGTCGTCGACCCCCCTCTGGGCCTGCTGGCCGACCATGCGCTGGCGCAGGGCAAGGCGCGCCGCGTGATGCTGGCCTGGGCCTTGCCGATGGCCGCCGGCTTCGCCGGGCTGATGGCGCTGCCGTCGTGGCTGGACTACCAGGCGCATCGACTTGCGTTCATCGCCGCGCTGCTCGCGCTGCTGACCCTGACCTACGCCGGCTACAGCGCGCTGGGCCTGCTGCACCAGGCCTGGGCGCTGCGACTGGGAAACGGCGCCGAGCAGCAGGCGCGCGTGTTCGCGTGGCGCGAGGGCCTGGGCCTGGCCGGCGTGCTGGTCGCCTCGGCGGCCGCGGGCACGCGCGGCCCGCTGGCGCTGGCGCTGGCCTTCAGCGCCGCGCTGGGCTTGGCCCTGCTGCTGCTTCGCGCCGCGCCGCTGCCACAGCGCGCCGGGCAGGCGCCGCGCAGCTCGTCTCCGGGGCGCCTGCCCCAGGCCTGGCAGCGCGCGCTGCTGCCGCTGCGCCAACCCCGCGTGCGACGACTCCTCGCCGTGTACCTGGCCGGCGCCACGGCCGCCTCGGTGCCGGCGACGCTGGTGATGTTCTTCGTGCGCGACCGCATCCAGGCCCCCGACTGGGCCGCCGGCTACCTGCTGGCCTACTTCGCGGCCGGCGCGGCCGGCATGCCGCTGTGGCTGCGCGCGGTGCGACGTCTCGGCGCGGCGCGCGCTTGGCTGGCCGGCACGCTGCTGGCCATCGCCAGCTTCGGCTTCGCCGCGCTGCTCCAGCCCGGCCAGCGCTGGGGCTTCGCGCTGGTCTGCGCCGCGTCCGGGCTGTGCCTGGGCGCCGACCTGGCGATCCCGCCGGCGCTGCTGGGCCAGGAAATCGCCGCCGCCGGCCATGGCGGACACCTGGAAGGCAGCTATTTCGGGGTCTGGAACCTGGCCACGAAACTTGCGCTGGCGCTCGCCGCCGGACTCGCGCTGCCGCTGCTGCAGTGGCTCGGCTATCGGCCGGGCCAGCCGCAGCTGGCGGCGCTGCCGCCGCTGGTGGTCGCCTATTGCCTGCTGCCCTGCGCGCTCAAGGCCCTGTCTGCGCTGCTGCTTTGGCGTGGCTGGATCGCCGGCACGCAGCAGCCCCCCCATTGCGTTCAACCCGATCCGGAGGTCCCGTGGTGAAATTCCTGCGCTTTGTCTCTCCCTGGTTCGTCGCCGCTGCAGCCGGCCTGCTGCTCAGCGCCTGCAGCACCGTCACTCCGGCGGCCTACCACGACCAGCAGCCCGAGCTGCGACTGGAGTCCTACTTCAACGGCCCGCTGACCGCCGACGGCCTGGTGTTCGACCGCTCGGGCAAGGTCGTGCGGCGCTTCCACGTCGACCTGATGGGCGTGTGGCACGGCGACAGCGGAACGCTCACCGAGCACTTCACCTACAGCGACGGCAAGACCCAGGAGCGCGTGTGGCACCTGCACCGCGAGCCCGATGCCGGCGGCATGCGCCGCTACACCGGCACGGCCGGCGACATCGTCGGCACCGCAGCGGGCGCTGCCGACGGCAATGCCTTCCACTGGAACTACGTGCTGGCGCTGCCTTACCACGGGCACGTGATCGACGTGCACATGGACGACTGGATGTACCAGATGAACCAGCATGTCCTGCTCAACCGCACCGACATGAGCAAGCTCGGAATCCATCTGGCCGGGCTGTTCATCGCCTTTCACAAACCGTGACGCAGCTCCTACCATGAACGCACCCGGCGCGTGCCGGGGCATTCCCATCGAACACTCCATGGACTCCAAACAACGCTACGAACAAGGGCTGGCCATTCGCAAGGAGGTGCTGGGTGCCGAGTACGTCGACAACTCGCTGCGCAACGCCGACGACTTCACCCGCGACATCCAGCAACTCGTCACCGAGTACGCCTGGGGCGAGATCTGGTCGCGACCCGGGCTGGCGCGGCGCGACCGCAGCCTGCTCAACCTGGGCATGATCACCGCGCTCAACCGCCCGCACGAGCTGCGCCTGCATGTCCGCGGCGCGCTCGCCAACGGGCTGAGCAAGGACGAGATCAAGGAAGTCCTGCTGCAGACCGCCGTGTACTGCGGCGCGCCTGCCGCGCTCGATGCGTTCCGCGTGGCTCGCGAGGTCTTCGCCGAGATGGGCGTCTGAGCCCGGAGCGCCGGCGCAGCGCGCGGCGCATGGGGGGCGACAGGCAGGGCCGACGGGCCGGGGAACTTCCGGCGCGCGGCGGGCTCGAAGTGGCTTTTCCGGCGAGGCATAGTGCCCGCCGGAGCCTGCCACTCGATTGCTTCCGGAGCCTCGATGAAACCTGCCCTTGCCGCACTGTCCTTCGCCATCAGCCTGGCCTACTGCGCCGCATCCGCCCATCCCCTCAGTCCCACCGCTCCCGCGCAGGTGCGGCAGCCCGCCGAACTCCAGGGCACGCAGCGCGACAATCAGGTCGAACTGATGTTCGGCTCCGACGTGACCAGCCTGGACTTCAGGTTCCACGACGGCA